>JADYZO010000045.1 GCA_020853135.1 Gammaproteobacteria bacterium
AGGCGGTATATTTTCTGTGGCACTTTCCGTGGGCTCGCGCCCCCCAGGCGTTACCTGGCACCCTGCCCGCCGGAGCCCGGACTTTCCTCCCGGGGTTGCCCCCGAGCGATCGCCTGGCCGGCTCCAGGGGCCACCTTAGAGCATCGCCGTCTTGTCGGCAAATCAGGAGTCCGGCGGCGCCCCAAAGCGCAGCGCCAGCGCATAGGCCTCGCGCCGCGGGGCGCCGGTGAGGCGTGCCGCGAGACGCGCAGCCTGGGGTGCCGGCAGTTCGCCCAGCAGCACCTGCATCACGTGTTCGAGGTCCCCCGCCCCGGCCGGGGTTCTCGCCACAGCACCGGGTGCACCGGCCACCACGAGGGTGAACTCGCCACGCTCCCCGCCCGGATCCGCGGCCAGTGCGGCACGCACATCGGCCAGCCTGCCCCAGTAGAAGCTCTCGTGCAGCTTGGTCAGCTCACGGGCCACGCAGACCCGGCGATCCCCGCCGAAGGCCTCGATGAGGTCGGCGAGCATCCCCCCGACCCGGTGCACCGCTTCGTAGAACACCAGCGTGTCGGGACAGGCCTGCAGTTCGGCCAGCCGGGCGCGGCGTGCGCCCGCGCGTGCGGGCAGGAAGCCCTCGAAGCGGAAGCGGTTAGTCGGCAGCCCGGATACCGACAAGGCCGCGATGGCCGCACAGGCACCGGGAACGGGTGTCACCGTAAAGCCCCGCTCGCGGGCGGCCAGCACCAGCCGATAGCCGGGATCGCTGATGAGCGGCGTGCCTGCATCGCTCACCAGCGCCACCGATTCACCAGCGGCGAGCCTTGCGAGCAGCGCCTCCGCGCGCCCGGCCTCGTTGTGTTCGTGCAGCGCCAGCAAGGGCACCTGCAGCCCCAGCCGGGCAAGGAGCTGGCCGCTGTGGCGGGTGTCTTCGGCGGCCACCAGCGCCACCTGGCCGAGGATGGCCACGGCACGCGAGCTGATATCATCGAGATTCCCGATGGGGGTCGCGACGACGTAGAGGACTCCGGGAGCATTCACGGCTGTTGATCCTGGTGTTGCGATGGCCTCATCGATGCAAGAAGCCGCTGCCCTGTCGCTGCCGCTTTTCCGGCAGCAGGCGGCATCCTGGCCGGCAGCCCTGTTGCGCCTCGTGCTGCTGATCGGCGGTGCAGCCATTGTGGCCGTGGCCTGCGGGCCGCTACAACTGCCCGAGCAGGCTGCATCAGCCCCACCACCGGCCGCCGGTCCGCCGCAGGCCAGCCGGGCACCGGTGGCCGTGGCCGCCCCCGTGCTGCTGCCGCCAGCGGCCGCGCCGCCGCGCAAGATCGCCCTGCTGCTGCCGCTCTCCGGCGCGCAACAGGTCGCCGGGGAAGCCGTCCGCGATGGCTTCATCGCCGCCTACCTGGCCGACGCAGGCGGCCCGCGCCCGGACGTGGCCATCCTCGACGAAGAGCGCCCCGGACCGGCGGCCGCCTACCAGGCTGCGCTCGATGGCGGTGCGCAGGCCGTGATCGGGCCGCTGCTCAAGGAGTCGGTGGCCGAGGTGGCACGCCTGGCCGGGTCCGTGCCCCTGCTGACCCTGAATTACCTCGATGCCGCGGCCCCACCCGGCGCCTTCTACCAGTTCGCGCTGGCACCCGAAGACGAAGCGCAGGCCGTGGCCGGGCGCGCCGCCGCCCGGGGCCAGCTGCGCGCGCTGGTGCTGGCACCGGCCACCGAGTGGGGTCGCCGCCTGCTCGGCGCCTTCACCACCGCCATCGAGGCACGCGGCGGCACGGTGGTGGCCCAGTATCTCTATGATCCGGCGGCGCGTGACTACACCGCGCCGATCCAGCGCCTGCTGTTGCTGGACGAAAGCCGCGCACGGCAGCGGCAGCTGGTGGCCAATCTCGGTGTTCCGCTCGAATTCGAGCCTCGCCGGCGCGGTGATGTCGACTGCATATTCCTGGTCGCCAGCACGGCCTCCGGCCGGCTGATCCGGCCGCAGCTGCGGTTCCTCTACGCCGGGGACCTGCCTACCTACGCGACCTCGGCCATCTACCAGCCCGGCACGGCGGGAGACATCGACATCGAGGGCATCATGTTCACCGACGCACCCGCAGTGATCGGCACCGACCCACGCGCCGGCGCCCTGCGCGCTTCGCTGGCGGCGCGCTGGCCGCCGCCAGCCCTCAGCCAGTTGCGGCTCTACGCCATGGGTTACGACGCCTATGCGCTGCTGCAGGCGCTGGTATCGGGCAATGGCCCCGGCCTGACGCCCCTTGCGGGACTCTCGGGCATCCTCACCGTCGATGAAAGCCACCGCATCCACCGCGACATGGCCTGGGCCATGTTCCGCGACGGCCAAATCGTGCCGCCCGGTGATGCGCTGCCGACCACCTCCGGCGACCCGGCCGACCCGCAGTGAGGGGCCGCACGCGGCCGGCTGGCGGTACGGCCGCCACGGGTGCGCGGGCGGAAGAAGCGGCACTCGGCTTCCTGCGGGCGCACGGCCTGCACCTCGTGGCGCGCAATTTCCGCTGCCGGGCGGGCGAACTCGACCTGGTCATGCTCGAAGGCCGCGAACTGGTCGTGGTCGAGGTGCGCTACCGGCGCACAGCCGCGTGGGTCGAGCCTGCGGCCACCATCACGGCGGCCAAGCGCCGGCACCTGCTGCAGGCGACTGCCCGGTTCCTCCAGGCCCGCCCGGCCTTCGCCGACCACGCCCTGCGGTTCGACGTGCTGGCGCTCTCGGGCGAGCCCTCGGCGCCCGCCTGCGACTGGATCCGCCGGGCCTTCGACGCCAGTGATGCCTGGTAATCGTGCCTGCGGCGGCCAGCGGGCCGGTATCATGGCGGGCATGGACACCGAAGACGCCATCCGGCGGCAGTTTGCCGAGAGCATCGCGGTCAAGCAGGCGGCGCTGGCCGTGCTCGCGCAGCCGCTCGCCTGCGCCGTGGCCGCGATGGTGGAAACCCTGCGCCGGGGCGGAAAAGTCCTCGCCTGCGGCAACGGCGGCTCGGCGGCCGACGCCCAGCACTTCTCCGCCGAGCTCATCAACCGCTTCGAGCGCGAGCGCCCCGCCCTGCCGGCGGTCGCCCTGACCACCGACTCCTCCACGCTGACCTCGATCGCCAACGACTACGCCTGGGAGCAGGTCTTCTCCAAGCAGGTGCTGGCACTCGGCCAGCCGGGCGACTGCCTGCTCGCCATCTCGACCTCGGGCAACTCACCCAACGTCGTGGCGGCCATCGAGGCAGCCCACGCCAGGAAGATGCGCGTCGTGGCACTGACCGGCCGCGATGGCGGACGCATGGCCGCGCTGCTCGGCGCCCAGGGCATCGAGGTACGGGTGCCCGCCGAGCGCACCGCGCGCATCCAGGCAGTGCACCTGCTGGCGATCCACTGCCTCTGCGACGGCATCGACAGCGCCCTCTTCCCCTGAGTATCCCCGGCTACTTGACGACCTTGAGGCGTGGCTTGCGCCCGCCCGGTACGGCCCCGCCGCCGGGCTCCGGCGCCGGCTCCTCCGGCGCCACGGCGGCTTCTTCCTCCGTGAAGATCATGCCGCGCCCGCTCTCCTGGGCATAGATGCCCAGCACCGCCCGCAGCGGGACGCTGATGCGGTATGGCGTGCCGGAGAAGCGCGCCTGGAAGCGCAGGAAGTCGTTGCCGATGTCGAGGTTGGCCACGGCGTCATGGCTGATGTTGAGCACGATCCTGCCGTCGTTCACGTACTGCCCAGGCACCTCCACGCCTTCCACCGCGGCATCCACCACCACGTGGGGGGTCTGGCCGTTGTCACTGATCCAGGCGTGCATGGCCCGGAGCAGGTAGGGGCGCTGGGGAATCGGGCCGGGCGGCGGCATCAGGGGCCGCCTACTGGCGCATCTCGCGCTCGGCCTCGGAGAGGCTGTTCTGGAACGACCGGCGCGCGAACACGCGGTCCATGTAGCGACGGATGGGCTGCACGCTGCCCTTGAGCTCGATGCCGAAGGCAGGCAGGCGCCAGAGGATCGGCGCGATGCTGCAGTCGACCAGCGAGAACTCGTCGCTCAGGAAGAAGCGCTTCGCGGCGAAGACCTCGGAGCTGCTGACGATGCTCTCTTCGAGCTGCTTGCGGACGCGGGTCGCCTGCTTGCGGTCGGTCGCCTGCTGCTGCAGCTCGTCGGCAAGCGTGTACCAGTCGCGCTCGATGCGGTACAGGGCCAGGCGGAACTGGGCGCGGGTCACCGGGTCCACGGGCATGAGCGGCGGGTGCGGGAAGCGCTCATCGAGGTACTCGATGATGATCCTCGAGTCGTACAGCACCAGGTCCCGGTCCACCAGCGTCGGCAGGCTGTGGTACGGGTTGAGGTCGAGCAGGTCCTCGGGCAGGTTGCCGCCCTCCACGTCGACCACGTCGATCGCGATGTTCTTCTCGGCCAGCACCAGGCGGGTGCGGTGGCTGTGGAAGCAGCTGGGGCTGGAGTAGAGCGTCATGAGTCCGGGCTGGTCCCCCCCGACCGTGGCGCTGTCACCCCGGCGTAGTGCGGTGGCAGTATCCATGCAACCGGTTCGGGCATTCAGTCTACTTCACGTCTTTCCAGATCTCGCGCTTCAGCAGGTACGCCAGGATCCCGAAGACGAACAGGAAGGCGAGCACCCACACGCCGAGGCGCTGGCGCTCGAGCTGCATGGGCTCGCTGACATAGACGAGGAAGTTGACGGTGTCGCGCACGAAGCCGTCGAACTCCCCGGGCGAGAGCTTGCCCGGCGTCACCTGGCGGAACTCCTTGAAGACCTTCTGGACCGCCTCACCCGTGCCCTTCTCCTCGAACACCGCTTCCTGCGTGCCCTGCAGCTCCCAGAGCACGTGCGGCATGGCGGCGTTGGCCAGCATCAGGTTGTTGACGCCGGTGGGCCGCGCAGGATCGAGATAGAAGCCGCGCAGGAAACTGTAGAGGTAGTCCGCACCCCTGTTGCGCGCGATCAGCGAGAGGTCCGGCGGCGCCACGCCGAACCAGCGCTGTGCGTCGTCGGGGCGCATCGCGATCGTCATCGTCTCCTGCGGCTTCTGCGCGGCGAACATCAGGTCGCGCACCAGCTGGTCTTCCGGGATCTGCAGGTCCTGGCCCAGGCGGTTGTAGCGCACGTACTGGGCCGAGTGGCAGCCCATGCAGTAGCTGACGAAGTTGCGGGCTCCGCGCTGCAGCGACGCCACGTCCCTGATGTCAGCGCCGGCATGTTCCCCGCGGGCGCCCCCGGATGCGGCCGCCAGCCCGCTGGCGAGCGCCAGCACCGCGAGCATGGCCACCTGCAGCAGGCGCTGGCACGGGGGAATCGACGTCGTCATGACCTTGCTCTTCACCATGGGGCCGATCCTAGTGGCTTGCCGTGTAGACGACGCGCTCCGGCACCGCCCGGGTCTTCTCGGCGCGCGTGTAGAAGGGCATCAGCAGGAAGAACAGGAAGTACAGGCTGGCGAACATCCGCGCGGCATAAACGTACACCTTCTCGGTGGCCGGCTGCAGTCCCAGGTATCCCAGCGCCACGAAACTGATGACGAACATCCCCAGCGCCAGCTTGTAGGTCGTGCCGCGGTAGCGGATGGACTTCACCCGACACCTGTCCAGCCACGGCAGGAAGAACAGCAGCACGATGGCCATCAGCATGAGGAACGCGCCCCAGCCCTTGCTCGGCACCGAGCGCAGGATCGCGTAGAAGGGCGTGAAGTACCACACCGGCGCGATATGCTCCGGGGTCTTCAGCATGTTGGCCGGCTCGAAGTTGGCGTGCTCGAGGAAATACCCGCCCATCTCCGGAGCGAAGAAAATCACCGCCGCAAACAGCGCAAGGAAGATCACGATGGCGACGAGGTCCTTGGCCGTGTAGTAGGGATGGAAGGCCACGCCGTCGAGCGGGATGCCGCGGGCGTCCTTGCGCTCCTTGATCTCGATGCCGTCGGGGTTCAGCGAACCCGTCTCGTGCAGGGCGAGGATGTGCATCACCACCAGCAGGATGAGGGCCAGCGGCACGGCCGCCACGTGCAGCGCGAAGAAGCGGTTCAGCGTGATATCGGAGATGAAGTAGTCGCCGCGGATCCATTCCACCAGCTCGGCGCCGAATCCGGGCACGGCACCGAACAGCGAGACGATCACCTGCGCACCCCAGTAGGACATCTGGCCCCAGGGCAGCAGGTAGCCCATGAACGCCTCGGCCATCAGCGCCAGGTAGATCACCATGCCGATGATCCACAGCAGCTCGCGCGGGTTCTTGTAGGACCCGTAGAGCAGCGCACGGAACATGTGCAGGTAGACGACGATGAAGAAGGCCGATGCGCCCGTGGAATGCATGTAGCGGATCAGCCAGCCCCACTGCACATCGCGCATGATGTACTCCACCGAGGCAAAGGCCTCGGTGGCCGAAGGCTTGTAGTTCATCGTGAGGAAGATGCCGGTGACCAGCTGGATGACCAGCACCACCATGGCGAGGACGCCGAAGACGTACCAGGCGTTGAAGTTCTTCGCGGCGTAGTACTCGGTGGCGTGCTCCTTGATCATGGCGGTGAGCGGGAAGCGCTCATCCACCCAGTCGATGAAGCGGGCGAAGCGCCCCTGCCCAACCGCTGCCCGGGACCTTGCGGCGCTCATGCCTTCACTCCAGTGTCATCGCCGATCATGACCATGTGGTCGCCGATGAAGCGGTACGGCGGGATCGGCAGGTTGGTCGGTGCCGGCGAGCCCACCATGACCCGCCCGGCCATGTCGAATCGCGAACCGTGGCAGGGACAGAAGAAGCCACCGGGCCAGTCCGGCCCGAGGTCCGGGGGCGCCACGTCGAAGCGCTCGATGGGGGCGCAGCCCAGGTGGGTGCAGACGCCCACCACGACCAGGATGTCGGGCTTGATGGCACGCAGGGGGTTGCGCGCGTAGTCCGGCTGCTCGGACTCCGCGGAACCGGGGTCCTTCAGCAATGCCGCCGGCTCACCTTCGATGCGGCCGATCATGTCCTTCGTCCGTCGCAGGATCCACACCGGCCGGCCGCGCCACACGACGCGCACCATGGCGCCGTCCTCGAGCTTGCTGATGTCGACTTCCACCGGGCCGCCCATGGCCTGCGCGCGGGCGCTGGGCCGGAACGACTGCACGAAGGGAACCGCGGTAAGCACCACGCCGACGCCGCCGACGACGCTGGTGGCGATGGTCAGGAAGTGGCGTCGGCTGAGGTCGGCCTCATCGCTCATCGGGCTAGTCCTCCCGGGCTCTGGTGGTTGTCGGCTGCCGTGGTCCGGTCCCGGGGGCGGTTTCGATCACGGCGGCTTGGCGGCGGGTGCACGCAAACCGGTGAATTATACACATGCGAAAAACGTGTTGCCTATGGCTCGCGACTGTCGTGCTCAGCCCCGCCGGCGGATGCGGGCCCCGAGCTGGTTGAGCTTCTCTTCGATGCACTCGTAGCCGCGGTCGATATGGTAGATGCGATCCACCACGGTCTCGCCCTCGGCCACCAGGCCGGCCAGGACCAGGCCGGCCGAGGCACGCAGGTCGGTGGCCATGACCGGGGCGGCCCGCAGCCGCCCGACCCCCTGGATCACCGCCGTGTGCCCCTGCATGCGGATGTTGGCCCCCATGCGCTGGAGTTCGGGCATGTGCATGAAACGGTTCTCGAAGACGTTCTCGCTGATGGTGGCCACCCCGTCGGCGACGCAGTTCAGCGCGGCGAACTGCGCCTGCATGTCGGTCGGGAAGCCCGGGTACGGGGCGGTGCTGATGTCCACGGCGGCCGCCCGCCGGGGCATCTCCAGCTCGACCCAGTCGGCCCCGGTGCCGATCCTCGCGCCGGCATCGCGCAGTTTGGCCAGCACGGCCTCGACATGCGCAGGGCAGGTGTTGCGCAGGCGCACGTGGCCGCCGGTGATGGCCCCGGCGACGAGGAAGGTGCCGGTCTCGATGCGGTCGGGGAGCACCTCGTACTCGGCGCCGCGCAGGTGGCGCACGCCCTCGATGACGATGCGGTTGCTGCCCGCGCCGCTGACCTTCGCGCCCATGCAGTTGAGGAAATTGGCGAGGTCCTCGATCTCGGGCTCGCGGGCGGCGTTTTCCAGCACGGTCTCGCCCTCGGCGAGGACCGCCGCCATCATGAGGTTCTCGGTGCCGGTGACCGTGACCTTGTCGAGCAGCAGGTGGGCGCCCTTCAGCCGTCCGGCGCGGGCGCGGATGTAGCCGTCCTCGATGTCCACCCGCGCGCCGAGGGCCCGCAACCCGGCGACGTGGATGTCGACCGGCCGCGCCCCGATCGCGCAGCCCCCCGGCAGCGACACGTCGGCCGAGCCGAAGCGGCCCACCAGCGGCCCGAGCACCAGGATGGAGGCCCGCATGGTCTTCACCAGGTCGTAGGAGGCGTGGTATTCATGGATGCTGGCCGGGTCCACTTCCACGCGCTGCCCCTCGTGCAGCGTCACGCCGACCCCCATGCGGCCGAGCAATTCGATGGTGGTGGTGATGTCGCGCAGGTGCGGGATGTTGCCGATGGTGACCTGCTCGTCGGTGAGGAGCGCGGCGGCGAGGATCGGCAGCGCCGCGTTCTTGGCGCCGGAGATGCGCACCTCGCCTTCCAGGCGCCGCCCGCCCGTGATCGCCAGCTTGTCCATTGCGGTGCCCGCCCTGCTCAGCCGGCCGCGCCGGACTGCTCTTCCGGGGTCAGCGCCCTGATCGACAGCGCGTGGATATCCCCGCCCATGCGCGCCCCGAGGGCCGCATACACCATCTGGTGGCGCTGCAGGCGCCGCTTGCCGGCAAACGCCGGGCAGACGATCAGCGCCTCGTAGTGGACGTGGTCCGCGCTCTGCACGGTGGCCGTGGAGCCGGGGAGTTGCGCCTCGATGAGGGCCTGGATTTCCTTGGGGTTCATCGGCCGGGCCGCACCGTGGCTGGAACAGGGCCGCATTATAAGGGCTGCAGGGCCGCCCGCCGCCGTACGCCCGGGCCGGTGCCTGCGCGCCGCGAAGGCGTTCCCGTACAATGGCCGGACTCCTGATCCGAGGCCGAGCGCCGCATGAGCCAGCACCGACCCGCCGTGGATGTCCGCGACCTGGCCCGCCGGGTGCTGGAGATCGAAGCCCGGGCGGTCGCCGGCCTCGCCGGGCGGATCGACCAGTCCTTCGTGCGGGCCAGCGAACTGGTGCTTGCCTGCAAGGGCCGTGTGGTGGTCACCGGCATGGGCAAGTCCGGGCACATCGGCGGCAAGGTGGCCGCCACGCTGGCCAGCACCGGGACCCCCGCCTTCTTCGTCCATCCCGGCGAAGCCAGCCACGGCGACCTCGGCATGATCACCAAGGCGGATCTCGTGGTGGCCATCTCCAACTCGGGGGAGACCAGCGAGGTCATCACCATCCTGCCGCTGCTCAAGCGCCTGGGCGTGCCGCTGATCACCATGACCGGCAACCCCCGCTCCACGCTGGGCGAGGCCGCCACCGTGGTTCTCGACGTCGGGGTCGCCGAGGAGGCCTGCCCGCTGAACCTCGCCCCCACCGCCAGCACCACCGCCGCCCTGGCCATGGGGGATGCCCTCGCCGTGGCGCTCCTCCAGACCCGCGGTTTCACGCGGGAGGACTTCGCGCTCTCGCATCCCGGGGGCATGCTGGGCCGGCGGCTGCTCCTGCGGGTCGCCGAGGTGATGCACACCGGGGCCGACGTCCCGCGCATCGGGCCCGATGCGCCGCTCGCCGAGGGCCTGCTGGAGATGACCCGCAAGAGCCTCGGCATGACCGCCGTGGTGGACGGCACCGGCCGGCTGCTGGGCGTGTTCACCGATGGCGACCTGCGCCGGGCGGTGGATCGTGCAGTCGACATCCACCGCACGCCGATGCGCTCGGTGATGACGACGGGCTGCAAGACCATCGCCCCCGGGGCGCTGGCCGCCGAGGCGGTGCACCTGATGGAGCAGTTCAAGATCACCGCGCTGCTGGTCGTCGATGAAGGCAACGTGGTGGTGGGCGCCCTCAACGTGCACAACCTGTTCCGTGCCGGCGTGATGTGACCCATGACGCTGCCCGATGCCGCCTTCATGCAGCGCGCCGCCGGCATCCGCCTGCTGGTGCTCGACGTGGACGGGGTCATGACCGACGGGCGCCTGCACTATGACGCGGAGGGCCGCGAGTTCAAGAGCTTCCACGTCCGCGACGGCTACGGCATCAGGCGCCTGATGGCATCCGGCATCATCGTCGCGGTGATCTCCGGCCGCCGGTCCGGCGCGGCAGCCGGGCGCATGGCCGACCTCGGCATCCGTCACGCCATGCTGGGCCGGGGAGACAAGGCCGCAGCCCTGGCCGAGCTGCTGGCCGCCACCGGCATCGCCGCCAGTGCAGCCGCCTGCATGGGTGACGATGAACCCGACCTCCCGGTCATGCAGCAGGTGGCGCTGCCCATCGCGGTGGCGGACTGCCATCCATCGGTGTCCACCGCGGCGTGCTGGCACACCACCCTGCCGGGCGGTGCCGGGGCGGTGCGCGAGGTCTGCGACCTGCTGCTGGCGGCCCGCGCCGCGCGCGCTGCCGGCCCCGCATGAACCTGCGCCGGGCGCTGGCCGTGCTCAGCCTCCTGGCGATGGCCGCGGGAAGCAGCCTGCTGCTGCACCAGCTCGACAGCGACGAGACACCGGCCGTGTCCGCTGCCGCCCCCGGCATCGGCTACTACCTCACCGACGCCAGGCTCACCGGCACCGGCGATGACGGCCATGTGCTCTACCGCCTGTCCGCGCACGAGGTCACGCAACAGCCCGATGATGGCAACGTCAACCTCGCAGACGTCACCGTGGACTACGATCCGGCCCACGAGATCCCCTGGCGCCTGACCGCCAGCAGGGGACGCGTCATCGACGATGGTAAGATGATCGCGCTCTCCGGGAACGTCGTGGCCGCCACACGCGAGGCCCGCGGTCCTGCCGCCATCATCCGCACCGACTACCTGGAGTTCGATCCAGGCACGGACGTTGCGTCCACCGACAGGAAGGTCGTGATCGAGTATGCCGGAAGCACGGTGCATGCCGTGGGACTGCGGGCCTTGTTGCGCGAGGACCGCCTGCAGCTGCTCGCCGACGTATCGGGCCACTATGCGCGCTGACCACGGCCTGCTGCCGATGGCCCTGCTGGCCGCAACCATGGTGCTGGCCAGCGGGCCACGCTGGGCCGGGCAGGCCCACGCCCAGACCCCGCTGCCGGACTTCACCAGCCAGCGCAACCTGCCGATCGAGCTCGATGCGCGGTCGTCGGAATTCGACCGGGGCAGCAACCGCCTGCTCTTCCAGGGCCTGCACATCACCCAGGGCACGCTCAGCGTCGAGGCCGACGCCGCCGAGACGATGCGCCTGGACTTCGAGAACAGCCGCTGGGTATTCCGGGGCAACGTGAAAATCGTCAACCAGGGCACCAGCATCTGGTGCGCTGATGCCGAACTCAGCTTCCTCGGCCACCAGCTGCAAGCGGCGCTGGTCCACGGTGCCCCGGCACGCTTCGAGCAGGAGCGTCCGGGCGGCCAGCGCACGGAGGGCCGCGCGGGCACCATGGACTACGACGTCGCCGGCGGCACGATCCGCCTGCTCACCAATGCCTGGGTCAGCGACGGCGCCAACGAGATCGCCGGCGAGCGCATCAGCTACGACCTCGGGCGCCAGCACGTCGTTGCCGAAGCCGGCGGCAGCGGCCGGGTGCGCATGAAGATCAACCCGCCGCAGCGGAACGCCACGGGCGGCAGGGCACCGTGAGCACGCTGCTTGCCAGGGACCTGAGCAAGCGCTTCAAGGCGCGGCAGGTGGTGCGGCAGATCTCGCTGGAGATCAACAGCGGCGAGGTCGTGGGCCTGCTCGGCCCCAATGGCGCCGGCAAGACCACCGCCTTCTACATGATCGTCGGCCTGATCCCCTGCGACGCCGGCAGCATCACCCTGGACGGGGAGGACCTGACCCGCCTGCCGATGCACCGGCGTGCGCGGTTGGGCCTTGGCTACCTGCCGCAGGAGGCCTCGGTATTCCGCAAGCTGTCCGTCGAGGACAACATCATGGCCATACTCGAGTTGCGCGCGGGGCTCGACCGCAACGAGCGGGAGGCCCGGCTCGAGGAATTGCTCGACGAACTGCACATCAGCCACGTGCGCAGCAGCACCGGCATGAGCCTGTCGGGTGGCGAGCGCCGTCGCGTGGAAATCGCGCGCGCCCTGGCGGCCGAACCCCGCTTCGTGCTGCTGGATGAACCCTTCGCCGGCGTCGATCCCATCTCCATCCTCGACATCCAGCGCATCATCCGCCATCTCGCCTCGCGCGAGATCGGGGTGCTGATCACTGACCATAATGTGCGCGAAACCCTGGGCATCTGCGGCCGTGCCTATATCCTCAACGACGGGGCGATGATCGCCCAGGGCACCCCGGACAGGATCCTCGCCGACCCGCAGGTCCGCGAGGTTTACCTCGGGGACGGCTTTAGACTATAAGCTGGTGAGCGGAAGCGCCGTGCCGCGGGGAAACGGGTCCCGGCGGCATCGGCACGGTAACCGGTGCGCACCGCGGACATATGCTGAAACCCTCGTTGCAGCTGCGTGTTGGTCAGCAGCTGACCATGACGCCCCAGTTGCAGCAGGCGATCCGCCTGCTGCAACTGCCCATCCTGGAGCTCAACGCCCAGCTCCAGCAGATGCTGGACAGCAACGTCATGCTGGAACTCGAGGAAGCGCCCGAACCCGAAGCGGAAGTGGCCGGCCCCGCGGAGGAGCCGGCGGACTTCGCCGCCTTCGAGGGCGACCGTGCCGCCGGTCCGGCCGCGGAAGCCGCCGACTTCGACTACGACCCCGACGAGAGCGGCGTCCTCCCCGACGAACCGGTCGACTCCGCGCTGTGGAGCGAGGTCTCCGCGCCCGGCCGCGGGGATCCCTGGTCCGACGACGAGCGGCAGGGCGAACTGGCCGACGAATCCGGGCAGTCCCTGCGCGAGCACCTGCTCTGGCAGCTGGGCATGGAGCATTTCAGCCCACGTGAAACGCTTGCCGGCGAGGCCATCATCGACTATGTCAATGAGGACGGCTACCTGACCGAGTCGGCACAGGGCATCCTGGCCATGCTGCCCACGGACGCGGGCTTCACGCTGGCCGAGGTGGAAGCCACGCTGGCCAGGGTCCAGGCGCTGGACCCGCCAGGCGTGGCCGCCCGCGACCTGCGCGAGTGCCTCCTCCTGCAGCTGCAGCAGCTCGCCCCGGACACCCCCGCCCTCGGGCTGGCACTGGCCATCGCCAGCTCGCACCTCGACCTCCTCGCCGAGCAGCAGCTCACCGCGCTGCGCCGCAAGCTCGGCGCCTCGGACGCGGACCTCGGGGCAGCCCTGGCCCTGGTGCGGGCCTGCAACCCCCGCCCTGGCGCCGGCATCACGGCAGCCCGACCCGAGTACGTGGTGCCGGATGTCTTCGTGCGCAGGCACGATGGCCGGTGGGTGGTCGAGGTCAACCACTCGCTGGCGCCGCGGCTGCGGGTCAACCAGGCCTACGCGCAGATGCTGCGCGGGAACGCCGAGCACCCGGTGCTGCGCACCCAGCTGCAGGAGGCGCGCTGGCTGGTGCGCAGCCTGGAGATCCGCAACGACACCCTGCTCAAGGTCGCCAGGTGCATCGTCGAGCGCCAGGCCGACGTCCTCGACCATGGCGAGGAGCGCATGAAGCCCATGATCCTCAGGGATGTGGCCGAGGCGGTGGAAATGCACGAGTCGACCATCTCGCGCGTCACCTCCGGGAAATACATGCACACGCCGCGCGGCGTGTTCGAGCTGCGCTACTTCTTCTCCAGCCAGCTCACCGCCGGGGACGGCACGGAGCAGTCCTCGACGGCGATCCGCGCGAGGATCCGCAAGCTCATCGGCCAGGAGGACCCGGGGAGCCCGCTGAGCGACAGCCGGATCGCCGAGTTGCTGCAGGCCGACGGCATCAACGTCGCGCGACGGACGGTGGCCAAGTACCGAGAGGGCCTGAAGATCGCGCCATCCAGCGAGCGCCGGCGCCGCCCGGCGCGCTGAAGGGGTACACGTACATGCGCCTGGTCATCGTCAGCGGCCTGTCCGGTTCCGGCAAGAGCGTCGCCCTCCACCTGCTGGAGGACGTCGGCTTCTACTGCATCGACAACCTGCCGGCCGCACTCCTCGACTCGGTGATCTCGCAGATTGCCGCCACCGGTGATCCCTTCTACGAGAACCTGGCCGTGGGCGTCGACGTGCGCAGCCGGGCGGACGACCTGCAGTCGTTGCCGGAACTGGTCCGCCGCCTGCGCGGCCTCGGCATCCGCTGCGAAGTCGTCTTCCTGCACGCGGACGAGGACAGCCTGCTCAAGCGCTACGCCGAGAGCCGGCGGCCGCACCCCCTGTCCGCGCAGGGCATGAGCCTGCGGGAGGCCATTGCCCGGGAACGCGAGCTGCTCGGCCCCGTCATGGCGGCAGCCGAACTCATCATCGACACGAGCCAGACCAGCATCTACCAGCTGCGCGACGCGGTGCGCGGCCGCGTGGGCCTGCGGACCGGGCCGGCCCTGTCGATCCTCATCCAGTCCTTCGGCTACAAGCACGGCATCCCGCTCGATGCCGACTTCGTCTTCGACCTGCGCTGCCTGCCGAACCCGTACTGGGAGCTGGGACTGCGCGCCCTCACCGGCCGTGACCCGCAGGTGATTGCCTACCTCGAAGCCCAGACGCCGGTGCAGGAGATGTACCGCGACATCCTCGGCTTCCTGCAACACTGGATTCCGCGCTACGCGGATTTCAACCGCAACTACCTGACCGTGGCGCTCGGCTGTACGGGCGGCCAGCACCGCTCGGTGTACATGGCCGACAGGCTCGCCACCGAGCTCTCGCGCCAGCACCGCCAGGTGCTCATCAGGCACAACGAACTGCGCGGCATGAGCCGCCCGCCGGAGGGTGCCGGCGGGCCGGCCCCGGCGGGCGGATCGCCCGTCAGCTGAGGCCGGGGATCTGCAGCGCCCGCACCCGCTGCGAGTACTGCTCCGAGAGGTCGCGCCAGCCGATGATGCCGCAGGGCGAATCGACCGGCGCGCCCTCCATGAAGGCGCGGACCTCCTCGCGCCGCGCCATCGTGTCGCCGTAGCCGAGCCGGATGAGTTCACGGGTGTAACCCTGCTCGAACAGCAGGTAGCTCACCAGCTGGCGCCCGCCGTAATTCAGCGCACCGAGCCCCCTCATCAGCAGGCGCACGGGCCGCGGCATCTCGTGTACGTACCGCATGGCGATCTCGCGGATGTCACGGCTCGGCAGCATGATCATGGCATCGATGAAACGCAGCCGGGCGGAGTCGGTATCGATGGTATTCCTCGGCTGGCACTCGAGGATCTGGTTGATCCGCGTGAGCCGCTCCAGGTCCTGCGACAGCCCGTCCATGAACAGCGCATCGAGCACGTAGCCGGCGATGCGGCCCAGGCTGGGATAGGGAATGGCCTCGCCGGGCCCTGGCGCGGGGTCCTGCTCCTCGTCACGCACGCCGATGACGAGCAGGCGGTCCGCACCCAGGTGCACCGCGGGTGAGAGCGGCGTGGCCTGGCGCATGGCGCCATCACCGAAGTACTCGTTGTTGAGCAGCACCGGCGGGAACATCATCGGCACGGCGATGCTCGCCATGAGGTGGTCGAGCGTGATGGCCTCCTGCCGGCCGATGCGCCGCACCCGGTCCCATGGCTCATGGCCCGCCCCACCCTGGTAGAACGACACCGAGCGCGCCGAACCATAGCCGGCCGCCGTGATGGCCACGGCGCCGAGATAGCCCCGGTCGATGGATTCCTGGATGGCGTTGAAGTTGATGGCCCGCGAGAGCAGGTCACGCAGCGGCGCGTTGTCGAGCAGGGACCGCGGATTGGCCACGCCGAGCCCGCCGAAGACCAGTGCCGCGGCCCAGTGCGTACTGCTCCTGAGCATGGTCAAGGCGTCGGAGCGGAACACGTGGGATGAGCGGAAATGGCCCCACACCCGCTCGAGGTCCGCCACGGCGTGGCGAAACACCCGTGCCTGGCTGGCGATGACGGCCGAGCTGATGGCGCCGGCCGAGGTGCCGCTGATGACATGGAAGGGATTGGCCGAGCGCCGCGGCAGGATTTCCGCAACGGCCTTGAGGACCCCGACCTGGTAGGCCGCCCGCGCACCACCGCCGGGCAGCACCAGCCCGATGCGCCGGTCCCCGGGCGATCCGGCGGTGCCCGCTTGCCTCTTCTGCATTGGCGGCTGGAACTCCCGGGGCGGTGCTGCCACCGCAATGCGCACAAGACTATACGGAGCGGCTCCTGCGCCACAAGGTACTGTGTCAAGCCTGCGGTCAGGCTCGCGTCCCTCAGGGCCCAGGGAGGGAAGGGCCCATCACCGATGTCACCGGAATCAGCGCGGATGGGCGCGCAGGTACCGGGCCAGGGCGTGATAGGCGGGCAGCGAGGTCGGATCAAGGTTGGCATTGGCTGCCAGCGGGTGCGATGCGTACCGGGCAATCACCATGCCGGCCGCGGGATCGATATAGACGGCCTGCCCATGCACACCGCGGGCGCTGTAGGCGCCGTGCTCGTTGTGGGTCACCCACCACATGTCGCGGTAGCTCCAGCCCGGCAGGAGCGCGTAACCGGCACTGGCAAAGCGGACCTGATCCCCGCCGCGGCGGATGTCCTCCACCACCGCCTGCGGCACGATCTGCCGGCCATTGAAGCGCCCGCCCAGCCGCATCATCTCGCCGAAGCGCGCCAGGTCACGCAGCCCGGTATTCAGGCCACCACCGGCAAACTCGATGCCGAAATCATCGACCGTGAAGGCGGCATCCTGCTCTGCGCCCAGCTTCACCCAGATGCGCTCCTGCAGGTTCTCGCCGACCGACTTCCCGGTCGCACGCGCGATGACCCATCCGAGGGCATCGGTATTGACCGTCCGGTAGGTGAAGGCATCACCATGCCTGCCCTCCTTCTTCAGCGTAAGCAGGAAGGCGTACACGCCCACCGGCCCGCTGTAGCCCGCAGGGCGCGGCTTGAACCCGGCGGCGCGGACATGGTTGAAGACATCTGCATCAGGGTTGGTGTAGTCCTCGCTGAACCGCAGGCTGGTGGTCATGTCGAGGAGTTCGCGCACGGTCGCATCGCCAAACGCCGTGCCTGCGAACTCCGGCACGTATTTGGCGGCCATGGCATTCTCGTCGAGCACACCCTCGGCCACGAGCATCGCCCCCAGGGTCCCGACGAGCGACTTGGTGACCGAGGCCGCGAGGTGCTGGCCATCCGGCCGCAGCACGCCCGAGTAGCGCTCATAGACGATGCGCCCCCGGTGCAACACGACGATGCCATCGGTGTAGTTGGCGTCGAAGGCCTCGCCCCAGGTCATGGTCTGCCCACTGCCCATCACCTGGAACCGCACGGAATCGAGGTCAGCACGTTCGGCACGCGGCAATGGCACAGGTGCTGCCAGGCCGCGTGAGACCGCGCGGGTCGGCACCAGCTGGCGGATGTTCGAGAACGCCCAGCGCCGCTGGGGGAACGCGGCAAAGCTGTCGTCTGCGAAACGGATGATCTTGTCCGGCGGCGGCGGGAACCCCTGCATCCAGCCGAGCGCTGCAGGATCGCTCGCCCGTGCATCGGGGAATCCGGGTGCGACAGGCTGCGCCATCGCGGCGACAGCCGTGAGCGCAAGGGCAAGTCCGGTCAGATGCCGGACCGGGGTGCCCCGCCCACGAGTGGGCGGAGCACCCCGGCCACTGGAGCCGCAGGGCATGCGGCGCAGTCCTATTTGAATCGCCAGGTTCCCTGCAACGTGACGTAGCGGGGTGTGGACACCGAGGCCGCGTGGAAGTAGCTCACCTGGTAGGCGTGCTGCATCGTCAACTGGTCGGTAAGGTTACGCCCGACCAATGCCACCTCCCAGCGGTCATCGGTGTCGGCCACAGCCACCCGCAGGTCGATCTTGGTGAATGCCGGCTGCACGTACAGCGGTGACACATTGGCCTGGATGTAGTAGTCGTCGGAGTAGGAGATCGCGCCGTTGATCAGCAGCTTCGTACCAGCCGTGAGCGGGCTGTTCCAGTCGGCCATCAGCGTAGCCTCCTTCTTCGGCGCCCGCTCGAGTCGCTCGCCCGAAAGGTCACCCTGCCCGTCGACGCAGCCCGGCACCGCCTTGACGCCATCGATGGTGATGACCTTGCAGAAGGTCTTCTTGTAGTCGTCGTACTTGGCGTCGAGATAGGCAGCATTCAGCCCCAGAGTGAGATTCTCGGTCGCCCGCCAGCGGATATCCGTCTCGATGCCCTTGGTCGTGGCCTTGGCCGCATTGCGCGTGATGAAACGGACGCCGTCGTACTGCGAGGTCTGCAGGTTGTCGAATATGGTATCGAAGAGCGCGATATTCCAGGTCAGCGCACCGTCGAGAAACTTCATCTTGCTGCCGAGTTCCCAGCTGTTGGCACCTTCGGGCTTGTAGTCGTAGATGCCGTTGCCTTCCTTCAGCGTGATGCCGTTGAGCAGCTGCGCGTCGGTGATGGTCGGCATGCCGGCGTATTCCATGGCCCAGGAACTCACACCCGCCTGCGTGGTGGCCGCCACCTGCGCCAGCACGTTGTTGCCCGTGGTCCCATCGTTGGCAATGAAGCCGCCACCCTTGAAACCCTCGGCGTACGAGGCATAGACCATGACCTCATCGGTCAGGTCGTACTGGACACTCACCGACGGCAGGGTATAGGACTCCTCGCGGCTGCCGTAGATGCTGAACTCGCGGTTGGATGCGCCGATCGGTATGTACACGAAATCGTTGGGCAACGGAATGAACTGGTTGAGCGCCCGGTTGTAGGTGCCGTTCACGAGCCAGGAGTGCCCGTCCAGGCTGTCCCTGCCAAGGCGCAGCCCCAGCGTGAGCCGGGCGCGGTCATCGAGGAAGTGGAACGTCCCTGAGCCGTAGGCCGAGATCGTGTCGCCATCGCCGTGATAGGTGCGCACACCCGCGGTATACGTCCTTGCGTCCGGATCAGTGGGGGATCCGGTGGGGCCCGGAGTGAAGGGCGGAAAGGCGAACGGTGACCACTGGATGATCCTGGAATGATCCCGCGAGTAGTAGGCACCGACGACGTAG
>JADYZO010000046.1 GCA_020853135.1 Gammaproteobacteria bacterium
CTAGGGTCGCCACTCCCGACCGAAATGGTGCGCTCAGGGTGCAACGGTCCCCGCTCCCCGTTAATGATCCACGTCAAGTCTGGCCGTGTATTACCGGATACAGCCATAAGTGATACTACGTAGCGGCAGGGCCAAAGTCGACACTGTCAGCGGGTGCTGACGAATTCCGCGCCCTGGCCCGCTCCGGCCCGAATGCCGCCGGGCGGCACCGGCCCGGGACTCTACTTATTGACCTCGGCCCCGGCCCTTATCGAGAATCGGCGTATCCCGGGATCGTGTTGCGCATGCGACACCCCTGATCCCACGAAAGGAAAGTGGCCTGCATGATGTCGCGGTTTCTCGCCTGGTTCCGGGATAATCCGCCACAGCCGCCCCCCCCGGGCCCCACCACCGCAGCTGCCGCTCCTGTGGCGGGTTCGACACCGGCCCCGGCAGGCAAGCCGCGTGATGGTGTCGTCGAGTCGTACTACACGAGCGGGCAACTGGGCTTTCGCGGTCACTACGTCAATGGCCGCATGGACGGCATGCAAGAATGGTACCACTCCAGCGGCCGGCTGCGGGAACGGCAAAGCTATCGCGACGACGTCAAGGAGGGTCCCTGGCAGCTGTTCCATGCCAACGGCCAGCTGCGCTCCAGTGGCTGCTTCATCGGCGGCGCACGCAACGGGCCATTCGAGGTCTTCTACGCGAGTGGCCAGCTGCGCTCGAAGGGCACGCACCGGGACAACCACCGCGACGGACCCTACGAGTCCTACCATGACAATGGCGAGCTGCAGTCGCGGGGCAGCTTCGCCGGCGGGAAGAAGACCGGGCCCTGGGAGGAATTCCACCAGGACGGCCAGCAGAAGCTGAAGGCGACCTACAAGGATGACCAGCTGCACGGCCTGGTCGAGTCCTTCCGCGACAACGGCCGCCTGCAGGCCCGGGAGCACTATCTGGATGGCAAGCGCGACGGCCCCTGCGAATCCTACTTCGAGAACGGCCAGCTGAAGACCCGCGGCAGCTACCGGCGGGGCATGCTCGATGGCCCCTACGAGATCTATGACAGCAACGGTGAACTCAAGGAAACCGGCGGTTTCCGCAACGGTGCGCCGCGGTAGGACCGGCGCCAGCGAGGCAACAACATGCGCAGCTTGATGTACTACGTCAGGAGGTGGCTGTCGCGCTTCAAGCGCCCGGACGGCTCCACCGAGTGGTTCCACGCGAACGGCCAGCTCGAATACAGGGGCAGCTTCAAGGACGGGAAGGAGGAGGGTCCCTGGGAGTACTACCATGCCAGCGGCCAGCTCGAATTCAGGGGTACCTACCGCAATGGCGAACGCCACGGCGCCTGGGAGCTGTTCCATGAGAATGGCCGCGTGAAGGTCCGCGGCAACTCCAGGGAAGGCAAGCCCGACGGCCGGTTCGAGCGCTACTTCGAGACCGGCCCGCTGTTCGAGCGCCTCACCTACAAGGCCGGCGACCTCGATGGCCTGTACGAGAAGTTCCACGAGAACGGGCAACTGGCCGAGACCGGCCGCTACTGCGAAGGCCGCCCCGAGGGCCTCTGGCACTTCTACTACCCGAACGGGCAGGTGAAGAAGCGCGGCCGGTTCCTCAACCGCCGGCGGTCCGGGATCTGGGAATACTTCGACGAGGCTGGCCGGCTGAAGGAACAGCGCAGCTTCAAGACCGACGACGCCGGCGCCCTCTACTGATGCGGCTGCTCAACGCTCGAGCAGTTCCAGCTTGCCCGGGACGCCCTCCCACTCCTCCGCATCCGGCGGCGGCGGCTTTCCGGCACGGATCTTCGGCCATACGTCGGCCAGCTGTGCGTTGAGCTGGATGAACTTGCGCTGATCGCCCGGCACCGAGCGCTCGTCCATGATGGCGCCGACGATGCAGGCCGGCTCGCAGAGCCCGCACTCGATGCACTCGTCGGGATTGATCACCAGGAAATTCGGCCCCTCGGCAAAGGCATCCACCGGGCACACGTCGGCGCAATAGGTGTGCTTGCAGTTGATGCAGTTCTCGGTGACGACGAAGGACATGGCGGCTCACCTCGCTGTCGTGGCAATGGCGCCCGGGCCACTGGCACCCGTTGACAGGTTAGCGCCGCGGCGCCATGGCCGGCGATGGTGGAATTCCCCTACTCCGGCTTCGCCGCCTGCGGGCCGGACCCGCCCCGCCGCCCGACACTCCCGAGGCTGCGTGCCGCAAGGGCGCCGAGGCCGGCACCCAGCGCGGCGTGGCCGGTCACGGTCAGCACCGTCGCCGCCATCACCTCCAGGATCAGCACCAGGGAGATGAAGAAGCCGCCCAGGCCCAGTGCCCTGGCCAGGCCCTCCGCAACAGGCACGCCGAGGCTTCCGGCACCCATCACCGACAGGAAGATCGCCGGGGCGAGTGCGATGGCACCGAACACCAGCGCGCAGACTGCCACGAAGTTGCGCCCCTGCCGCTGCGGGGCGAAGCGATCGGCCACCCTGGTCACCAGCCGGCGCGCGGCCAGGAACGAAATCCCGACGCCGCCGAGGATGCCGATGACGATCGCGAACAGCATCAGCCCGCCTTGCGCCTGTCGCGCTTGGGCATGGCGTCCACCACCTTCTTCGCATACACGCCGGACACATACAGCAGGCCCAGGAACCCGGCCCACCAGGCGAGTCCGTACAGTGCCTTGCGCACACCGGCCCTCAACAGGAACGCGGTGTAGTCATCCTCCGAGTGCAGCGTGAAGTGCTGCTCGTAGCGGAACAGCCGCATGGCGCGGCAGGGCTCGCCCGGCTCGGGGAAGTAGTTCGGCCCGCCGGCGTCGGGCATGTCACGCCACTGCTGGCATGCCGGCGCGTGCAGGTCGGCGACGATGGCGGCGTCCGGGGCCGGCCATACCGCGACGATCAGGACGATGGTCGAGACAAGGGACACCAGGGCAAACATGCCCCAGAAACGCTGCCAGGGATTGAGGCGCTGGATCATTGCGGGTTCCTGCCCGTCTGGTCGGGGATATCGGAAGTGCAGACTGTACTCATGCGGCGGCGGCGATGCCACTATCCGCGCAGGACAGGGTTGCCGGCGGGCGGGGACCAGGCTGGCAGGTTCAGTCCCTCGGGCGCAGCGCCGCCGGCACCAGCACGATGGCGCCGAGGCCGTAAGCCGCGGCCCAGGCACTCCCGGCCAGCCAGAGCGCCAGGTCGCGATGCGCCGGCATGAGCCAGCCGCCACCGACCCGCACCGCCACCGCGGTCGCCATCGCCACCTGCAGTGCGTACAGCAGCCGGCCCCGCACCGGCATGTTGCCGGCACGCTGGCGGGCCACACGCAGGAACATCACCAGCGTCATCGTGCCGATGCCGCCCGCCGCCAGGGCATGCAGCGCACCGGCATCCGGCGGCAGGATGATGCCAAGACGCTGCAGGCCGATCAGCACCAGCCCGAGCACGATCCAGAAGAAGGCCAGGTGCATGGGCCAGGTCTCCGGGTCGTGCAGGACCCTGCCGCTGTGCCAGCGGACCATCTGCAGCACGAGCACGCCGGCGACCGCCAGCGCAACCAGCCCGGCGGGAACAGCCTGGCCCAGGGCATCGAGCAACAGCAGCGCCAGCATGCCGAGGATGCCCGCCAGTTCGAGCCGCGGCCGCGGCACGATCCGCACCACGTAGCCCCGGCTGCGCAGGGCGCCGATGGTTGCAGTCGGCACTGCGCGGCCGCCCATCACCATCACCAGCACCGCCACCACGTAGACCGAAAGCACGGCCGGACTCTGTTCGATCACCGCCAGCCAGCCCATCGTGACCGCATAGGTCACGGCGCCGGCCACCCCCAGCGCCACCATGACCAGCGGGAAGACGAGGTTGCGGGCCCGCTTCACGCCCCCGAAGCGGCGCACCCCGAGCACTGCCAGGACGACCGGGAATGCCGCACTCGTCAGCGGCGGCAGCCACGGGTTCACCAGGCCGGGCGGCAGCGCCGGGGACAGCCGGCCGGCGAGCCAGAGCAACCAGAGCGCCAGGACCTGCCGCCGGTCGAGCGCGGGCAGCAGATAGCCGGCGATCACCGCAAAGCTGTAGCCGAACACCATCTCGCGCCCGTGCCACGCAGCCGACGCCGCGTGCCAGTCGATGAACCCCTCGCGCGCCGCCAGCCAGGCCAGCACGTTCAGCGGTGCCAGCACCAGCGCAGATGGAAAGAACAGGCGCCAGGGTTCGATCCGGCCTTGCAACGGCTACCCCTGGCCGTAGGGCAGCATGGGTCCGGCAAGCGCCTGCAGGCGATCCTCGTCCAGCAGCCGCACGGCCTTGCGCCGGACGCTGATCACGCCCTGCCCCCGCAACTGGGTGAGGACCCGGCTCACCGTCTCGGGGGCGAGGCGCAGGTGGTTGGCGATGTCCTCCCGGGACATGACCAGCTCGAACTCCGAGTAGCGCCTGCCCTGGGCCTTGAGCCGGCCGGACTGGCTCAGGAGGAAGGCCGCCACACGCACGGCGGCATTGTGGTCGCCGGTGAGCCGGCCCGTGTAGAGCGCCGAGCGGCTCGCGATGCGCAACAGGCCGAGGACCAGCCCCGGGAACAGCTGTGCGAGCCGCAGGATCTCGCTGAACGACAGGTGACACACCGTCGATGGCACCAGGGCGACGGCGCTGACCGCATGCCGTCCGTGGTAGATCGCCGCGAATCCCAGGACTTCACCGGGCAGGTGGAAATTGAGGATGTGCTCGCTGCCGTCCGCGTCGACCACCGTGGACTTCAGGCCGCCGGAACGCACCGCGAACAGCGAGGAGAACTCCTCGCCCGCATGGAACAGGACCTTGCCCGCGGCGACCGTGCGCTGCCGCGTGACCATGGTTTCCAGCTGCGGCACCTGCGCGGACGGCACGCTGCCGGGCAGGCAGACGCGGGCCACCGGGCACCGGCTGCAGGGCTGGATGTCTTCGGACTCGCCGGTGCGCTCCCGCACCGCTGGCCGGCGTGCCGGCACTGCGCCCGGTCCTGCGGACCCACGCCCTGGCATGAGAAACCTCCTGGCACGATGCTACCCGACGCCCCGCCAGCCTTCCACCGGGCGCGCGCAGGCAGGCCGGCTGGCGCAGCGGCCATGACACACCACGAACAAAGGGCGGCGGGACGCATGCCCCGCCGCCCTTCCCGTCCGCCGGTGCCGGCCGGAAGATGCCGGATCAGTCGCTGGAAGCCTTCGAGGCCGGCTTCAGCGGTACCGCCTTGTGCACCCAGTTCTTCGGGTCCTCGCGACGCGCCGGTGACGGGATCACCAGCATCTCGGTATGGCTGCGGCGCTCGTACTCGTCGAGGTCGATCTCGTAGCCCTGGGCGGCCCACTTGAAGCAGCGCTTGCGGAAGGCCGTCTCCATGCTGTCGGTCTCGGTGAGGAACTCGTCGGAGAGCTTCGCCGGCGTGATGGGTGGCTTGAGGTCTTCCACCACCGAGAGATCCTCCACCACCGCCAGCTGGATGCCCGCCATGCGCTCGGCGTCGAACTGCGGCTCCTTGAGGTAGTTGCGGGCCTGCCAGCCGATGGCGCGGCTGAGTTGCCGGTCCACCGGTGTCCGGGCAGTGAAGTTGATCTGGGTCATGCCCTCCTTGAACGTCGGCTGGATGCGGTGGCAGAGGCCGACCAGGCTGAACTCCAGCTCGACGCTCGTGTTCAGGCGCTCCTCGCTCAGCATCTTGGCCATTTCGCCCGACTTCTGATCCGGCTTCGGTGCCGGCTTGCGGCGCGTGACCCGCGCGCCCCACTCGGATTCCACCAGCGGGAAGTTCTCGAGCTTGGGTGTGCGCCGGGCACCGAACTGGCGGTGCACGAACTGCGTGTGCGCGGTGTCGAGCGAGTTCTCCTCGAAGCGCATCCAGTTGGTCTTGGCCTGGAAGCCGTAGGGAATGCGGTGCCAGCCGACCGGATCATCGTACTCGGGAAACAGGTCGGGGATGCGCGGGCGCTGGCTCTCGGGCAGGTCGCCGAGGAACACCCACACCCAGCCGTACTTCTCCTGGGTCGGGTAGCTGTCGACGCGCACGCGCTTGGGGATGCTGATTTCCGGCCCCATGGCGGGGATCAGCGTGCACTGGCCGGTGCCGTTGAACTCCCAGCCGTGGTAGGGACACACGACATTGCAGCCGTTCATCTCGCCCTTGCCGAGCGAGGCGCCGCGATGGCAGCAGACGTCGCTCAGGCACACCGCCTTGCCGCTGTCGTCGCGGAACAGCACGAAGTCGCAGGCCAGCATGCGCGTCTTCAGCGGCTTGTCCTTCCGCACGTCGGAGGCGGCAGCCGCCACATACCAGTTGTTGATCAGCATGGATTGTTCTCCCGGTGTTTGATTGCCGTGACAGGCACCATCGCGGCCCCGTCCCAGGGATGACCTTACTCCCGGTGGATTGCCTGAATCCCTGATGTACATCAGCCAGGACCTCCGGCACTGCCCCGGCAGACCCGGCGGGCAGCCCGCGGCGGACGGACGAGGGATCTCCGCGCACGGCGCCGGCCTGCTAAGCTGCCGGCGATCGCCATCCACCCGGGGAACCACAGGCATGGGTGAACAGAGCCGCACGGTGTTCGAACGCCTCTACGCCCGCGCACAGCGGCCGGAGGATCTGCCCTGGCACAGCGCCGAGCCCCCCGCCCTGCTGGTCGAAGCCCTGGATGCCCGTGGGGCACCCGGCCCGGCGCTGGATGTCGGTTGCGGCGCCGGCAGCTATTCAATCTACATGGCCAGGCGCGGCTACCGTGTCACCGCCGTGGATTTCATGCCGCAGGCCGTCGCGCTGTTGAAGCAACAGGCTTCCTCGCGGCAACTGGACATCACCGCGATCCAGGCCGATGTCACCGCCTGGGCGGGCAGCCAGCCGTTCGACGTGGTGCTCGACGTCGGCTGCCTGCACAGCCTCGGGAAGGCGCGCCACGCCGCCTACAAGGCGCGGCTGCTGCAGTGGCTGGCCCCCGGCGGGGATTTCATCCTCGTGCACTGCGGCAGGCGTGGCTGGTGGGATCGGTGGCCCATCGGGCCGGATCGTGCATACCACACCGACATCGAGCGGCTGTTCGCGCCCGAACTGGAACTGCGCGCCTACCGGCCCGAACTGCTCACGGGGATGCCGCTGTTCATGGGCCGCAGCGCCCTGGCGGGGCGTTACTGGCTGCGTCGCGTGCGCTGAGCGCGTGTCGCGGAACCGGGACGCCGATCGACCTCAGTCGGCGGCGCTGTCCCCGGCTGGCGGCTTCGGCATGATCGTCCAGAGGATCAGGTAGACGACGATCCCGGGCACGATGACGCTCATGACCGAGAACAGCGCGAAGGCGAAACGGCCGGTTGCCGGGCTCCAGCGCAGCCAGTCGGCGCAACCGGCGCAGACTCCCGCGATCACCTTGTTGCGCGAGCGGCGAAACGGCGGTTTCGGTCCAAGGTGGGTGGTGGATTGCATGGACTGATGTTAGCCGTTCACCACGTGGAGATACAGCACGAATTGCGGTGAACACGCGGCTGTTACGTACATTCCACAGGATCGACCTGCCGGCATGCCTGCTATAAAAATGCCGTCCCTTTAAAACAACGCCTCTGGCAGGAGACTGCAAAAATGTATATCAATTTCTGGTACCCGATGGTCCGCAGCGAGGACCTGAGTGCCGAAAAGCCTGAGAAGGTCAAGGTCCTCGGTCTGAACTTCGCGGTGTTCCGTGACAAGGAAGGCATCGCCCGCACCATCAGCGACACCTGTACCCACCGCGGCGGCTCGCTGGCCGGCGCGTGGCAGCTGCCGACCCAGCCGCGCATCGTCGATGGCTGCATCGTGTGCCCCTACCACGGCTGGGAATTCGGCGGCGACGGCGAGTGCAAGAACATCCCGTCGATCGGCTACGGCACCAAGCCGCCGGCCCGCGCCAAGGTCGATTCCTACCCGACGGTGGAGAAGTACGGCATCGTCTTCGCCTTCCTCGGCGACCTGCCTGAGAACGAGCGTCCGCCGCTGATCGAGGTCAAGGAGTGGGGTGATCCCAAGTGGCGCGCCAACTCGGTGCTCGTCCTCGACGTGCCCTTCCACTTCGAGCGCTCCATCGAGAACGGCATCGACCCGGCGCACAACGAGTTCGTGCACCCGACCCACGGCCACTCCGCGATCAACCGCGAAACCTACAAGGTCCGCGAGCACGACGTGATCGAGGGCGACCAGAAGCTCGGCATCATGTTCAAGCACCGCTATGCGGCACCGGGCCTGCAGCACAACGAGACCTACAAGAGCGTCAGCGCCAACGCCCCGGCCCAGGACATCTACGCCGGCACCGAGACCTACGGCCCGGCCGCGATGATCACCACGATCGAGCCCACCGCGGGCATGGCGTTCCGCCAGTACTTCATCGAGCAGCCGGTGGACGAGACCCGCACGCGGATCTTCTTCGTCAACATGCGCAACTTCATGCTCGACGCGAAGAACGACGGCCCGATCCACGCGCGCAACAAGGTCATCGCCCAGCAGGACATCGAGACGCTGAGCGGCGTCTACCCCGTGCGCACGCCGATCCCCAACACCCGGGAAGTCCACATGCCGGCGGACAAGGCCGTCGTGGGTTACCGCGAGTGGCTCGCCAAGTGGGACGACAAGGGCTGGCGCATCGACTGGAACCAGTTCAGGGAGCGCAACGCCAAGGGCGAGACCGCCTTCGCGATCCCGAGCCCGGGCCGTCGCACCTCCGGCAACTGGGTGCTGGAGACCGTGCCGCTGTTCAAGAACCGCAAGGCACGCGAGGACGCGACCAAGTAGGGATCAGCTGATCCAGCGCCTTTCCTGAAGAGGTGCAATGACGGGCGGCCCCCTGGGCCGCCCGTTTTTTTTCATCGGCCCGGATTGCGTCCGAAGATTCCGGCTCCGGCAAAGCGCGCGCGGGCACCCAGGCGCTCCTCGATGCGCAGCGCCTCGTTCCACTTCGCCATGCGCTCGCTGCGCGCGAAGGAACCCACCTTGAGCTGCCCGGTCCCCCAGCCGATCGCCAGGTGGACGATGGTGGTGTCCTCGCTCTCGCCCGAGCGGGCCGAGACGATTCCCGCGTAGCCGGCCGACTGTGCGGCCTGCCAGGCGCGCAGCACCTCGGTGAGCGTACCGCGCTGGTTGGGCTTGAGGAGCACGGCGTTCGCTGCGCCGATCAGCGCCGCCTCCCGCACGCGTGCGGCATCGGAAACGAGGAAATCATCGCCGATGACCTGCACCCGGTCGCCCACCGCGCGCGTGAAGCGCGCGAAACCCTCCGGATCGTCCTCGGCGAGCGGATCCTCGATCGAGAGGATCGGGTAGCGGCCGATCCAGCCGAGCAGCATGTCGATCATGCCGTCGGAGTCCAGCTCGCGCGACTCCAGCCCCAGCGTGTAGCGCCCGCCGCGGCCGAACTCCGAGGCGGCCACGTCCAGCACGATCCCGACCTGCTCGCCGGGAATGAAGCCCGCCTTCGCGATGGCTGCCACCAGCGTCTCCAGCGCCTGCTCGTTGGTGGCGAAGTCCGGCCACCAGCCGCCTTCGTCGGCGACGCCGGCACGCGAACCGCGCGCCTGCATCAGTTCGCCGGCGCTGCGATAGACCTCGGCGGTCCATTCCAGCGCCTCGCAGAAGCTCGTTGCACCGGGACAGGCGACCAGGAAGTCCTGGATGTCCACGCGACGGCCCGCGTGCGCCCCGCCGCCGAAGATCTGGATCTGCGGCATCGGCAGGAGCACCGCCGCGGGACCGCCAAGATATTCATAGAGCGGCACCCGCAGCGAGGCGGCAGCGGCATGCGCTGCCGCCATCGACACCGCGAGCGTCGCATTGGCGCCGAGGCGCGCCTTGGCGGGCGTGCCATCGAGCGCGATCAGCCGTTCGTCGAGCGCGGCCTGCCCATCCGCCCGGCAGCCGCCGAGGGCACGCGCAATCTCGCCGTTGACGTTGCCGACCGCCCGCTGCACATCGAAGCCGCCGAAGGCGGGCGTCCCGTCACGCAGTTCGAGCGCCTCGCGCGAGCCCCTGGATGCGCCGGCGGGCACGATGGCGCTGCCGACCGCACCATCGGCCAGGACCACCTCGGCCTCGACCGTCGGCCGGCCACGGCTGTCCCAGACACGGCGCGCGTGGATCGAGCGGATACTTCGGGGATTCATCGGGCAAGTTCCTCCTGCCAGGCTGTGCGGACCAGGGCCAATCGGTCGACGGGGTGCTGCAACAGTGCGCGGGCCACGCGCCGCACCCGCTCGCGATCGGCCTCGGCGGTGATGTATTCGACCGGTGACTTGCCATCCACCCGCGCCAGGAACAGCCCGGGCAGCAGCGCCGCAACCCGGCGCTCGAGCGCCCCGCGCGGCTCCCAGGCGACGGCCTGCAGGTGGGCATCGGCCAGGGCGTCGAAGGCGGCGAGGAAGGCGGCCGTGGCCGGACGGTTCCACAGGCACTTGAGCAGCAGATGGTTCAGGCAGAACGCGAGGTCAAACGCGGGGTCGCCCCACCAGGCGCATTCCGCATCGAGGAACACCGGCCCGCGGGGCCCGATGAGGATGTTCTTGGGGCTCACATCGCCGTGCACCAGCGCCACGGCGTGCGACTGCGTGGCCTCGACGAGCTGCTCCAGCGCCGGTGCGAGGTCTGGGTGGCGCCGCGCGGTGGCCAGCAGGTACGGCTCCAGCCGGATGTCGAAGAAGATGCCGTCGGTGGCGAACTCCGCCGCAAGCGCCGGCCGCGCCGCCGAATGGGCGTGGATGCGCCCCAGGGCGTGGCCGACCGCCTGCGCGGTCGGCGGATCCGCCTGTCCGTCGCGCAACAGCTGCTTCCACAGGCGGTAATCGGCCGAAGCCAGATAGCTCATCACCAGCACGCCGAGCCCCTGGTGCTGGCCGAGCACGCGCGGCGCACAGCCGGGGGAGGCCTCGTTGGCCACCTGCATCCAGCGTGCCTCGTAGAGGTTGCGCTCCACCGGCGCATGCCAGTCGGCCGCAACCCGCAATTTCGGCAATGCCCGCTTGGCGCACACCGGCCCCTGCGGGGTGTCGATGCGCCAGATGTCGGAGGACACCCCACCGGTGAGCGGTGCGCCCGTCAGCACCCCGGCACCGGCAAGCCCCAGCTCGCGCAGGGCCTGCACGAATTCATCGGGAACCGCAGGATCGCCGGCAGGGGGCATGGTCAGCAATCGCGTGCGCAGCCTGCGGGACTAAGGCGACGCCGCGCCGGCCCTGGCCACCCAGGCCTTGCGCAGCTCGCGCTTGAGAACCTTGCCGTTGGGATTGCGCGGCAGGGTCGCGACGATGTGCACCTCGCGGATGCGCTGGCGCTTGCCGACCCGCTGGTTGGTCCAGTCGCGGATCTCGCCTGCCACCTCCCCGCCAGCCCCGGGCGCACGCAGCACCACGATGGCCACCGGGCTCTCGCCCCAGCGCTCGTCGGGCACGCCGATCACCGCCACCTCCCCCACCAGCGGATGCTCCACCATCACCGCTTCGATATCGGCGGGATAGATGTTCTGGCCACCCGAGAGCACCATGTCTTTCTTGCGGTCGATGATGTAGAGATAGCCGTCTTCGTCGGTGCGCCCGATGTCACCCGAGCGCATCCACTGGATTCCCCGGCTGTCGATGAACATCGCCTCGCGGGTGGCATCGGGCCGGTTGTGGTACCCGATCATCCAGTGCACGCTGCGGGCACAGATTTCCCCCGCGCCGCCCCAGGGCACCTCCCGGTCATTGTCGTCGAGCAGGATGTAGTCGTTGCCGCGCACCGGCTTGCCGACGGAGGCCAGCCTGCCCTCGGCTTCCTCCGGCTGGAGCGTGGTCATGAATCCCTCGGTGAGACCGTAGAGCTCGATCACCGCGCAGGAAAAGTTCTCCATCACCCGGCGCTTGAGCCCCTCGAACAGCGGCGAGCCGCCCGAGAGGACCGCCTGGACCGATTTCACCGCGGCTGGCCGGAAGTTCGGCGCATCGAGGATGCGCTGGAACATGATCGGCACCATCATCGCGTGGGTGACCCGGTGGCGCTCGACATCGCCGATCCAGGCCGCCGGGTCGAACTGGCGGCGGATGAGGCAGGTGCCGCCGACGATCAGCGAGCACATGAGCGAACCCCAGGCGACGTTCGAATACAGGCCGATCGGGCAGATCGAGATGGCCCCGTAGTGGTAGCGGTGCGCCATGGCCAGTTCATAGATGGACTGCACCCGGCGGCGATGCAGGTGCTTGATCCCCTTGGGGAGGGCCGTGGTGCCCGAGCTGTAGATGATGTTGCAGGGTTCATCGTCGCCGATGGTGACCGCCGGCTGGCCGGTGTCCTGCTGCCCGCGCCAGCGGGCATAGCCCCCCGCGGCACCATCGTGCACCAGGACCCCGCCGGGCAACAGCGCAGGCACTTCGCCCAGCCGGGCAGCCAGCCGCAGCTGTTGCGCCGGGCTGCAGAACAGGACCCGTACCGCGGCATCCTGCAGCATCATCAGCAGCCCACCCTCCGGCACCGCGAGGTTCAGCGGCACGACGACCGCTCCCGCCTTCCAGGCGCCGTAGAGCATCTCGACGTATTCCACGCAGTTCTCGAGCAGGATCGCCACCGAGTCGCCGTTGCGCACGCCGAGGGCCCGCAGGCCGTTGGCGACCGCATTCGACCGCTCGTCGAGCGCCCCCCAGGTCAGCGTGGCCTCCTCGTCGGCGACTGCCGGTTTCGCCGGATACCATCGCGCATTGAGGCGCACATAGTCCGGCAGCAGGGGGCCGGCGAAATCGAAACGGTCCGGCATCGCGGGCGGGGTCGCAGGGGTGTTGCCTGGGATGTTCATCGCAGCTCCATCAGCCGGCCTGCTCAGGTGAAATTCGGGCGCCGCTTCTCGCGAAACGCGCGCAATGCCTCGGCGCCCTCCGCCGAGCCCAGCCCGAGGAAGACACCACGCTCTTCTTCGCGGATCCGTTCAAGCAATCCTGCCGTGTCGCCCTTCATCAGCCGCTTCGCCCGCCGCATGGCCTGCGGCGGCTTGCTGGCGAACTCGGCAGCAATCTCCAGCGCCACCTTGTCGACAGCTCCCGGCTCGGCGAGCCTCGAAACGATGCCGAGGCGGTGGGCCTCGGTGCCGTCGATGGAGCCCGCACGCAGGACCAGGTCCGCGGCACGGGTGTAGCCGAGAAGGCGCACCAGCAGCAGGGAGGAGCCCGCCTCCGGCACCAGCGCCAGGTTGAGGAACGGGAAGACGATACGCGAACCCGCGCTCGCCACCACCGAGTCGAGGTGCAGCAGCATGGTCGAACCGATGCCCGCGGCCACGCCTTCCACCGCCGCCACGATGGGCACGCTGGCATTGACCAGCGCCTTGACGAAGCGCATGACCGGGGTCGGTCCCTGCTGGCCGGATCCTGCGTCCGGGAAGTCCCCCACGTCGTTGCCGGAACAGAAGTTGCCACCCGCGCCGCCGAGCACCACCGCGCGCACGGCGGTGTCCGCCTCGGCCCGCTCGAGCGCCTCGCTGATCACGTCATACATGGGCAGCGTCAGCGCATTCTTCTTTTCCGGCCTGTTCATGCGGATCTGCAGCACATGGCGCTCGAAGTGCGTGGTCACCGTGGTCATGCGGATCCTCCGGGTTGCGGGCTGCCCGTCGCGTAACGCCGCCGCAGCGTCACCCGGTCGAGCTTGCCGGTCACTCCGACGGGCAACCGCTCGTGGAATACATAGGTCTTGGGCTGCTTGAAGGACGCCAGGCGCCCGCGGCAGTGCTCCCGCAGCTCCTCTTCCGTGGTGCCGGTGGCCACCGCGACGTGCGCCTCGATGCGCTGTCCCCATTTCGGGTCCCTGACGCCGATGACCGCCACCTGCAGCACGGCCGGGTGGGCCATCAGGCAGATCTCGACCTCCTCACCCTGCACCTTGATGCCGCCGCTGTTGATGGTGTTGTCGGTGCGCCCCGCGACGTGCAGGTAGCCATCGGCATCGAGGTGCCCCATGTCGCCCGAGCGCCACCAGCCAGCCACGAAGCGGCGCGCGGTCAGTTCGGGGTTGCCCAGGTAGCCGGTGGAGAGCGTCGGGCCCCGCAGCAGGATCTCCCCGCTCTCGCCCACCGGCCGCAGGTCATCGATGCCACCCTCCGGATCGACGATGCGCAGGTCGGCGCCGGGAACCGGCTTGCCGGCACAGACCGGCTTGCCGCGCAGCGTCTGGTCCCGCAGCTCCCAGCAGGTCGCCGCCCCGGGTGCGGATTCCGATGCCAGGTACAGGCAGCGGATGTCGGTGTCGGCCCAGGAGCGCACCCGCTCGATGTCGGCGGGCGATGGCGGCTCGCCGGCGCACAGGACCATGCGCAGGGAGCCGAGGTCGTAGCGGCGGGTGATCTCCGGTTCCAGCATGCGGATCATCGTCGGCACCGGCCCCACCATGGTCACCTTCTCGCGCTCGATCGTGGCGCAGAAGGACTCCGGCGTGAAGCCCTCCACCAGCACCTGCGTGGCGCCCGCGTACAGGGTCGAGATCGACGAGAACGGCCAGGCCGCGAACGAGGTGCCGACCATGACCAGCAGCCGCGTGTGGCGCGAGACATCGCCGAACAGGGCCGGCACGGCCTGCATCCAGCGGACGAAATTCCCGTTGCTGTGCACGATCCCCTTGGGCGTGCCGGTCGATCCCGAGGACAGGATGATGATGGCCGGATCATCGGCAGAGGGCCGCGCCTGCGGCTCCTCGGCCGGATGACGCGCCAATGCCTGCGCATACGCCAGGTCGACGCCCGGCGGCGGCACATCGCCCAGCGAGAGCACCAGGGGCTTCCCCGGCAGCCTCGCCACGGCCTCGGTGACCATGGCGGCGGCGCCGTCGGCGCAGACCACGGCCCGGGCGCCGATGGCGCGCAGCGTGGTGTCGATGAAGGCCACCGGCTCGCGCACGTTGATGTTGCAGGTGACGCAGCCGAGCTTCTGCGCGGCGAGGAACGCCGCATAGAAACGGCAGGTCGACGGCCCGAGGAAGGCCACGGCATCCCCCTGCGCGATGCCCGCGTGCTGCAGGGCCTGCGCGACCGCCCGCGCCTCGCGGTTCAGCCGTTCGCCGGTGTAGCGGTCCCTGCCATCCACCAGCAGTTCTGAGCCGGCGTGCCACCGGCAGAGCAGGTCGATGGCGTGGCGCACGGTGCAGGGATCGCTGGCAGCCATCGCTCAGTCCCGGATGCGGACCACGACCTTGCCGATCACCGACCGGCTGGCGACTGCGGCGAGCGCCTCCACGGCCCGGTCCAGCGTGAAGACCCGGTCGATGCGCGGGCGGACGGCGCCTCGGGCAAAGAGTTCCATGAGCTCGGCGAAATTGCGGTCGACCGCCCCGCGCTCGTGCGTGAAGAAACCCTGGTAGTTGACGCCGATGAGCGCATTCTCCTTGAGCAGCGCCAGGTTGGTCGCGTACTGGCCGATCTGCCCGCTGGCGAAGCCGACGATGAGGATGCGCCCGTTGCGCCGCGCCGTGCGGCAGGCCTGGCCGAAGAGTTCACCGCCCACCGGGTCGAAGACGACATCGACGCCCGCGCCATCGGTCAGCCGGCGCACCGCCTCGCGCAGATCCTCCTGGCCGAGATCGATCAGTTCACCGAAGCCCTCCTCGCGCAGGGCCGCCGCCTTGGCGGCCGAGCCCACCACGCCGATCACCCGCGCCCCCATCGCGCGACCGATCTGCATGGCGGCCATGCCAACGCCGCCGGCAGCACCGAGCACCAGGAGGGTTTCCCCGCTGCGCAGGGCCGCGCGCTGCCTCAGTGCGTGGTAGGAGGTGGTGTGGCCACCCTGGAAGACGGCCGCGCACAGCATGTCCATCGGGTCCGGGACCGGCACGATGACCCGCGCCGGGACCACGGCTTCCTCGGCCAGCCCGCCCCAGAACAGCGTGGCCATGACCCGCTGGCCGATAGTCAATCCGCCGACACCGGCACCGACTTCGCTGATGGTCCCGGCCACCTCGCCGCCCGGGAAAAACGGCAATGGCGGGCGCACCTGGTATTTCCCCTGCGCCAGCAGGATGTCCGGGAAGTTGATGCCACAGGCATGCACCTGGATCCGGACCTCGCCCTCGCCCAGCCGTGGCGGTCCCACCTCCTGCACCCGCAGGTCCTCCAGCGGACCGAACGCGGTGCAGACGAGCGCCTTCATGCGATCACTCCTGGATCATGGCCCGGAGAAAAAGAAGGGCGGGCAATGCCCGCCCTTCGGGTTGTACACCCTGGTGCCGCGTCCTAGCGGAACTTCCAGGTGCCCTGCAGCGTGACGTAGCGCGGCGTGGCCACGGAGGCCACATGGGCCCGGCCCACCTGGAAGGCGTGGTTGATCGTCTCCTGGTCGGTGAGGTTGCGGCCGACCAGCGCCACTTCCCAGCGGTCATCCATGTCGGCCAGGGCCACCCGCAGGTCGATCTTGGTGAACTTGCCCTGCTTGTACAGGGGCGACTCGTCCTGCGTGATGAAGTAGTCACCCGAATAGGAGACCGCACTGTTGACCAGCAGGCGCAGCCCCGCGGTGAGCTGGCTGTCCCAGTCGGCGGTCAGCGTGCCCTCGACCTTCGGGGTCCGCTCCAGCGGCTCGCCGGAAAGATCCCCGTGGCCGTTGGTGCAGCCCGGTACCGCCAAGGTGCCATCTTCCTTGATGACCTTGCAGAACGTGTCCTTGTACTCGTCGTACGTCGCATCGACATAGCCCGCATTCAGCCCGAGCGTGAGGTTGTCGGTCGCGCGCCACTGGAGGTCGGTCTCGATGCCCTCGGTGGTGGCCTGGGCCGCGTTGCGGGTGATGAACCGGATGCCATCGTACTGGGACGACTGCATGTTCTTGTACTTGGTGTGGAACAGGGCCACGTTCCAGTGCAGGGCGCCGTCGAGGAACTTCATCTTGGCGCCGAGTTCCCAGGCATTCGCCCTCTCCGGCTTGTAGTCCCAGACGCCGTTGTTCTGCTTCAGCCAGACGCCAGCCTGGATCTGTGCCGGCGTGATGGTCGGCATGCCCGCATACTCCATGGCCCAGGAACTCACGCCGCCGCTGGTGGTGGCGGCAACCTGGCTCAGGACGTTGGCGCCGACCGTCTGGTCGTTGGCGATGAACCCGCCGGCCTTGAAGCCCTGGGCATAGGACAGGTAGGTCATGACGTCGTCGGTCACGTCGTACTGGAAGGTGAGGGAGGGCAGCGTGTAGTGCTCATCCCGGTTGCCATACAGGCTGAACTCCTGGTAGTTGGCGCCGAGCTGCCCCGGGGGATTCACCGGCGTCACCGTGTCGGTGACCCGGTTGTACGTGCTGTTCCTGATCCAGGAATGTGCATCCATCGTGTCCTTGCTGAGGCGCAGGCCCAGGATGGCCCGCAGCTGGTCATCCAGGAAGTGGAAGGTGCCGCTGCCATAGGCCGAATAGGAATTGCCCTCGCCCCGGTAGGAGCGCGGGGTCGCGCCGAAGGTCAGGCTGTCCAGGTTGGCCGGGTAGGTGTAGAGCTGGCCAAACGACGGCATATAGACGCCGGTCTGTTCGATCTTGGAGTTGTCCTTCGAGTAGTAAAGACCGACCACGTAGTCGAAGACCCCGCCGGTCGGCGACAGCAGGCGCAGTTCCTGGCTGTACTGGTAATAGTTCTCCATGATCTGGCTGTCGATGGCCAGCACCGTGGCCGCCGTCGCCGAGGTCCGGCGCTTGAAATCGAAACCCACCGCGCCGGTGATGGATGTCAGCGTGAAGTCACCGAGCTTCCAGTCGACCTGCAACGCGTAGCTCTCGTTGTCCGTGTTGTCGTACTGGCCATCGGGCCAGATCACCAGGGCTGATGTCTTCCAGTCGAGCTTCTCGACCTTGGAGAACGGCACCCCGGTCGCCAGCGGGTTGGCGTAAGACGTCCCGGGATTGGCGCCCCAGGCGATCAGCTGGTTCGTGTAGCCGTCGTAGTCGCGCCGGCCCCACTCGGCCTTCAGCCGCACATGCAGGTTGTCGGTCGGATCCCAGTCGAGGATGCCGCGGACCACATCGGACTTGACGGCATTCTCGTCCTTGCCGGTCGAGGTGTTCTTGATGTAGCCGTCCAGGTCCTCGTGCTTGGCGGCGATCCGGAATCCCAGCTTGTCGTTGATCGGGCCGGAAATGATGCCACTGAGGTTGTAGCCGCCCTCCATCATCTCCACGCCGGCGCTCACCTCGCCCTGGAGGGCCTTCGTCGGCCCCTTGGAGATGGTGCTGATCGCGCCGGCAATGGTGTTCTTGCCGAAGAGGGCGCCCTGCGGCCCGCGCACCACTTCGATGCGATCGATGTCGAAGAGCGGGTTCTGGAAGCAGCGCGGGCGGCCGCAGTAGACGCCGTCGGTGAAGGTGCCGACCGCGCTCACGAACGAGAGCTGGCTGGCGCCCGAACCGATGCCGCGGATGCGGACCGAATAGCTGCCGAGGGTTTCCTGGATGACCAGGTTCGGCACGTAGGTCTGGACGTCTTCCAGGCCCTTGAGGGCGAAGTCGGAAATTTCCTTGCCGCCGATGACTCCCACCGAGATCGGCACACTCTGCAGCGTTTCCTCGCGCTTGGTCGCCGTGACGACGATCTCGCCCAGCGAGCTCGCGGCCTTCTTGTCAGCTGCAGCACCCTGCTCCTGTGCCCGTGCATCGCCCCCCGGCGTCATGCCCAGCATCAGGGTCGCACACCCCGCAGCCAGCAGGCTGCCCGTTCGCAGAACGAATCCCGTCGTCATGCCAGTTCCCCCAGTGTGTTGGCTACGCTCGTCCAGCCCTTGCGCACGGGCCCCTCTGTCCCGATGTTCCAACAGTCAACCGTATCTGTCAACAATCCTGCGTATCGGGGTTCGCCTGGAGCGCCCCCCGCAACCGTCGGCCTCCCGGGCGCAGGCACGCACAGGGTGGGCCTGGCCGGGCGGGAAGATGAAGGCATACGGACCACGGGAATTCCGGGCAAACTGGGGCCCGGGTCCGGATGAGGAAGGCACCATGAAAGTCCTGTTCCACCATGACGCCGGCCGGCGCCTGCGTGCCGAGGTGGCGGCGCTGGCCGACGCCGGGCTCACCCTCGTCTACTGCCCGGAGGGCCCGGAAGAACCATTGTTCAGCGAACTTCACGATGCCGAGGTGCTCTGGCACGTGCTGTGGCCGGTGACGGCGGCGGTCATCGCCCGGGCACCGAAGCTGCGGCTGATCCAGAAGATCGGCGTGGGCGTCAACACCATCGACATCGAGGCGGCGCAACGCCGCGGCATCGCCGTGTGCAACATGCCCGGCACGAACAGCCGTGCGGTTGCCGAGATGGCACTGCTGCTCATGCTCAATACGCTGCGGCGCCAGCACAGCGTCGAGCAGGCGCTGCGCAACGGCCGCTGGGTGCTGGATGAGGCCACACGGGAATCGCTGGGCGAGCTGGCCGGCCGCACCGTCGGCCTCGTCGGGTTCGGCGCCGTGCCGGGCATCCTGGCGCCGATCCTCGCGGCCATGGGCGCCCGCGTCGTCTACACGGACACTGCGCCGAAGGCCGTGCCCTGGGAATACCTGCCGCTGGAGCGCCTGCTCGGCGAGGCCGACATCGTCACGCTGCATGTGCCGCTCACCGATGCCACCACGCGCCTCATCGACCGCCAGCGCATCGCCCGCATGAAGCCCGGCGCAATCCTGATCAATACCGCCCGGGGCGGCCTCGTCGACGAAGGCGCGTTGCACGAGGCACTGGCAACCGGCCGGCTCGGGGGCGCCGGCCTCGACGTGTTCGCCGAGGAACCGGTCAGCGCCGGCAATCCACTGTTTCAGCTGCCCAACGTCACGGTGTCGCCACACGTCGCCTGGCTGACGCTGGACACCTGGAAGCGCAGCATCGCCGCCGCGCTGGGCAACGTGCGGGCCCTGCGCGCGGGGACGCCGCTCAGCAACCGCGTCGCGTAGGCGCGGCGGGCCCGGACGGCGCGGGCGGCCCGGCTGCTGTGGCTTGCATGCAACAGCTGGGCGCGGCGGCAGAGCCGGCTGGGCAGCGGGCCATCCTGGCGGCAGGGCAGGGGCAGCCGGCCCAATTAGACAACAAGGTTGACATTCTGGCAGAATCCTGCACAATCAGCTGCGACCGACAATCACCTACAGGAGCAGCTTCCGATGAGCCCCACAGCCATGACCCGCGCAACTGCACCAAAGATCCTGCATACGCACCACACCGCCTTCCGGTGCTTCGACGCCGAGGAAACCCGCAAATTCTGGGAGGACGTCATGGGCCTCGAGCTGGCCGCCGCGCTGTCCTTCGACCATATCTCCGGGACGAACACCAAGCTCGACTACATGCACCTGTTCTTCAAGCTGGGCGACGGCAACTTCATCGCCTTCTTCGACGTGCCGGACCACATGCGCCCGGACCTGTTCAAGCGCCGCAGCGGTCTCTACCACCACATCGCCATGGAAGTGGCCACCGAGGCCGAACTGGAGGCCTTCGAGAAGCGCTGGCGTGATGCCGGTCTCGAGGTCACCAGCGACCTGGACCACAGCTTCGTGCGTTCGATCTACACCTATGATCCGAACGGCGTCCAGACGGAGATCCTCTGGAAGTCGCCCCAGTACAAGGCAATCCTCACCAAGGCCACGGCTGCGGTGCCCAAGGACATGAAGGACTGGACCGAGAAGACCCGCGCCAAGAAGGACGCCTACCGCAAGCAGCACCCCGCCCACGCGTAACGGGCAGGGCCGCGCGCGGCCCAGCGGCTGCGCCACGGATCCATCAGGAGTCCCGGTCGCCGATGGGCCTGCGCCCGCCGGCGGCCGGGATCGCTGTCCCGGCGGCCGGCTATGCCGGCCGCGGTGGCCGGCGGCTGCGGCGGTCGATGGCGGCCGCACCGAACCGCCGCTCCTTCATCGCCCGCATCCTGTGCGCCCAGCCAGCCAGGCTGGTACGCGCCCGGGCGGGATTGGACATCTCCTCCTCCCAGGCTCCGGTGCGGAAGGTCAACTCGACCTGCAGGCCGTTCGGGTCGTACATGTAGACCGACTTCACGAAGCCGTGGTCGATCGGCCCCAGGCAGCTCACGCCGGCATCATTGATGCGCTTCTGCCAGCCGAGCAACGCCGCCTCGTCAGGCACCTCGAGCGCCAGGTGGCGGTCGAAACTCTCCGCGCGCGCGAACTTGGCCTCGTCGGCCGTCTCCGGCTGGTCGAAGAAGGCGATCGTCTCGCCATTCCCCAGCTGGAAGAACAGGTGCATGTAGGGAATGTGGTCACCGGTGCCCGGCACCTCCTCGAAGACCGGCGCCGTGACGAGCGGAAGACCCAGCACGTCCTCATAGAACCAGCGCGTCTGCTCGGCATCCCGGCAGCGGTAGGCGACGTGGTTGATGCCGCTCGGGCGCGGCAGGCTGCTTGGCGTCTTTTCCATGGATCCTCTCCGGTCGGTCTGCGTCAACAGGCTCAGATCCGGCGTGGGCGGCCCGCCCAGTGCGGCTCGCGGAGCTGCGCCTTGAGTATCTTGCCCGCCGCATTCATCGGCAGCGGCTGCGTGCGGATCTCCACCGAGCGCGGGCACTTGTAGCCGGCGATGCGCTCGTGGCAGAACGCCATGATATCGGCTGCGGTGGCCGTGGCACCATCATGCAACGCGACGATGGCATGCACCCCCTCGCCCCACTGCTCGCTCGGGATGCCGATCACCGCGCACTGGGCCACCGCGGGATGGCGCGAGACGATGGCCTCGACCTCCGTCGAATAGACGTTCTCCCCGCCGGAAATGATCATGTCCTTGATCCGGTCGGTGATATAGACGAAGCCGCCGCCGTCCATGTAGCCCGCATCGCCGGTGTGCAGCCAGCCATCGCGGATGACCTCCCGCGTCAGCGCCGGGTTCTTCCAGTAGCCCTTCATGACGATGGGCCCGCGGATCACGATCTCGCCGACGGCGCCCCGCTCCACGTCGCGGCCGGCGTCGTCCACGATCCGCACCTCGCAGGTCGCCACCGGGCGGCCCGCCGCGCGGGTCAGCCCGGCATCGACGGCTTCCTGGCTGTGGTGCTCGGGGCCGAGATACAGCGGCCCGGGCGCCTCGGTCATGCCATAGGCCTGGGCGAACCGCAGTTGCGGATAGCGTCGGCGCGCCTCCTCGAGGACGCGCGGCGGCATGGGCGAGGCGGCATATCCGAGCATCCGCAGGCTGTCCAGCCGGCAGGCGCCGGCATCCGGGTGGAAGAGCATGCGTTCGAACATCGCCGGCACCGACAGGCAGCAGGTCACCCGGTGCTCGTCGATGGCGCGCAGTGCTTCCCCGGGATCGAACTTCGGCAGGATCACGTGGGTGCCGGCCACCGCCGTCGTCGCCAGCACGCCGATGCAGGAGAGGTGGAACATCGGCGTGACGTGCAGGTGCACGAGCGTCGTGTCCACGCGCTCCGAGATCATGAAGGTGATGATGAAGTGGAACAGGTTGTCATGCGTGAGCATGACGCCCTTCGGCACGCCGGTCGTGCCGCCGGTGTAGAAGATCGCCGCGACATCATCCCCGCCGCGCCGTTCATCCGGCAACGACGCGGCGGCAGCCACCGCCGCCGTGTACGCCATGACGCCGGCCAGCGCGGATCGCTCGCCATCCATGACGACGAGGTGGCGCAGGCGGGGGATGCGCGCACGCAGCTCGCCGGCCAGCTCGCGGAACTGCTCCTCGAAGAGGAGGATGTCGGCCTCCGCGTGGTCGACGATGTAGGCCAGCTCCGCGATCTGCAGGCGGAAGTTGAGGGGCAGGAGCACGCCACCGGCCCAGGGCACCGCGTACAGGCACTCGACGAAGCGCTCGCTGTTCATCGACAGGATGGCGACCTTGCTGTCCTGCCCGACGCCCAGCTGCCGGAGCATGCCGGCCGCGCGGGCGACGGCCGCGTGGAATTCGCGCCAGGACCGGCGCACCGGGCCGGCGATGATCGCCAGCCCGTCCGGGTTGACCTGGATGGCGCGGTGTACGCTCTGGGTCAGTTCCATGTGCCGATCCGCATGCCACCGGGCGCCCGGCAACGCCGGCGCGTCAGCCCCGTCAGCCGAGGAACCGGTTGCGTGCCATCCACTCGATGCACACCCGCGCTCCCTCGTCGGCCTTGTCGGGCTGGTTGAAGTAGTAGTGGTTGGCGCCCTTGATCGTCACCAGTTCCTTGTTGGTATGGCGGATCGAGTCATAGAGGATCTGGTTGTGGCTGGGCGGGCAGCCGTCATCCGCGGAGTTGGCGATGATCAGCACCGGCACCTTGATGCGCGCCGCGCACTTCGGCCCGTTGGCGTTGGCATCGTCGTAGCTCCACTGCGACAGCCAGCTGCGCAGCGAGCTGAACCGCGCCAGCCCGATCGGGCTCATGTTGACGATGTGCGGCTCGCCGAGGAAGCACCAGCGCGGCTTGCGGTCATTGGCATCGAGCGAGGGATCGAGCCAGCGCGGGTCGGCCATCGTGCCCTGCACGACGAAGGACAGCTCCTGGTTGGCCATGCCCTTCGATCGGTAGTCCTCCAGCACGCCGCGTACCCAGGCGGTGATGCGCCGGTTGCGCGCGATCTGCGCGGCGCGGTAGCGGGCGAGGAACTCCGGATCATAGGGCGGTTGCGGACCCTGGGGGTCATAGATGTCCAGCGAGCGGTCGCGACGGGTGAAGTCGCGCTCGTCGGTGATCGCCGGATCCAGCCACTCGGTGAAGGTGAGGTTGCGGGCCATGTGCGCCGCCAGCAGCATCACGCCATCGACCGGGAGCAGGTTCTGCGCGGTGAGGTCCGGCGGTTCCCCGGCCGGCGTGCAGCTGACCCGCGGATCCTCGGCTTCCGCCTGGTAGAACAGCGACAGCGAGCCGCCACCGCTCCAGCCCCCGAGCAGGATCCTGTCGTAGCCCAGCCGTTCCTTCGCATCCCGCACGCAGGCCGCCAGGTCGAGCACGACCTTTTCCATGATCAGCGCGTAGTCCACGCCGCGGTAGCGGCTGCTGCAGACGATGACGTCCACGCCCGCCCTGGCGAGGGCGATCGGCATCGGCAGGTACTGCCCGCCACCGATCGGGTGCATGAAGATCACCACGGTCTTCGAGTTCACGCCGCGCGGCTTGAGCAGGTGCGCCTCCAGCACGACGCGGCCGATCTCGCCTGCATAGGTGTCCTTGAACCCGGCCTTCTCCAGGAACCTGATCAGGTAAGGGATCCGGTCGTACTGCAATTCCTGACGCGCTTCGGCCATGGTGCTCCCCCAGTCGTCGAGCGGCGCGGCCCGGACACCCCGGGCCGCAGGATCGTAAATAAGACTGACAGACTCTAGTCGATGCCCGGCGCTGCTGGCAATGCGCGTGGCTGGCGGCCGGCCTCACGCGGCACGGCATTTGCGCCCGGTGCCAGGACAGCCCCCCCGGGGCGGCCTACTGGTCCGCGCGCGGCCCGGTGAGGATCGGGGCGTACACCCAGAGGAACAGGCTGAAGGCGGCCACCCAGAGCAGCGCGGCCGTATCGATCATCGCCATGTAGGGGCCGGGCAGCAGCGGCCCGAAGCTGCGCAGGACAGCGGCGAGCGCCAGCAGCACATAGGCGACGGCGATCGGGCGCACCACGACCAGCGGCCTCCCGGTGTGGCCGAGCGCCACGCGGGTCATCATGGCGAGGATCATCCCGCTGATGCCGCCGATGGTCAGCAGGTGCAGCGCCGCAGTGCGTGGCAGCGGCAGGCCGAGGGCGGTGGCGCCCAGCAGCACATAGCCTGCCGCCGCACAGGCATAGGCCAGGTGCAGCGACCACAGCAGCGGGTTCGACAAGGCCTTCGACCCCTGCCAGCCATTGAGCCGCCAGAGATTGACCGCGCCGGCCAGCAGGCAGGCCAGGCCGGCCGGCAGCGTGTCGGGTGCCAGCGTATCGGCGGCCCCCGCCACGGCCACCAGCGCGATGGCCAGCGGATCAAGCAGCGGCCGGACCGTCGGCGGTGGACGGGAGTCGCCCCGCATCCGCAGCCAGTTCGCCGTGAACAGCGGTATGACCCGGCCGCCGACCACGGCGATGAGCAGCATGAGCAGGTGGACCATCACCGTGGCGCAGAGACGGTCGGCGCCCGGGATGATCCCCGCCTCGCCGAGGTGGTACAGGAGCACGAGCGCAGGCAGCACCCAGGTGATGGCGGCGATGCCGTAGTTGCGCCGGCTCCCGCCCCCGACGATCTCCCGGCCCGCGAACACCGCCAGCAGCACCGGGAAGGCCAGGTCAATGACCGCCAGCCACGGCGCCGGCAACCCGCCGCCGAGGGTGGCCGCCAGGCGACCGGCCAGCCAGGCCGCGACCAGGACGAGCAGCCACGGCCCCCGCAGCGGCGTGCGGCCGGTCCAGCTGGCGACCGCGGTCAGCAGGAAGCCGGCCACCACCCCGCCGCCGAAACCCAGCGCCATTTCCCGGGCATGCCACAGCGAGGAAATGACCAGCGGCGCGCCGGGCCAGCGCAGGCCGTGGAAGCCGGTGATCCACAACGCCAGCGCCAGCACGGCATACAGGCCGGCAAGCAGGAAGAACGGGCGGAACGCGTAACTGAGGAAGACGGGAGGGTTGTTCTGGCTCATGGTGACCGACGTGGCTGCCCGCGGACTGGCGGCGGGCGGTATTGTCGGTGAATGCCGCAGGCGGTGCCAGAGCAGGCGCCGGCGGCTGGCCGGGTCCTGCGGACCCGGCCAGCGTGCAGGATCCCTCAGGCCCTGTCCTTCTTCGCGGCGGCAGCTGCACCGCCAGCCGCCAGGAGCGGGACGGCCGGCAGGACCCAGCCCTTCCTCTCGCGCCGGGCCGGGCTCGGGATGGCATGAACCACGGTGTCGCGGTCCGCGCGCAGCCGGGTGATGTCGATGCGCCAGCCACGCTCCTCCCACTGCCGGATGTAGTCCCGGTAGCGGGCGATGGTCTTGTCCGCCGGCACGAAGAACTCGTGCGTGTTCTGGTGCGGCGTCAGCTTCGGGTGCAGCGGCTCGAGCACGTAGCGGTCCTGCTCGGCGATGAAGGCCGCCCGGGCCTCGAAGGTCTGGTCATATTTCGCGTCCGCCAGGAAGCTCCGGCCAAACAGCACGCAGATGCGGTCGGTCACCTCGTCCACGGGCGTGTGGAAGGCGTAGCCGTGCATGTGGGCCTGGTCGGAGGGGTGGATGTGCGTCCAGGTGCAATGCGGGCCGAAATGGCCGGCGCCGTTCTGCACCACCTTGTCGCCGGTGCGCCCGGCGGCCTGGTTCATGTCGCGCTGCGCCAGCGTCGGCGTATCCATGTGATGCCAGGAACCCGTGCCCCAGGGCCGGTCCTCCACCTCGTAGTCCCTGACGTAGTAGTCCGGCTTCACGCCGAGGAAGCCATGGGTCGGGTGCGTGAACTCGTTGTGCCCGGGATCCATGGTGTTCTCGATGGCGCGCTTGTAGTCGACGTTCCAGGTCAGGCCGAGGCGGATGAAGCGCCAGGCCGGGTTGTCGTATTCGGGGATATCGATGATGGGCGGGCGCTCGGCCTCCGGGAGGTCGCCGAGGAACACGTGCACGAGGCCATACTTCTCCTGCACGGGGTAGGCATCGACCTGGGTCCGGTCCGGGATCTTCGCGTTCGGGCCGAGCGAGGGCAGCCGCACGCACTGGCCGTCGCCGCTGAACGTCCAGCCGTGGTAGGGGCACTCCACGCAATCGCCACGGATCCGGCCATCGGCCAGCGCACCGCCGCGGTGGCTGCAGGTGTCGCTGATGCAGCGCACCTGCCCGGACTTGTCACGCCACAGCGCAAAGTTGTGACCCAGCATCCGCACCTTCACGGGCCGTTCGGCCCCGAAGGTGATCTCGCCGCTCTGCGCGGCCACGTACCAGAAATTGATGAACATGAACCATCCTCCCGGGAGATGGGCGCACACGCGAGCGGGCGCGGGCACCGTGATTGCTGAACCGTCCTGGCGCATCTAAATTCCACTGCACCCGGCGCATCTTGACCTGCGTCATCCGGGGGCCGGGTCCGCGGCTTCAGTCCACGTGGTGGAATGGCGTATCATCCGCCGCAAGGTGCAACAACGCTTCCCATTGCCGTGACTTTCGACATTGTCATCGTCGGTGCCGGGCCCGCCGGGCTGTCCTTTGCGCGTGCGCTGGACGGCTCCGGGCTCGAGGTGGCGCTGGTCGAGACGCAGGCCGAGGCCAGTCTGGCCACCCCCGCCTTCGACGGCCGCGAAATCGCCCTGACCCATCACAGCGCCGGACTGCTCCAGCAGCTCGGCACCTGGCAGCACATCCCCCCGGAGGAGATCCACACGCTGCGCGATGCGCAGGTGCTCAACGGCACGGCATTGCCCGGCATGCGCATCGACCACCGCGAGGGACCCCGCTCCCAGCTGGGATACCTGGTCAGCAACCAGCTGATCCGCCGGGCGGCATTCACCGTCGTGCAAGGCCAGGACCGGCTGACGCTGCTCTGCGGGCGCCGGGTCACGGCCATCGAGCCCGGCGCCGAACGCTCGCGGCTGCGGCTCTCCGACGGCTCCTGTCTCGAGGCACGGCTGGTGGTGGCCGCCGACAGCCGCTTCTCCGAGACCCGCCGCGCCATGGGCATTCCGGCGGACAGCCATGACTTCGGCAAGACGATGCTGGTCTGCCGCATGCGCCATGACGAACCCCACCACCAGGTTGCCTGGGAGTGGTTCGGGCACGGCCAGACGCTCGCCCTCCTGCCCCTGCAGGAACACGAGTGTTCCGTGGTGCTGACGCTGCCGCACACGGAGATCCAGGAACTGCTGGCCGCCACGGAAGCCGCTTTCGCCGCCGCCATGGAACAGCGGTTCCAGGGCCGCCTCGGCCGCATGCAACTGGTCAGCACGCGCCATGCCTATCCGCTGGTCGGCGTCTATCCGCGGCGCTTCACCGCGCAACGCTATGCGCTGGTCGGCGATGCGGCGGTCGGCATGCACCCGGTCACCGCGCACGGCTTCAATTTCGGCCTGCTGGGACAGGACCTGCTGGCCGGGGCCATCCGGCCGCTGGCCGCCGGCCATGGCGACATCGCCGACCCGGTGGTGCTGGCACGGTACGACCGTGACCTGCGACGCGCCACCCGGCCGCTCTATCTGGCCACCCTGCTCATCGTGCGTCTGTACACCAACGATGCGCCCCACGCGCGCCTCCTGCGCCAGGCCGCCCTGTCGGCCAGCGCCAGGCTCCCGCCCCTGCGGCGCGCGCTGGTCCACACCGTCATGCAGGCGGGTGACAGCCGGTCGGCCACCACGCCGCTGCTCGGGCTGCTGCGCTCCATGCGCAGCTGATCTTCGTCACGCATCTCTGTCATGTCCGGTTCCGGCGGCGGAACCAGGTTTCCCGGATACGTATTTTCCGCTAGCACCACCTAGTGGTTTCCTCTTATTGCGCTGCAGTCGCGGGAAATCGAGACTCGCAGCGCTCGAAAAGCGCCACAAAAACGGCTGCATCCAGGAAAGGCATGGGAGTTGGGTCATGAATGAAGTCACCGGATCGCGGACACGAAAGCTCGGCCTGCTCGCCGCATCGGGGCTGCTGATCAGCCTCGGCGTGCTGGCCGCCAGCGCCGACAAGAATGCTCCGGCGGAGCACCAGGCCGAGATGGCCAAGGGCAAGCCCGATGCCGCCGCCATGGCGAAGGGCGAAGCGCTGTACAAGAACAACTGTGCCGCCTGCCACCAGCCGAACGGGCAGGGCCTGCCGGGCGCCTTCCCGCCGCTGGCAAAGTCGGATTTCATCGCCAAGAACCCGATGGTCATCCTCGAGACCACCGTCAAGGGCCGCCAGGGCCCGCTGGTCGTCAATGGCGTGCAGTACAACAGCATCATGCCTGCCCAGAGCTTCCTCACCGATGAGGAGCTCACCCATGTCATCAATTTCGTGCTGAACAGCTGGGGCAACCCGGGTGGCATGCTGGCCAAGGAACAGGTCCACGACTACCGCAAGGCCGCCGACCTGCAGGTCCGCCAGGCCGGTGGCGAGCGCCACGTGGGCGTGACCGAGGCCGAACAGGCCTACGAGTCCCAGCCGTCACAGCTGGCGGAATTCCACCACAGCGCCACCCCCGGCGCCCCGAAAATGACGGAAGCCGAGTTCGGCAAGGCCCGCCAGATCTACTTCGAGCGCTGCGCCGGCTGCCACGGCGTGCTGCGCAAGGGCGCCACCGGCAAGCCGCTGACACCCGACATCACGATCGCCAAGGGCACCGATTACCTCAAGGCGCTGATCAAGTTCGGTTCGCCCGCGGGCATGCCGAACTGGGGCACCTCGGGGCAGCTGTCCGAGGCCGACGTCGACCTGATGGCGCGCTATGTCCAGCACGATCCGCCGACCCCGCCCGAGTGGGGCATGAAGGAGATGCGTGACTCCTGGAAGGTGCTCGTGCCCGTGGACAAGCGGCCGACCAGCAAGCAGAACAACCTCAACCTCGACAACGTCTTCGCGGTCACCCTGCGTGACGCTGGTGAAGTGGCGCTGATCGACGGCGACAGCAAGAAGATCATCACCACCATCCGCACGGGCTATGCCGTGCACATCTCGCGGCTGTCCCACTCCGGGCGCTACGTCTACACCATCGGCCGCGACGCCAAGATCGACCTGATCGACCTGTGGATGAAGGTCCCGCAGACGGTGGCGGAGATCAAGACGGGCCTGGAAGCGCGCTCGGTCGAGACCTCCAAGTACAAGGGATACGAGGACAAGTACGCCATCGCCGGCTCCTACTGGCCGCCGCAGTTCGTGATCATGGACGGCGCCACGCTCGAGCCGTTCAAGATCGTCTCGACCCGCGGCATGACGGTGACCGACCAGGAGTACCACCCCGAGCCGCGCGTGGCCGCCATCGTCGCCTCGCACCAGCACCCGGAGTTCATCGTCAACGTCAAGGAGACGGGCCGCATCCTGCTGGTGGACTACAGCGACATCGGGAACCTGGGCATCACCACCATCGACGCCAAGGAATTCCTCCACGACGGCGGCTGGGACAGCAGCCTGCGGTATTTCATCACCGCGGCCAACAAGTCCAACACCGTCGTGGTGGTCGACTCCAAGGACCGCAAGCTCGTCGCCAAGGTGCCCGTCACCGAAATCCCGCACCCGGGCCGTGGCGCCAACTTCGTCGACCCGCTGTACGGCCCGGTGTGGGCGACCAGCGCGCTCGGCAATGACAACATCACGCTGATCGGCACGGACCCGGACAAGCATCCGCAGAACGCCTGGAAGGCCGTCAAGGTCCTCCACGGCCAGGGCGGCGGCTCCCTGTTCGTGAAGACCCACCCGAAGTCACGCAACCTGTGGGTCGACACGACGCTCAACCCGGAGGCGAAGATCAGCCAGAGCGTGGCGGTGTACAACATCGACAACCTCGATGCCGGCCCGCAGATCCTGCCGATCGGCGAGTGGGCCAAGCTCGGCCCCGGGGCCAAGCGGATCGTGCAGCCCGAGTACAACAACAAGGGCGACGAGGTGTGGTTCTCGGTGTGGAGCGGCAAGGACGAGCCGTCCGCCATCGTGGTGGTGGATGACCGCACCCGCACGCTGAAGGCCGTCATCAAGGATCCGAAGCTCATCACCCCGACGGGCAAGTTCAACGTCTACAACACCATCCACGACGTGTACTGATCGCAACGCGACACAGCAAGGCGAAAGCAGTCCCACATGAAGCAATGCATCACCGGATCAATCACCACCCTCGCGGCCGCGATTCTCGCGGCCGCGCCGGTGGCCTGGGGCGAGAGCCTCACCGACCAGCTGGCGACCTCGGTCAGGGAAGGCACGGTCAACCTCAACTTCCGCTACCGGTTCGAGGGCGTCGATGACGACGCGTTCCAGAAGGACGCCTGGGCGAGCACGCTGCGTTCGCGCCTGACGCTGGCCACCAAGCCGCTCAACGGCTTCTCGGCGCTCGTGGAATTCGACGATATCCACCGCATCGGCACCAACCACACCTTCAACGACACCCGCAACGGCATCACGGACCGGCCGACCATCGCCGACCCGAAGGCCACCGACCTCAACCAGGCCTACCTGCGCTACACCGGCTTCGAGGGCACGGACATCAAGGTGGGTCGCCAGCGCATCCTGCGCAACAACGAGCGCTTCATCAGCGGATCGGGCTGGCGGCAGAACGAGCAGACGTTCGATGCGATCAGCATCAGCCACAAGTTCAACGACAAGCTGACCGCCTCCTACGCCTGGATCAGCCAGGTCAACCGCATCAACGGCCCCAATGCGGGCACGCCGCCGGCGGACTTCAACAGCAGCACGCACCTGTTCGATGGCAGCTACACCTTCGGCCCGGCGCTGACGCTGGCGGGCTACGCCTACCTGATGGACTTCAGCAACGCCGATGCGGCATCGAACCAGACGTACGGCCTGCGCGGCACGGGCAGCTACGCCATCAACGACACCTGGAAGGTGCCCTACACCGCCGAGTTCGCCACCCAGAGCGACTACGCCGACAATCCAGTGAACTACCACGCCAACTACTACCTGGCGGAAGTGGGCGTCACCTCGTCGCAGATCGGCATCAAGCTGGGCTATGAAGTACTGGCAGGCAACAGCACCGCCGGCAAGGGCTTCCGCACCCCGCTGGCGACGCCACATGCCTTCCAGGGCTGGGCCGACAAGTTCGCCGCCAACACGGTCGGGGGCCTCAACCAGGGCGTGAAGGACTTCTACGTGGCGCTGACCGGCAAGGCGCTCGGCGCGGACCTGCTGCTGCGCTTCCACGACTTCAGCGCGGAGACGGGCAGTGCCGACCTCGGCACCGAGGTGGACGCCTCGGCGAACTGGGCCATCGGCAAGCACAACGCGGTGCTGCTGAAGGGCGCCAGCTACGATGCCGATACCTTCGCCCGGGACACCACCAAGTACTGGGTGATGCTCACCGCGAACTTCTGAGCAGCGTTCCCCCCGCGGGCAATCGCCCGCAACCCGGGGCGTCATCGTCAGGATGGCGCCCCTTTTTCATGCGTGGCACGCAGGTCCGGTACGGACCCCGACAGGGATGCTAGCGGCGCGCGAGTTCCTGCCAGCGGTTGCTGGCGTAGACGCTGTTGAAGGCCCAGAGGCCCGGGTTGAGGGACAGCGGGATATGGCACAGCCAGCCCCACCTGCGCCGCATCAGCACCCCGTAGCTGGCGATCCCGAACAGGACGGCGTAGGCAATGATCGCCAGCAGCCAGCCGCGCCAGCTGCCGATGGACAGCATGGCCACGGCGGCGAGCCCGATGCCCAGGGCACCGATGACCCCGCTGTAGCCGAGGAAGTATCCCCACTTGTACGACAGCGTGTCGGGCTGGCGCCCGTTGAGCTCGGCATCCTTGCGCTGGGCCAGCAGCAGGCTGGTGAGGAACCACAGGACCAGCAGGATGAATGGCACGACGACGCTGGCGGCTATGAAAACGTCCATGAACCCCTCCTTCACCAGTGGGTTTATGCGCGGGGGCGCGCCTGCGGGAACCTTCCCGCGGCTTGCGGCCCATTGTGGCAAGCACGGGCAAGGGCTGTCATCGGCCCCGGGCCACGCGCATCTGCGGAATCCACGTATACCCGTCGGGCGCATACCCCGTGGCCTGCGTGCTAGGATAAACCCGGTCTAAGACACTTTCCGGCAGCCCGCCATGGCCGTATCAACCAAGCAGCACAACTACAAGGTGGCGCAGGTCCTGCACTGGATCGCCTTCGTCATCATCGTGTTCAACCTCCTGTCCGGCTGGCGCATCGAGAATTTCGCCCTGGAGATCAAGACGGTGCTCCTGATGATCCATTCCGGGGTGGGCACCACGATCTTCATCCTCATGGCCATCCGCTGGTGGTGGCGCAAGAAGCACCACCTCTATGCGCCTCCCCGCTGGTGGAAGCGGCCGACCATGGTGCTGCAGTGGGCTTTCTACCCGCTGGTCGTCACCCAGGTGCTGATCGGCGTGGCGCAGGCCGCCTTCGCCGACTTTCCCGTGGTGGCCTACGGCTTCATCCCCTATTCCTCGCTCGGCCCGGCTGATCCGACCCTGCAGGCGCTGTTCCTCGGCATGCACAAATGGATGGCCTGGCTGCTCATCACGCTGGTCATCGTCCACGCCCTGGATCGGGGGCGGATCTTCTTCAAGGAAGATGCTGCCGCACTGGCTGCCGAAACCCACAGCTGAAGCCGCATACCGGCAGCCCACCCGCTTCCCACCGCTTCCTGCAGCGGTAGTCTTTTGTTTTCAAACGTTTTTATTCCTGCCTGCCCGGGGGCGGGCGGTACGGTGCTGACAAGCTGCCGCAGCGACACTCTGCCGCAGTGACAGGTATCGGACAGGGCTGTACGATTTCGGACAGAGTCGTCCGATAGAGCAGTCCTGAACCGTGAACAGTTCCGCCATCGCCAAGGCCCCGGGCGCCGCCAGCGCCAAGATTGCCAACCGGCAGAGCCGCACCCGGGAGCGCATCCTCGCCGAGAGCACCCGGCTGTTCCTGGCCCACGGGTTTGCCGGCGTCAGCGTGGACGCCATCGTGGCGGCCGCCGAAGTGGCACGCAGCAGCTTCTACCGGTTCTTCGCCAACCGGGACGAGGTGATCACGAGCATCATCCGCCCCGTCTTCGAATCGGGCATCGCGATGATGGAGGGCCTCGATGGCCGCCCCCCGCGGCAGATCATGGACGGCGTGTTCCGGGTGTACCTGCGTCTCTGGCTGGCCAACCCGGAGACGCTGCAGCTGACCATCCGGATGGGCGGCGCCTATTTCCGGCTCTTCGACGAAGGACACCACCGGCTCCGCCAGCGGCTGACGGAACTGGTGCGCTCGGTCGAGCCCAGCGGCCTGCTGCTCAACGGCAGCGGCGACAACACGGCCCGGCTCATCGCCCGGATCGCTGTGTCGGTGCTCGACATCTACCGCGATGACCCCCGCATCGAAACCCTGTACCTGCAGACCATGCGCGGCCTGCTCATCAAGCCAGAGGCACAACCATGACAACAGCCACCACCACCAAGCTCAACCCGTTCAAGCGGATATTCCACCGCCCGCCCTTCATCGGCATGCTGGCCTTCGCCGTCGTCTTCCTCGTGCAGGGCCTGGGCCACACCCAGATGGTGCTCATGGAGGCCCTCTTCCACGCCGGCGTCTACACCTCTGCGTTCCTCGTCGGCATGATCGGTGCCGTCTGCCTGTGGTTCTCCATGCGCAGCGAGAGCGAGGTCA
>JADYZO010000047.1 GCA_020853135.1 Gammaproteobacteria bacterium
CCGCCCAGCTGGCGGGCAACGTCATCGCGCCGACCAACCGGGTGGGCGACGCGCAGGGCACGCGGGTGGAGGGTGGCCGGGTCATCGTGCCGCCCGAGTTCGAGGCCGCCTACCGCGAGTTCACCGCGGGCGGCTGGATCGGCCTCGCGCTCAGCCCCGCGTATGGCGGCCAGGGACTGCCCTATGTGGTGGGCGTTGCCGTCGAGGAGATGTGGCAGGCGGCGAACCTCGCCTGGTCGCTGGGCCCGCTGTTGACCCAGGGCGCGGTGCGCGCCATCGAGGTGCACGCCAGCGAGGCATTGCGCAGCCTGTACCTGCCGAAGATGGTGGCGGGCGAGTGGAGCGGCACCATGAACCTGACCGAGCCCCAGGCGGGTTCGGACCTCGCCGCCATCCGCACCCAGGCGGTGCCCGAGGGCGACCACTACCGGATCACCGGCCAGAAGATCTTCATCACCTGGGGTGACCACGAGATGACGCGCAACGTGGTGCACCTGGTGCTCGCACGCCTGCCCGATGCACCGGCGGGCACGCGGGGCATCTCGCTGTTCCTCGTGCCGAAGTTCATCCCGGGGGCGGACGGGGAGCCGCAGGCGCGCAACGCGGCCGGTGCGGTGTCGGTGGAGCACAAGCTCGGCATCCACGGCAGCCCCACCTGCGTGATGGCCTTCGAGGGTGCGCTGGGCTACCTGGTGGGCGGGGAGCACCAGGGCCTCGCCTGCATGTTTACCATGATGAACCACGCGCGCCTGGGCGTCGGCATGGAAGGCGTCGCCATCGCCGAGCGTGCCTACCAGCAGGCGCGGGCCTATGCCCGCGAGCGCGTGCAGGGCCAGGTGGCCGGCATCGAGGGCCGCGCCGCCATCATCCACCACGCCGACGTGCGGCGCATGCTGCTGACCATGAAGGCGCAGATCGAGGCCATGCGTGCCGTGGCCTATGTCGCGGCCGCCTCGCTCGACTTCGCCCACCGTGCCGTGGACCCGGCCGAGCGCGCGCGCCACCAGGCCCGGGTCGAGCTGCTGACGCCGGTCATCAAGGGCTGGTGCACCGAGACCGGCCAGCAACTTGCCTCCATCGGCCTGCAGGTGCACGGTGGCATGGGTTACGTCGAGGAGACCGGCGCCGCGCAGCACCTGCGCGATGCGCGGATCACCACCATCTACGAGGGCACCACGGGCATCCAGGCCGCGGATTTCGTCGGGCGCAAGGTCCTGCGTGACGGCGGCAAGGCGCTCGGGGAGCTGGTGGCCGAGATGGGCGCCACCGTGGCCGAGCTGGGGCGTGCCGGTGCGCCGCTGGCCGCGCTGCACGCCGCGCTGCGCGAAGGCGTGGAGTGCATCGCTGCTGCGGGCCGCTGGCTGGCCGCCCATCACGCCAGCCATCCGGGCGTGCCCGGCGCGGTTTCGTACAACCTGCTGATGCTGGTCGGCACCGTCATCGGCGGCTGGCAGCTCTCGCGCGCCGCGCTGGCCGCCAGCGCCGAACTGGCCACGGGCGCCGGCGACCGGGCGTTCTGCAAGGCCAAGCTGCTGACCGCGCGCTTCTACGCGACGCAGATCATGCCGGCCGCGGTGGCCTGGCGGCGCGGGATCGAGGCGGGCTGCGAGCCGCTGCTCGACATGCCGGAGGAGCAGTTCTAGCGCCTGCCCGGCGGGACCGCCGGCGGGTACACTACAAGACCCCTGTTGCAGGCGGGCCTGGCCACAGGCCCCGGAAGAAGGACGCCCCATGGGCTTCAATACCCGACAGATCCACGCCGGCGTGACGCCGGACCCGGTGACCGGCTCGATCCTCACGCCGATCTACCAGACGACCACCTATGTGCAGGAGTCCGTCGACCAGTACCTGGCGAAGGGCTACTCCTACTCGCGTTCGGGCAACCCCACCGTACGCGCGCTGGAGATGAAGCTCGCCGACCTCGAGGGTGGCGCCGACTGCACCTGCTACGGCACCGGCATGGCCGCGCTGCAGGCGGTGTACCTGGCGTTCCTCAACGCCGGCGACCACGCCATCGTGTCCGACGTGGTCTATGGCGGCACCTACCGGCTGTCGACGAAGATCTTCAGCCGCTTCGGCGTGGAGTTCTCCTTCGTCGACAGCTCGGACCCCGAGGCGGTGCGCCGGGCGCTGCGCCCGAACACGCGCCTCATCGTCACCGAGACGCCGGCCAACCCGACGCTCAAGCTCACCGACATCGCCGCGGTTTCCGCCATCGCGCGCGAGGCGGGCATCCTGCATGCGGTGGACAACACCTTCCTCACGCCCTACTACCAGCGGCCCCTGGAGCTGGGTGCCGACCTGGTGGTGCACAGCACCACCAAGTACTTCGACGGCCACAACGCCACGGTGGGCGGTGCCGTGGTGGCGCGCAGCGCCGAGCTCGACAAGGCGCTGCGCTTCGTGCAGAACGCCACCGGCATGATCATGGCGCCGCAGCCCGCCTGGCTGACGCTGCAGGGCTGCAAGACGCTCTCGGTGCGCCTGGAGCGCCAGTCCGCCAATGCGCTGGAAATCGCCCGCTTCCTCGAGTCGCACCCGAAGGTGGCGCGGGTGCGCTACCCGGGCCTCGCCTCCTTCCCGCAGCACGGGCTGGCCAGGCGCCAGGCCTCGGGCTTCGGCGCCATGATCTGGTTCGAGGTGAAGGGTGGCGTGCAGGCCGGCAAGGCGCTGATGGACGGCATCCAGGTGTGGAGCCTCGCGGAGAACCTGGGCTCGGTCGAGTCGCTGATCACCCACCCGGTGACCATGACGCACGCGGACGTGGAGGAGGCCGAGCGCCGCCGGGTCGGCATCACCGATGGCCTGGTGCGGCTCTCCGTGGGCATGGAGGACGCGGATGACCTGATCCGCGCCCTCGACGAGGCACTGGCTGCCGCGGCCCGCTGAGTGACAGGGCCTGCTGGCAGCGCCGGTCCCGCAGCGCTGCGCCGCGTGCTCGCGGCGGCCCCGGGCCCGTGGCGCAGCTGCCTGGGCAGTGCCGACTGGGAGCTGATCCGCCACAGCCCCTGCCCGGTGTTGCTGACCCGCAGGGAGGAGGCCACCTACGCCAACGTGCTGGTGGCCGTGGACCCCCTGCATGCCCATGACCGCACGGCCAGCCTCGACGACCAGCTGGTCGGCCTGGCCCGCGCCCTGTGCGCACCCGCCGGGCGCATCCGCCTGCTCCACTGCCACCTGCCGGCCGAGTACGTGCCGTTGCGGGCGCCCGGCGCCCAGCCGGTGACGCTGTTCCCCGGGCATGGGCATTCGCTGGAGGACCATCGGGCGGCCGTGCAGGGCCTGGCCGACCGGCATGGCATCGCCGCGGCCGACGTGTGCCTGGAGGCCGCCGACCCCCGCGAGGCGATCCCGGAGCAGGTGGCCCGGGAGGGCATCGACCTCGTGGTGATGGGCTGGGTGGCCCGCAGCCGGCTGCAGCGCCTGCTGGTGGGCAGTACCGCGGATGCGGTCCTCGGCCGGCTCGCCTGCGATGTGGCGCTCGTCAGGCCGCCCGCCGCCTGAGCGCCCGGGGCAGCTGCCCCGGCATTGAAAACCCTCGCCCCGTCCCCATTTCATGGGTCAGGGCCGGTGACCCACCGGCCGTGGAAATACGACCCAGGAGACAGGAGGCAAACCCATGACACTGGTGAACTGGAGCCCGCTGCGGGAACTCGACGACATCTTCGAACGCTACAACCGGATCTTCCACAGGTCGCTGCCGGCGGCCACCGGGGAGACTGGCGAGGTGGTGCAGTGGCGCCCGGCCGCCAACATCTCGGAGACCGACAAGGAATACATCATCAAGGCGGAACTGCCCGAGGTGGAGAAGAAGGACGTGCAGGTGACGGTGCAGGAAGGCGTCATCACCATCCGTGGCGAGCGCCGCTTCGAGCGCAGCGACGAGAGCGAGAAGCAGCACCGCGTGGAATCCTTCTACGGCAGCTTCGCGCGCAGCTTCACGCTGCCGGCCGATGCCGACGAGAAGCGCATCTACGCCGAATCGAAGGATGGCGTGCTCAAGGTGCACATCCCCAAGGCCGAAGTCGCCCAGCCCAAGCAGGTGCAAATCCAGGTCAAGTGACCGCCAGCGCCTGATGCGCGGCCGGGGCCGGCTCGCCGCCGGTCCCGGCCCGTCAGCCGCACCGTTTGACCTAAGCGGGACGGCGGCTTGACCGAATGCGTTGGACATATCAGCGTGTCCGGAAAGGGTGACGCGGTTCACCGTGGGCATCCGGGCATGCGGCCTACCGTGGGCGCGAGTCGAGACCCACAACGGCCCGGGTGGCCGGAGCATGTGGTCCATGCAGACGCGCATCACCGTTTGCGCCGGGTCGCCGCCCGGCACCGTGCTGGCACCGGCCGGCTGCCTGCCGGGGCTGCTGCTCCTGGCGGCCGGCGCGCTCGCCGATCAGCCGCCTGCCGCGACGGCCCATGACTTCGATCCGGATGCCGCGGTGTCGCAGGTCGTCGCGCCGCTGGTCGCCGGCGGGACGGGGCTGGCTGCCGCCGTGGCCGTCGATCTCGATGCCCCGGACGACTCCGCTGCCGCGCCCGCCGTCGAGCTGGCCACCGGACTCAACGTGCAGATGGATCTCAACCGGCGCAAGTTCCGCACCCGTGCCATCGACTGGGTGATGGACCGTTCGGTGACGGTCGGTTACCTCGCGGACTTCCTCGTGGGCGGCGCGGACTCCGGCTGGCACCTCGGTGTGGACCTGCGCGGCGATGACGAGTACACGCTCCAGTGGAGGGCGCGCTTCCGCTGAGGGCCGGGCGGCGGCCCGGATGGCCACGCGAAGGCCTATCATCACGATTCGGCCGGCCGGGCGGCTACGATGCGTTGAACCGCCTGTCCTAACAGGCGCTGAATGCCCCGGCCTTTCTGATCATCCATGTCCAGCGACCCGATGGCGTCGAGCAATCGAAGGAACTCGAAGCCACGCTGACGCGGATGCCGAAGGGCCGCGCCTCGCCCGGCGGCCGCGTGGCGTTGTTGGGTTGCGAGATTTCCCCGGTCATCGATCCTCCGCCGCCCGCGGCGTGGATCCCGCCAGGCGAGCCGGAAGTCGAGCAGGGCGGGGAAGCCGCCGATCCCGGCCAGGGCATGCAGTGCCCGTGCCTCGCGTGCCGCCAGCCGGCGGGCGACGGCCCGGGCCCACCACCGCGCCTCGGCCGTGTCGCGGCAGGCGAGCGGGGGCTCGC
>JADYZO010000048.1 GCA_020853135.1 Gammaproteobacteria bacterium
ACCGTTCTGGGGCAACCCCGGCACCGGCGATTCACCGAACTTGTAGCTGACGCTGCGATCTTCAGCGCAGGTGATGATCGGCAAGCCGAGAACGAGGAACAGGATCAGCGAACGGAGAGACATGGCGATCCCAGCCGGGGTAACCGATCCTGCTGCGACCGTGCGACCGGACCGCAACCAGGGCCCCCGTAATGTTGTTATGCAGCCAATTATCAGGCTGCCAGGATTGCCGTCAAGGCCGGCCGATCAGCGCTAAATTAGCCTTCTAACACAATAACTTAAAGGAGATCTGTCAGTGCAGGCGGGCGACATAACCACCACCGAGCGCGCCACCTTGGTCGGGTCGATGATGCCCATCGAGACCAGGTCGCCGAACTCGCCGGTCTGGGCGTTGTAGCCGTAGTTGGCCTTACCCTCGGCAACATTATTCTGTTGGTGCTCGATGGCGTCCATGAGCTGACCGCGGCCGGGCCACGCTTTCGGCGCGTTGCGCCACAGACATCGACGGAACTCGATGCGCTGCCCGGCCAGATTGTCACGCGCATCGCCCGGTACCTGGAGCGGCGGGGGCTGCTGATGCGGAACGCGGAGGGGAGCTATCTCAGCGCCGGCCCGGGCGAGGAAGATGGCTTGGCCGCAGTGGTCGGGCACTCGATCACCTACCGCATCGCGGTGGGACCGAACGAGGGGCGCCTGCGTCAGAATAGTTGTCGCCTGGATGGGAACTGATAATCCGGGGGCGACAGTGAGGCGTTGCTGCAGCCCGCTCGTGAGCTGATCTGGACGGCTGCGGCGCGGCTCGAGGCGGTGATCGCCGGCGTCACCCGGCCCGAACAGGTCCACGCCAACGTCCAGGCTGCCGCCTGGGAACCCGGCGCCGAGGAACTCGCCCGCATCGACGCCCTCACCGCCGCGCAACGGTACCGCGCGTAACGGTGCCGGGCCGGAGTGTCGAAGGTATGCGCGTGGATGGGCTGCCGGGCGCCGGCTATCCGCGCCGGCGCCTGGCCCGCCCCACCAGCGAGAGGCACGCCGTGACGCCAAGCCACAGCGCTGCCGGCAACGGCACGGCGGAAGTCGTGACGTCGAGGTAGGGCTGGTGCCCCGCCTGCGCCGGGCAGTAGGTGGGGTCGGATTCCTTGGAGCACCAGTTGTGGGACTGGTCACCGCCGTACATCTCGGCGAGCTGGAGCGAGAGCATGCCATCGGCCTGGTCCGCCGCGGGATTCCAGGCCGATTGCTGGAACAGGTCCCAGGACGACCAGCCGACGTAGGTGAAGCCGTCGGGGCTGCTGCCGACCAGGGTGCCGAAGTTCGGAACGCCGCTCCCGCTGATGCCGAGTGGCTGGTTGTTCCAGGTCAGGCTGTCTTCGGTCCAGGCATCGTTGCCGAACCGGAACAGGTTGGTGCCGATGGAGGCGTAACCGGCACCGACCATGAACTTGTAGAGATGGAGCGTGGCGCCGGTGATCACCTCGTCGGCCGGGATGGCACCCAGGTCGAACTTGAGGTAGGTGATCCAGCCCGCTTCCGCATGTGGCCAGGTGAAGCCGGTCGCCAGGCCACTCAGTGCTCCGTGCGCGGTGTCGGGCTCACCCGAGTAGGCGAAAGTGTCGTCGGTCGGCGTCAGCCGGTAGCTGGCGGCCATCGCCGGTACAGCCATGACCATGACCGCCACGGCGGGCAGGATTCTCATCGGGTGCGTGAGCTGCATGGCACATCCCTTCCTGGTGGGCGAACAGGCGTCGGACCGGGGATCGGCAGGCTTGTTGGTTGTCACGCGACGCCGCGCTGATCTGCCGGACTCCCGTCGGTATTTATGCACCACTGGCCTGGCCCTGACAATCCCCTGGCCCAGGGAGGCTTGCATTACGTCAAGTGGGTGCCGGATCGAGGGTTCATCGGCCCGGATGCAACCGCAGCCACGGTGCCGGCATGCGCCCCTCAGAGCGCGCGCCCAGCCCAGTGACTGGCGCCGTGAGGCGGCCCAGGCCAGCGCCGCCACCAGGCCGAGCGCCGTGAAGACCGCGGTAGAGGCGCCGATGCTGCGGTGGGCGGCCAGCTGCACCAGCGCATTGCCCCCGTTGGCGAGGCCCGCCAGGGCCACACCGTCGCCCCTCCTGGAATATTGAATGCCGCATAACGTCCCGCCTCAGCCCGCGGCGCGATAAGCAATGGAGAAAAGGACGACCATGATCGACGCCGCCGGCTGCAGGCGGTGGTTATGCTGCCGACTGCTCGGGAAACTCCCAGCCAGGAAAGACCAGGACGGCCGGGTGACACTTCAGAGCGCGCGCAAGCACCTTCGCCCGCTCAACACCCAGCCGCACGCGGTCATTCTCGATAGCCGAAATAGTTGCCTGCGGAATGCGCGACAACTTGGCCAATTCGTTCTGGCTGAGGCCCTGAAGCTCGCGGATGATCCGCACGGACTCCCCGACAGAAACCTCGATACGCGTGCGCGCGGGTCGGAACTGCTTCATTTCACGGCCTCCGGTAATCATGCGAGGTCACGGCCACAACCTGGAAACACTGCTGCTTGGCAAGGAATCGGTAAATCACCCGGTACTGTAGCCCGAGCCGGGAGGAACGGTGACCCTTCCATTTGCCCGATAACGCTTCGTCATTGAACCCGACAATCAGGTGTAGTCCGGATGGCCCGGATATGCCTGCAATGTCTTTCCACTTCTCGTAACGCTTGAGAATCTCCCGGGGTACGGCGCGGAGCTGCTTGTCCACGCGCCGATGTTCCTCAATACGCCACATGTCGCATTATCGACATGTCATATATAGTATGTCAAGGTTTTCGTTGCAGCATGACGAACGCACGGGGCTTCCCCGCCCCACGACGGCATCGAGGTGCCAGGATTGCGGATGTTCCAGTCGATCGACCGCAGCCGTTCGGTCAGCGCACCCCGCGCACCGAAATGCACGCGCCAGGACAGCAGCAGCCACGCCGCGAAGGCGGCCCAAAGGAGCGCGAGCGCCACGCGCGGGAGCGGCGAGAGCCCGATATCGCCGGCGAGCAGCAGCCCGAAGGGCAGCATCAGGATGAGGCAGCTGCGCGGCACGATGTCGATGGCGAGCGCCGCCTGCAGGAAGCGCCGGCGCTCGGCGACCGGCAGGTCCGGTCGCACGACGTACCCGGAGGTGACATAGACGCCCCAGTCGGGACCGAGCCAGTAGATGGCGAGGATCACGTGCAGCCAGACGAGGATGCGGTGCGGGTCGGCGGGCAACAGGGTCATGGGATGCTCCTCCGGGGTGCCGGCACCGGCCTCAGAGCGCGCGCCACCAGGCGAGCGCGAGCAGCGCGGCGGCGCCGGCGCCCGTGAGCGCCTGCAGCCCCGTGTGCCCGGGGCGCAGGCCACCCAGGCGGTTGAGCCCGGCACCGCCCGCAAGCCCCGCGAGGAAACCGGCCAGGTGCGCGAAGATGTCGGTCTGCTCATCCCCCGTGCCGATGAAGGCCAGCAGGGCGATGCCGGCCACCACGGGCGACCAGGCGCGCGCCCAGCCCAGTGCCTGGCGCCGCGAGGCGGCCCAGGCCAGCGCCGCCACCAGGCCGAGCGCGGCGAACACCGCGGTCGAGGCACCGATGCTGCGGTGGGCGGCCAACTGCACCAGTGCATTGCCGCCATTGGCGAGGCCCGCCAGGACCACGATCGCCAGTGCCGCCACCCCCGACCCCAGGTACTGCCCGGCGAGATAGCCGAAGAACGCGCCGAAGGCGATGTTCCCGGTGACGTGCCCGACATCGGCGTGGAGCGTGAGCGCCGTGAGCGTGCGCCACCACTCGCCGTCGCGCACCCGTCCGGCCACCAGCTCGCCCGCCCCCAGCCAGTCCACGCCGGACAGGCTGCCCGACTGGATCGCATGGCAGAGGCTCAGGATGACGATCCAGGCCACCGCCAGCGGCACGCCCCGCGACGGCGGGATGGCCGGCCAGGCGGCCGTGGGGCGCCGCGGGTTCTCGCGCCAGTACAGGCCCAGTTCCCCGAGGGCGCGGCTGGCGTCGGCCGCCGGCACCCGGACGTGGCAGCCGTCGGGCTGCTCGGTCACGTGGTGCGTGATGCCCATGGCCTTGAGCACCAGCGCCTGCTCCTCGCAGGGCCGGCGCGTCGGCGCCTGGTAGACGCTCACCCAGTCGGCGGGCTGTGACCCGTCTGGCAGCATGGGCGCGCACTCCCCGGGTGAAACGCCAGAGCGTCTTTTAGCGCCCGGCCGCGGGCCAGGCAAGGGCGCGGGGCCCTCAGTGCAGGCGCGCGCGCTGCCGCAGCAGGGCCGAGCGCAGGCGGTCGATCAGGTCGCGCTCGACATAGGGCTTGGTGAGGTAGTCGGCCACGTCCGCGCGCATGGCGCGCACCGCCGTCGGCACGTCGCCGAGGCGCGTGAGGATCACCGCCGGGGCGAGGATGTTGTCCTGCCGGAGCCGGGAAATCAGCTCCAGGCCCGTCATGCCGGGCAGCTCGACCTCGGCGATGAGGCAGCAGTTCTCCCCGCAGGCCGGCAGATCCTCCAGCAGGGCCTCGCCGGAGCGGAAGGTGCGGGCCCGGTAGCCGGCACGCTCGAGCAGCGCCTTGAGGTCGGCGCTGTCGCGCGGGTCGCCATCGACGACCAGGACGGTGTAATCACTGGGGAGAAATCGGGGGTCCATGTTCCGGTCAACGGCGGGCCGCATCCCGCGGGCGCGGCTGCCTCCGCCTGGCCTGTGACACCCGGGCGAGTATCCGGAGGCCCGGCGGACCGGCCTATACGGACAACTACCTAAGCACGGCGGCCGGGGTCAGAACACCTTCACGTCGGGGATGTTGAACAGCGATTTCCATTCCCGGGCGATGAGCAGGTCCATGAGCCCCGAGGCCTGGCCCGCCTGCTTCTTCTCCATCTCGAAGTGCAGGGTGGCCAGGGCCCCGTCGACCCGCGGGCCGAAGAGGTAGCGCAGGTAATCCATGGGGATGCGCGGCTCGTCCTCCCGGACATCGCCATCGGCATCGAAGGGCGGGGGCAGCATCGGCGGCACGTAGAAGACGTTGGGCTCGGTGCCGAATTCCGGGTGCAGCGGCAGCGCCACCTGCCACTCGTGCACCAGCTTCCAGATCGGGCCGCCCACGTCATCGACGAAGCCGACGAAGCGCAGCCGCCCCGGGCACTGGCGCGCACAGGCCGGAGCCACGCCCTGTTCCAGCCGCGGGAAGCAGAAGATGCACTTCTGCGAGCGGCCGGTGACGAAGTTGAAGTAGATCTTGTTGTAGGGGCAGGCCTTGTTGCACTCGCGGAAGCCCTGGCACTTGTCCTGGTCGATGAGCACGATGCCATCCTTCTCGCGCTTGTAGATGGCGCGCACCGGGCAGGCCTCCAGGCAGGCGGGCTTCGTGCAGTGGTTGCACAGCCGCGGCAGGTAGAAGTGGTAGTTGTTGGGGTAGCTGCCCTGGCTCGTGTCCTCGTCCCAGTTGGCGCCCTTGCCCATCGGGCGCTCCTGCATCAGGCGCGTGGCCTCGCCCTTGAAGTACAGCTGCTCGTGGTTGAGCGGGATGACATCGCCGAAGGCCTCCTGCGGCAGCAGCGTGCCGGGCTTGAGCCGGCCAGCCTGCCAGCCGCCGCCGTGCTCCTCCCAGCCGCGCGGATAACCCGGGCCCGGCTTGGTCTCGACGTTGTTCCAGAGCATGTACTCCTGCCCCGGCTCGTCGGTCCACAGGCTCTTGCAGGCGGCGGTGCAGGCCTGGCAGCCGATGCACTTGTTGAGGTCGATGACCATTGCGACCTGGTTAGCCATCGACCGTCGCCCCCGCCGGTTCGCTGATGGTCGAGTCCTGCCAGGCGAGATCGGCCGTGACGAAATCGCGCAGCATGTCGAGGACCCGGCCGTAGTAGCTGCCGGAAGCGAGGCCGGCCACCGCGGCGGCCAGCTGCGGCACCCAGTTCGCCAGGTGGCGCGCGGCGAAATCGGCCTGCCCGAACTGCCAGGACAGCCGCCCGGCGGCATCCGCCGCCTCGTGGTAACAGAGGAAATGCATGAATTCGAGTTCCACTGACAGGTGGTCGGGCGCCCAGGCGAAGCGCTCGTCGAGCCGGTAGCCGAAGAAATCGTAGAAGCGCACCAGGTCCTCGCGGGTCCCGGCCCGCCCGCCGGCGAGCAGGTCCTCGCGGATGGCCGCCGGCGGCCCCTGGCTGCCCACCTCGAAGAGCCCGCTGTATTCGCCCTTCAGCGCCTCGATATCCGTGGCGAGGAATTCCTCGAGCAGTGCCAGCAGCGCCGCGGGCAGCGCCCTGCCACTGCCCGCGAGCCGGGCGCGCACCGCCGCCGGGGCATCCACGTCGTGCGGCGAGGCGGTGAGCTCGGAGAACGCGGCATAGCACTGGCAGCGCAGCGCCGCGGTGGCCTCCGGCTCGCGGCTGGCGAGGACGCGGCGCGTCGCCGGCTCCGGAGCGGCCGTGCTCATGCGGCACCCCCGGCCGGCGCCTTCTCGAAGTTGCAGGTGAAGTCGCGGTAGGTCTGGTTGGGCGCGAAGGCCAGCGGCCGGTAGCCGAGGTGGCCATAGTCGCCGGCCATGCTGGTGGGCTTGATGAGCCCGCCGGTCGGGATCACGGCGCTGAAGTTCTTCCCGCCGCGGAACATCACCGGGTCCCAGCCGTGGTACATGAACAGCATGCCGGGCTGGATCCCGGCGCTCAGGTGCGCCATCGCCTGGAACTCCCCGGCCGGGTTGAACACGCGGATGATGTCGCCATCGGCCACGCCGCGCGCCGCGGCATCCTCCGGGTTCACGTAGATGTCGGGCTCCCCGCGCTGCAGGCTCACCAGCAGCTTGTCGTCGCGCCACATGCTGTGGATGCCGTGGCGCGCATGGCCCATGGTCATCTGCAGCGGGTAGCCCTTGATGCGCAGCGGGTCGCGGTGGCCGGGGAGCTGCTCGTCGAACTCGAGGAACCACTCGTGGTCGATGTAGAACTGCTGACGCCCGGTGAAGGTCTCGTAGGGCTGCTTGTGCACCACGCTGCGGATCAGGTCGTCGTGGTAGGGCGAGTCCTCATGGTCCCACATGACGCCATCGGAGTGCTCCACGCGCACGATGCCGCGTGCGGCCAGCTCGTCGAAGGAGATCTTCGGCAATCCCGGGGTGGTGTTGATGATGTACTGCGCGACGTCCTTCACGCCGCGGATGCGCCCGCCCATGGTGTAGAAGTCGAGTGCACGGGCGTAGTCGCGGCGCACCGAGCGGCCGTCGACCTCATCGCGCACCGCCGGCAGCCCGCGCTCCTGCGCCCGCCGGGCGATGGCGGCGATCAGCCGGCGGTTGGCCTCCCAGTCGCTGACCGCCTCGCCGAGCGGCGGCACCGCCTCGTCGAGCACCTGCAGGTAGGGGATGCGCGCCTGGAGCATCAGGTCGGCGCGCTCGTAGTGGTGGGCGATGGGCAGCACGTAGTCGGCGTTGGCCGCGGTCACGCTCATGTCGGGCGTGAGCACCACGATGGTTTCCAGCTTGTCGAAGGCCTCGCGCCGCCACTGGTTGCCCGAGGCGCGCCAGTTGGCCGCATTCTCGCCGGCGAAGAAGGCCATCTTCCAGCCCTGGTCGCTGTAGCTCGGGAACCAGTCCTTGCGCACGCTGTACTGGTAGCGCTCGTCGTAGAGGTCGGCCAGCTCCTGGCCGTAGATCTCGCGGTTCTGCTCCTTGAGCTTCGCGTGATCGTAGTCCCAGGTGGTGCTGGAGACCATGCGCATCGCCGGGCCGATGTCGGCGAAGGCGAAGGCCATGAGGCCGCGCGCCTTGGGCGCATTGCCGAACTGGATGCCGCTGCCCTCCGGGCCGATGTTCCCCGTGAGCGAGAGCATGAGGAGCATCGCCCGCTGCAGCATGTCCCCGTGCAGCCATTTGCAGGCCGAGTAGCCGCTGTAGATCATCGCCGGCTTCGCCGCCGCGAAGCTGCGGGCGATGCGCCGGACCAGCTTCGGGCTGAGGCCGGTGATGGCCGCCACCTTCTCCGGTGCGTGTTCGGCGGCACGCCGCTTCAGCAGCTCGAAGACGGTGGTGCACTCCACCTCGCCATCCAGCGTGTCCACCTTCCAGCGGCCCTCGAGCGCGGGGCGGATGGCGCCGAGCGCCAGCGTCCCGGGCTTGCGCCGGTCGCGGCCGGCCGGCGGATCGGCCCGGCCGGTGCCCGGCGCCTGCACCAGCCGGCCGGTGGCCTCATCCCACATGAAATAGACGTTGTCGCGCACCGCGAACTTGCCGACCAGCGAGCGGTCCTCCCCGCGCAGGAACTGGCCGTTGTCCAGCCGGACGAGGAACGGCAGGTCGGTCTGTTCGCGGATGTAGTCGGCGGCGTGGAGCTTCTCCTCGAGGATCACGCTCACGAGCGCCATGGCCAGCGCGATGTCGGTCCCGGGCTTCGGGTTGGCCCAGAGGCTCGCATGCATGGCGGTGGGCGTGAACTCCGGGGAGATGGCGATGACCTCCGTGCCGTTGTACTTCGCCTCCCAGAAGAAGTGCGCGTCGGGGATGCGCGTCACCGCCGGGTTGGCCATCCACACCAGCACGCAGCGCGCCTTGAACACCGCGGCGAGCGTGTCACCGGTGTAGACCGCGCCCAGCGTGGCGTAGACGCCGGTCGGCAGGTCGCCGACGCCGGAGTAGAACTCCGGCACCGTGACCCCGGTGATGTTGGCAAAGCGGGCCAGGCCGGCGAAGGAGGCGAGCTTGACCGACATCTGCGTGCCGCTGCCGTAGGTCACGCACTGGGGGCCGCGGGTGGTGGCGAGGTCGAGGAAGCGGTCGGCGATCTCGGCCGCCGCCTGCTCCCAGCCGATGCGCTGCCACTTGCCCGCGCCGCGCGCGCCCACGCGCTTCATCGGGTAGAGCACGCGCTGGGGGCCGTACATGTACTTCGCGTGGCGCAGGCCCTTGTTGCAGCCGCGCGGGCCATAGTCGGGCACGTCGTGGCCGGAGGGCGCGTACATGCCCTGCTGCTCCTCGCGCCAGACGATGCCGTTCTTCACGTAGACGTTGAAAGCGCAGGTGCCCGCGCAGTTGGTGCCGTGGGTGCCGCGGCTCACGCGGTCCCAGGTCCACTTGTTGCGCATCAGGTCTTCCCAGCGCCGGTAGGGCACGGCCGGCGCCGTCGCGCCGGCGGCCGCCGCGTAGCGCAGGCTGAGCGCGGCACCGGCCGCACCCACGCCCTGCATGAACTTCCGTCGATCGGTGCCTGATGGCATAGTGGCCGGCAGAGTAGGTGAAGGCCCTGCAGCAGGGCATGACAATTATCATCCATGATCAGTTACGCCGCTGCACTCGACATCATCACCCGCGCCGCCGTGCCCCTGCCCGCCACGCAGCAGCCCTGCGATCCGCTGGCGGGGCTGACGGCGGCGGCCGACCTCGCCAGTCCGGTGGCCGTGCCGCCATTCACCAACGCCGCGATGGATGGCTTTGCCGTGAACAGCGCCGACACGGCCGCAGCCCGGCCGGACTCGCCCGTGCACCTGAGCGTCGCCGGCAGCATCGTCGCGGGGATGGCCCCGCCGGCCACCAGCGCGGCGGGCAGTGCCTGGGAGATCATGACCGGCGCACCGCTGCCCCCGGGCTGCGATGCCGTCATCCCCATCGAGCGCAGCGAGGTGCTGCGCGACCCGGCCGGCCGGCCACTGGCGGTGCTGTTGCGCGAAGCGCTTGCACCCGGCCACAACCGGCGCGAGGCGGGCGAGGATTTCCGGGCCGGCGACCGCCTCATTGCCGCCGGGCGCGCGCTGGATGCCCCGGCGGTGATGGCGCTCGCCGCGACGGGCACCACCGGCCTGCTGGCCCGGCCCGCGCCGCGCGTGGCCGTCATCGCCACCGGCAGCGAACTCTCCGGCGCGGCCACACTCGATGCCGGGCTGATCCGCGACAGCAACCGGCCCTACCTCACGAGCGCGCTGGCCGGCCTGGGCCTGCCGCTCGTGGCCAGCAGCGCGGTACCCGACGATGCGCAGGCCTTCAGCCGCGCGCTGGCCGCCGCCCTCGCGGCCGCCGACCTGGTGATCACCACCGGAGGCGTCTCGGCCGGGCGGCTGGACTTCGTGCCGGCGGCGATCAGCGCCATGGGCGGGGAAATCCTCTTCCACAAGGCCGCCATCCGCCCGGGCAAGCCGCTGCTCTGCGCGCGCTTCGGCCAGCGCCTGGTGCTGGCCCTGCCCGGCAACCCCATGGCCGTGGCGGTCGGCCTGCGCTTCTTCGTGGTGCCGGCGCTGCGCGCGCTGGCCGGACGCGAACCCGAGGCGTTCCTGCGCGCGCGCGCCACGGCGGCGATCCCCAACCGCAGCGGCCTCACCTTCTTCGCCAAGGCCCGCGCCTGGGTGGACGCCGGTGCCACGCTGCGCGTGAACGTGCTGCCGGGCCAGGAATCCTTCCGCATCGCCCCGCTGCTCGCGGCCAACTGCTGGGCGATCGTCGCCGCCGGGCAGGGCGACGTGGCTGCGGAGGGACTGCTCGACGTCGCGCCGCTGCTGCCGGGCGGGTTCCCGGCCGGCGTGGCCTGACCAGCCAGTAATTACCCGTATATCCGGGGCCCGTGCGCAGCCTCGACACTGGCGCGCCGGGTGCGGCGTGCGGGCCGCCATTGGAATCCAGGGAGCTGAAGCATGCTGTTTGCGGTCCTCAAGGGCATCCACCTCACGGCGATCCTCACGACGATCACGCTGTTCCTGCTGCGTTCGGCGTGGGCCTTCCAGGGCTCGCCCAGGCTGCGCATGCCCGTCATGGCCTGGCTGCCCCACGTCAACGACACGGTGCTGCTGGTGAGCGCGATCGCCACCGCCGCGGTCATCGGCCAGTACCCCTTCGTGAACTCCTGGCTGACCGCCAAGGTCATGGCCCTCGTGACCTACATCGTGCTCGGCCACATCACGCTCTGGCGCTCGCGCAACAACACCGAGCGCGCGTTCTGGTTCACCGCCTCACTGCTGGCCTTCGCCTACATCGTGCTGGTGGCCCGCTGCCACGACCCGCGCGCCTGGCTCTGCGCGCAGAGCCTGCTGGCCTGAGCGCGCCGGCCGCCCCCTGAAACGCACGCGGCCCGGGGGATGCCCGGGCCGCGGCGGCCAACTCGGCGATTGCGGCTGTCTCAGCCGGGCTTCTTCGCCCAGGCACTGCACCAGCCCTTCTCCGCGACCAGCTTGCCCGGGAAGGCGCCACAGGGGCGGAAGGCGCCGGAGGCGGCCTGGATCTGGATGCAGTTGGCGCAGTCCGAGCCGGCCTTGAAACCCGACACCTTGGACATGTCACTCTTGGTGACGTCGAGGTGGTAGTTCAGCGCCTTGGCCACCGGATCGGCCGGATCCAGGTGCGGCAGCGCCTTCTGGGCCTGCGCGGCGGCGGTGCGGCTGGCGAGGATCGCGGTCACCGGGATGGCCACCGCGGTGGCGCCGATGAAGCCGCGTCGTGTGAGGGTCTTGTCGGTCATCTTGGGTTCCTTCCAAGCGTGCTTGCGTGAGGGGAATCGCGCGTGGCGCGCCGTCGCAAGGTCCCGGGCAGCCAGGCGAGAGCGCATATTACCAGCGCCGGCAGTGTTGTTCATCTGCCTGCCGGCCGGCGCGCGGCAACACTGCGCCACCACGCGGGCAGCGCGCGAACCCGGACCCGGTGGCCGGCGGACGCTGTCCTGCAGCCTGCTAGACTGGGTGCCTGCATCATGACAGCGGCCATCACGCTCACCACCGATTTCGGCGCCGCCGGACCCTTCGTCGCGATGATGAAGGCCGTCCTGCAGCGCTACGCACCGCAGGCACCGCTCATCGACCTGACGCACCAGGTGGCACCCTGCGACCCGGGCGAGGCCGGCTTCTGGATCGCGCGCAGCTGGGCCTGGTTTCCTGCCGGCAGCGTCCACGTGGCGGTGGTGGACCCGGGCGTGGGCACCGCGCGCGCGATCCTCGCCGCCGCCCATGGCGGCCACCTGTTCCTCGCACCCGACAACGGCATCCTGCCGATGATCGTCCCGGCGGGCACGCCACTGCACGCACTGGCCGCCGACTGGCCGGGCCGCCGGGACTGGCCGCAGGCGAGCCGGAGCTTCCACGGCCGCGACATCTTCGCACCACTGGCCGCCGCACTCTGGAGCGCCAGCGCACGGCCCGCCGACATCGGCCTTGAGGTCCGCCATCCCGTGCCGGCCACCGTACCCGCAGCCCGCCGCCAGGGCGATGCCGTCACCGGGCGCGTGGTCGCACTCGACAACTGGGGCAACCTGATCACCAACATCGACGCCGGCCTCATCGCCGGCCTGCCCTCCCCGCGCATCAGCCTCGACCACCGCGACGTGCGCCTGTTCGACACCTACGGGGATGCGCCGCCCGGCGCCCTGCTGGCCCTGGTGAACTCGCTCGGCGTGGTGGAGATCGCCTGGCGCGAGGGCAACGCCGCCGCGCTGCTCGGGATGGGCCGCGGCGCCACGGTGACGGTGCGCGCAGGCACCTGACGGCAGTTGGCGCCCCGCCAGGGACGCGAACCGCCGGAAAGCGGACGTGGCCCGCCCCCCCGCTGGCCTAGCCGCTGATCTTCGCCCAGCTGTCGCGCAGGCCGACGACGCGGTTGAACACCGGTGCGCCGGGCCTGGAGTCCACGCGGTCGGCGACGAAGTACCCCACCCGCTCGAACTGGACCCAGGCGCCCGGCGCCACATCCGCCAGCGAGGACTCCAGCAGACAGCCGCGGCGCACGTCGAGCGAGGCGGGATTGAGGAAATCCTTGAAGTCCCGGCCAGCGGCGTCGGCATCCGGCCGCTCCACGCTGAACAGCCGGTCGTAGAGGCGCACCTCGGCGGCCTGCGCCGCATGCGCCGCCACCCAGTGGATCGTGCCCTTCACCTTGCGCTCGGCGGCCGGGCCGCTGCCGCTGCGGGTGTCGGCATCGTAGCTGCAGCGAATTTCGACGATATTTCCCGACGCATCCTTCACCACCTCCTCGCAGCGGATGATGTAGGCATTGCGCAGGCGCACCTCCCCGCCCGGGCGCAGGCGGAAGAACTTCTTCGGCGGGTCCTCCATGAAGTCCCCGCGCTCGATCCACAGTTCGCGCCCGAAGGGCAGCTCGCGCGAGCCGAGTTCGGGCCGCTCGGGGTGGTTGGCCGCGGACAGCGTCTCGACCTGGCCGGCCGGGTAGTTGGTCAGCACCACCTTGAGCGGATCGAGCACCGCCATGGCGCGGGGCGCGCGGGCGTTGAGGTCATCGCGCACGCAGCTCTCGAGCAGCTCCATCCCGATCAGGTGGTCCTTCTTGGTGACGCCGACGCGACTGCAGAAATCCCGCAGCGCCTCCGGCGGATAGCCGCGCCGGCGCATGCCGAGCAGCGTCGGCAGGCGCGGGTCGTCCCAGCCGGCCACCCGCCCGAGCTCGACCAGCTCGGCGAGCCTGCGCTTGCTGGTGACGGTGTAGGCGACGTTCAGCCGCGAGAACTCGTACTGGCGCGGGCGCGCGGGCAGGTCCAGCTGGTCGAGGATCCACTCGTAGAGCGGCCGGTGGTCCTCGAACTCCAGCGT
>JADYZO010000049.1 GCA_020853135.1 Gammaproteobacteria bacterium
CTTCGACCGCGATCCCGAGCTCGAGCGGGCGCTGGAAACCACCGGCAAGCGGGACCTGCTGGGCCTGGTCCGCGGCAGCCTCCCGGCCGGGATCTCCTGCGTCGACATCCGCCAGGGCGAGCCGCTCGGCCTGGGCCATGCGGTGCTCTGCGCCCGCCCGGCGGTGGGTGATGAACCCTTTTTCGTGCACCTGCCCGATGACCTGATCCGTGCCCCCGCCGGCTGCCTGGCCCAGATGCGTGCGCACTACGAGCAGCACGGCGCGAGCGTGCTGGCCGTGGAGAACGTGCCGCAGGAGAAAACCAGCAGCTACGGCATCGTCGACGTGGACGCCGCCAGCCGGTTGCGCCAGATCGTGGAAAAGCCGCCGCCCGCGAAGGCACCTTCGACGCTGGCGGTGGTCGGTCGCTACCTGCTCACGCCGGCCATCTTCGACAGGCTGGAGAGCATCGGGCGCGGTGCGGGCGGGGAGATCCAGCTGACCGACGGCATCGCCGCCCTGCTGCACCAGGAGTCCGTCTACGCCTTCCGCTTCGAGGGCCGCCGCTACGATTGCGGCAGCAAGCTCGGCTACATCGAGGCCATCGTCGATTTCGCCATGGAGGACGATGCGCTGCGCGAGCCGCTGCGGGCACATCTGGCCGAAAGGCGGTAATATCGGCACAGCAGCTCACCGGGCACCTGTCCGGACGGTCGTCCAGGCAGTGCCCCGGGATCGCTTGGGGGGGGGTACCCAGCATGAGAAGCCAGAGTTTGCCGCGCCCTCGCGTGGGCGCATTCCGCTGGTCCGTGGTCGTGGCCACTGCGGTGCTTGCGGTAGTGCCGGTGGAGAGGGCCCTGTCCCAGGCCGACACGATGATCCAGGAGATCATCGTGACCGCCCGCAAGAAGGCGGAGAGCCTGCAGGAGGTGCCGGTGGCCATCACCGCCTTTTCCGCCGACTCCATCCAGGACGCGGGGATCCGGGATCTCTATGACGTGGCGGAGCTGACGCCGGGTCTGTCCTTCTTCAACGCCCAGGGGGAGTTCCTCGCGGTGCCGGTGATCCGCGGCATGGCGCCGACGGACATCTTCGGCGAAAACAACGCCGCGATCTTCGTCGATGGCATCTATGTGTCCGGCCGCGAGGGCCTGAACTTCTCGCAGCTCGACCTGGAGCGCATCGAGGTGGTCAAGGGACCGCAGAGCGCCCTGTACGGGCGCAATGCCTTCAGCGGCGCCATCAACTACGTGACCCGGATGCCCTCCAGCGAGTTCGGGATGAAGGCCGACATGACCGGGGGCTCGGATGGCCGGCTGGGAGGGCAGGCGGCGGTCACCGGACCGCTCTTCTCCGATCAGCTCACCGGGCGCCTGTCCGTACTCTACGATGAATTCAGCGGGACCTACGGGAATCCGCTGGGACACCAGGACATCGGTGGTTATCGCTACCGGAGCTACCAGGGCACGCTGCGCTGGAAGCCGGCGGACAACTTCACGATGACGGGCGCGCTGTACTACTCGAATGACGAGGTCGACGACTCGGCCACGACGGCCTACAAGGCAACCTGCGAGAACCGCGTCGATGCCAACCTCAACATACCGCGCCTGCAGGATTTCTGCGGCAGGATTCCCAGCCTGGACGAGTACGCCGGCATCCTGCGTGGCATCGCCACCCCGTCTGCCCGGTACCTGGCCGATGCCTTCGCCAACGAGTCCATTCCCAAGATTGCGCGGGCGCTCGGTGAAGACCGGGATCTCACGCGGGGACACCTGACCATCGACTGGGGCGTGCTTGGCGGGACGGTCACCGCGCTGACCGGCTACTCCAGGACCACGCAGGCGGCCCTGGTCGACGGCAACCGCAGCCTGGGCACCGATCTGCCCTTCGTTTTCTGCACCAGCACCACCGACCTGGGCGGCGGAGCCTACAGCTGCAATCGTCTTGCCGGTGTGCTCCAGGTCGACCGCCTCACCACCGGACTCCTGCAGATCCAGCAGGAAAGCGAGACGCGGGAGATCAGCCAGGAGATCCGCTTCACCAGCAGCCAGGACCAGCCGCTGCGCTGGTCGGCGGGCGCCTACTGGTACGACGTGGATCGCGACGTGCGCGAGCGCGGCGTCGAGGCGACGCACCAGCCTGCGCCCGCCTTTCCGGGGAACCAGTTCGGGCCCATCGTCACCACCTTCCCGGTCATCATCGGCGATGCCGCCTTCCGCCCCTGGTTCCAGCCCGGGGGCGACGCCGACCCGCTCAAGCGGCACATCCAGGAAAACCGGGACCGTTCCTGGTCCGTCTTCACTGCGGCAGACCTCAGCGTGACGGAGGCCCTGACGCTCGATGCCCAGCTCCGTTACGGGCACGAGAACAAGGAGGTCCGGGGCTACAAGTGGGACGAGGTGAATCTCGCCGCCGCTGCTCCGCTGCTCAGCGCCAGGGACAAGGACAGCTGGGACGCCGTGACCTGGCGTGTCGGTGCCAAACTCGACATTGCCACCAACTGGATGACCTACGCCTCGCTGTCCCGGGGCGAAAAGGCCGGTGGCTTCGACGTGGTCAACGTCAATTACGTCAGTGGCGGTTCAGCGATACTCATCAAGCCCTTCGATTCGGAGCATCTGCTGGCCACCGAGCTGGGCATCAAGGGCCGGACACCGGATGGCCGGCTCGCGGTCGACCTGTCGGTGTACTACAACGACTGGACCGACGTCGTCATTCCCGAGGTCTACGAAGCGAGTCCCTTCGATGGCCGGGTTTTCCAGACACCGGTGAGCTTCAACGGCAACCTGGGCAATGCCACGATCATCGGCTGGGAAGTGGTGACGGAGCTCAGGCTGACCGACGACCTCTCGATGCGCCTGAGCGGCTCGCACACCGATGCCACCTGGAACGGGGGCACCCACCAGGCAACCCTGGCGACCTTCCCGAGCTTCCGTCCAGCGGACTGCCAGGGCGCCGTGGTTGACGCCGCAGCCGAGGCTGCCTGCAAGGCCCGGTCCGGCGACATTTCCGGGAACACCATGCTCCGGCAACCGGAATGGCAGGCCAGTGCCAGCCTCGAGTACAGGCGAGCCCTGCCCAATGGCTGGAACCTGTTCAGCCGTGCTGACCTGAGCTACCAGGGCAAGGTGTACGAGGGCAACAGCAACCTCAGCTGGCTGCCTGACCACAGCTACGTGAACCTGAAGCTCGGCATCGAGTCCGGACGCTACTCAGTGGAAGTGTGGGGGCGGAACATCTTCAACGACGACGGTCCCGTTGCCGTCTACCGCGATGTGTTCTTCACCAATGCCACCGATGTCTACCAGCAGGCACCGCCAGTCTCGACGCCGGACGATTTCTTCCCCTGGCGCCTCACCGTGACCCACCCGCGCCTGGCGACCTGGGGCATCACCGCCCGGGTGCGTTTCGGCAGCGAGGCGCGCTAGCGCCACGGTGCCGCACCGGAAACGACAGCAGGAAGTGGCTCCCCGGGCCGGACTCGAACCAGCGACCAATCGGTTAACAGCCGATCGCTCTACCACTGAGCTACCGGGGAGTGGATGCGGAGGCATCAGCCCTGGGGGCTAAGCCCTTGAGAAGCGCGGCGATTCTGTTTTAACGGACGGGTCAAGTCAAGGTGCGGTTTCGCGTTGCCGGCATTCAGGCCAGCACGCGGCGGATGCGGCCGACCGCCTCGCGCAGGGTGTCGAGCCCGCAGGCATAGGAGAGCCGGATGTGCCCGGCCGCGCCAAAGGCCGAACCCGGCACCACGGCCACCTCGGCTTCCTTCAGGAGCAGCGTGGACAGTGCCGTGTCGTCGGCCAGGCCCTTGCGGCGGATGGCCTCCTGCGCATCCGGGAAGGCATAGAAGGCGCCATCGGCGGGGATGCAGCGCAGCCCCGGGATGTCGTCGAGCGCGGCCACGAGGTAATCGTGGCGCTCGCGGAAGGCCCGGGCCATCTCCCGCACGCAGCCCTGGTCGCCATCGAGTGCGGCGATGCTGGCGGCCTGGGAGATGCTGCAGGGATTGGAGGTGCTGTGGCCCTGCAGTTTCTTCATGGCGGCGATCAGCGCAGGGGGGCCGCCCGCGTAGCCGATGCGCCAGCCGGTCATGGCGTAGCTCTTGGAGACCCCGTTGATCGTCACCGTGCGGTCGTGGAGGGTGGGGCAGGCCGCCGCGAAGCTCACGAAGGGCTCAGCTCCCCAGTAGATATGCTCGTAGATGTCATCGGCGCCGATGACGATGTGCGGGTGCTGTTCCAGCACGGCGCCGAGCGCCTGCCACTCGGCGCGGCTGTAGGCCACGCCGGTGGGATTGCCGGGGCTGTTGAGGAACAACAGCCGGGTGCGCGGCGTGATGGCGGCCTGCAGCGCGCGCGCGGTGAGCTTGAATCCGGCATCGATGCCGGTCGGGACGATGACCGGCCCGGCATCGGCGAGGCGGATCATGTCCGGGTAGGACACCCAGCAGGGCGCGGGCACGATGGCCTCGTCCCCGGGTCCGAGCACCGCCATCGCCAGGTTGAAGCAGCTGTGCTTGGCGCCCGAGGAGACGATGATCTGCCCCGGTGCGTAATCCAGGCCGTTCTCGCGGCGGAACTTGGCGATGATGGCCGCTTTCAGTGCCGCGCTGCCCTCCACCGGCGTGTAGCGGGTGGCCCCGCCGCGGATGGCCTCGATGGCCGCGGCGCGGATGTGCTCCGGGGTGTCGAAATCCGGCTCGCCCGCGGCAAGGTCGATGATCCGCCGGCCCTGGCTGCGCAGTTCGGTGGCCAGCGCGCTGACCGCCATGGTCGGCGATGGCCTGATGCGCTGCAGGCGCTGGGAAACTGGTAGGCTCAAGAGCCCATCCTTGGTGATGACAACCGGCGGAACCGGCTGCAGATACTAAGCGATGGGCCAGCCAGCGACCAACAGGCCCCATGGACCGATTCGAACTGACGACGCCTTACCCGCCCGCCGGCGACCAGCCCGAAGCGATCCGCCAGCTGGTGGACGGCATCCAGGCGGGCCTGGCCCGGCAGACGCTGCTCGGCGTCACCGGCTCGGGCAAGACCTTCACCATGGCCAACGTCATTGCCGCCATCCAGCGCCCGGCGATGGTGCTGGCGCCCAACAAGACCCTCGCCGCCCAGCTGTACGGGGAGATGCGCGAGTTCTTCCCGAAGAACCGCGTCGAGTACTTCGTGTCCTACTACGACTACTACCAGCCCGAGGCCTACGTTCCCGCCAGCGACACCTACATCGAGAAGGACGCCTCGATCAACGCCCACATCGAGCAGATGCGCCTGTCGGCCACCAAGTCGCTGCTCGAGCGCGCCGATTCCATCATCGTCGCCACGGTGTCCTCCATCTACGGCCTGGGTGACCCGCAGGCCTACCTGAGCATGGTGCTGCACCTCTCGCGCGGGCACCGCGTGGACCAGCGCGACCTGCTGCGCCGGCTCGCCGAGCTGCAGTACACCCGCAACGACACGGAGCTCTCCCAGGGCTGCTACCGGGTGCGGGGCGAGACGCTCGACATCTTTCCCGCCGATTCCGAGCGCCAGGCGGTGCGCGTGGCCCTGTTCGATGATGAGATCGAGTCGCTCACCTGGTTCGATCCACTGACCGGGGAGCAGGGCGAACCGGTGCCGCGGCTGACCATCTTCCCGAAAACGCACTACGTGACGCCGCGTGACACCATGGTCCGCGCAGTGGACCAGATCCGCGCCGAACTGCGCGAGCGCCTCGCGGTGCTGCGCGGCGCGGGCCGGCTGCTGGAGGCGCAGCGCCTGGAACAGCGCACCCTGTTCGACCTGGAGATGATCGTCGAGGTCGGCTACTGCAACGGCATCGAGAACTACAGCCGTTACCTGTCGGGGCGCCAGCCGGGCGAGCCGCCGCCCTGCCTGTTCGACTACCTGCCCGACAACGCACTGCTCATCGTCGACGAGAGCCACGTGACCATCCCGCAGCTCGGCGGCATGTACCGCGGCGACCGTTCGCGCAAGGAAACCCTGGTGGAGTACGGCTTCCGGCTGCCTTCGGCACTGGACAACCGCCCGCTGTCCTTCGAGGAGTTCGAGGCCCTGGCACCGCAGGCGGTCTATGTCTCGGCGACGCCGGGGCCCTACGAGCGGCGGGAATCACAGGCGGTGGTGGAGCAGGTGGTGCGTCCCACCGGGCTGCTCGACCCGCAGGTCGAGGTGCGCCCCGCGGCGAGCCAGGTGGACGACGTGCTCTCGGAGATCAACCGCCGCGTCGCCGTGGACGAGCGGGTGCTCATCACCACGCTCACCAAGCGCATGGCCGAGGACCTCACCGACTTCCTGCAGGAGCACGGCGTGCGCGTGCGCTACCTGCACTCCGACATCGAGACGGTCGAGCGCACCGAGATCATCCGCGACCTGCGCCTCGGCCGCTTCGACGTGCTGGTCGGCATCAACCTGCTGCGCGAGGGCCTGGACATGCCCGAGGTCTCGCTGGTGGCCATCCTCGATGCGGACAAGGAAGGCTTCCTGCGCTCGGAGGGCTCGCTGATCCAGACGGTCGGGCGCGCCGCGCGCAACGTCCACGGCACCGCCATCCTGTACGCCGACCGCATGACCGGGTCGATGGAGCGCGCCATCGCCGAGACCGGCCGGCGGCGCGCCAGGCAGATCGCCCACAACGAACGCCACGGCATCGTGCCGGCGACCATCCGCAAGGAGGTCCGCGACATCCTCGAGGGCGCGCGCAGCGACCCGGCGCGCGGGAGGGGCCGCGACCGGCGGCGGGTGGCCGAGCCGCCCCCGGGCGACTATGCCCGCCTCGGCCCGGCGCGCACCGCGCAGGAACTGCGCCGGCTGGAAAAGCGCATGCACGAGCATGCCCGCAACCTCGAATTCGAGGAGGCGGCCCGGCTGCGCGACCAGATTGCGGCGCTGCGCGAGCAGGGGCTGGGGCTGCCCCCGTCGCGACAGGCCGGCTGAGCGCCTTGCGGCAGGGGCGGGCGATTCGGTATCGTTGCGCCTCCGTGGCCGCCTGCCGGCGGCCCGACTGCCCACAGGCGCGTAGCTCAGCGGTTAGAGCACTTGCTTGACATGCAAGGGGTCGGTGGTTCGATTCCACTCGCGCCTACCATTCCAGCCTACAGTCCCGAAAGCCAACGATGCCCGTCGTCACCCTGCCCGATGGCAGCACCCGCAGCTTCGATCACCCGGTCACGGTGGCCGCGGTGGCCGCCGCCATCGGCCCCGGCCTCGCCCGTGCGGCGCTGGCGGGGCGCGTGAATGACCGCCTCGTCGACACCTCCCACGAGATTGCCACGGACGCGCGGCTCGCCATCGTCACCGCCCGGGATGCCGATGGGCTGGATGTCATCCGCCATTCCACCGCGCACCTGCTGGCGCAGGCGGTGAAGGCGCTGTTCCCGGCGGCGCAGGTGACCATCGGTCCGGTGATCGAGGACGGCTTCTACTACGACTTTGCCTTCGAGCGCCCCTTCACGCCCGAGGACATCGCCGCCATCGAGGCGAAGATGAAGGAACTGGCGCAGGCCGACCTGCCGGTCAGCCGGCGCGTGCTGCCGCGCGAGGAGGCCATCCGGCTGTTCAGTGGCCTCGGCGAGAAGTACAAGGCCGAGATCATCGCCGGCATCCCGCCCGGGGAGGAGATCGGCCTGTACGGCCAGGGGGACTGGTTCGACCTCTGCCGCGGGCCCCACGTGCCCTCCACCGGCAAGCTCGGGGCCTTCAAGCTCATGAAGGGGGCCGGCGCCTACTGGCGCGGCGACTCGCGCAACGAGATGCTCCAGCGCATCTACGGCACGGCCTGGGCGGACGAGAAGGCCCTCAAGGAGTACCTGCACCGGCTCGAGGAGGCGGAGAAGCGCGACCACCGGCGCATCGGCCGCGAGCTCGACCTGTTCCACTTCCAGGAGGAGGCGCCGGGCGCGGTGTTCTGGCACCCCAAGGGCTGGACGCTGTTCCAGCAGCTGATCGGCTACATGCGCGAGCGCCAGCACGAGGCGGGCTACCAGGAGGTCAACACCCCGGAGATCATGGACCGCAGCCTCTGGGTCCAGTCGGGCCATGTGGAGAAGTTCGGCGAGAACATGTTCATGACCCGGACCCCGGACGAGCGGGTCTATGCCATCAAGCCCATGAACTGCCCGGGCCACATCCAGGTCTTCAACCAGGGCCTGAAGAGCTACCGTGAGCTGCCGCTGCGGCTGTGCGAGTTCGGCAAGGTCCACCGCTACGAGCCTTCCGGGGCGCTGCACGGCCTGATGCGCGTGCGGGCCTTCACCCAGGACGACGCCCACGTGTTCTGCACCGAGGAGCAGATCACCGCCGAATCGGTCGCCGTCACCAACCTCATCCTGGGCATCTACCGCGATTTCGGCTTCGAGGACATCCGCATCAAGTTCTCCGACCGGCCGCAGCGGCGGGTGGGCAGCGACGAGATCTGGGACCGGGCGGAGGCCGCGCTGCTGGCGGCCGCGACGGCCGCCGGCCTGGAGATGACCCGCAACCCGGGGGAGGGCGCCTTCTACGGGCCGAAGCTGGAATTCGTGCTGCGCGATGCCATCGGCCGGGACTGGCAGTGCGGCACCCTGCAGGTGGATTTCAACCTGCCCGGGCGGCTCGGCGCCAGCTATGTCGGCGATGACAGCCAGCGCCATGCCCCGGTGATGCTCCACCGGGCGATGTTCGGTTCGCTCGAGCGGTTCTGCGGAATCCTGCTCGAGCACCATGCCGGGCGCCTGCCGCTGTGGCTGGCCCCGGTCCAGGCCGTGGTCCTCAATATCACCGACCGGCAGGCGGGTTTTGCCGCCTCGGTGGCGGAAGTGCTGGAAAAACAGGGTCTTCGGGTTGCCACGGACTTGAGAAACGAGAAGATCGGCTTTAAAATCCGCGAACACACGCTGCAACGGGTTCCCTATCTCCTCGTGACGGGCGATCGGGAGGCCGAGTCGAAGACCGTGGCCGTGCGCACGCGGGACGGCAAGGATCTGGGCACGATGTCCCTCGAGACACTGGCCCGGCGCCTTGGCACCGAAACCGCGAGCCGCGGCCGCGCTGTTATGGAGGATTGACGCATCGTCGCTAGCAAGAGGATTCGGCGGAACGAGGAAATCGATTCCCGCCAGTTGCGGGTCATCGGCGCCGACGGGGAGATGGTCGGCGTGGTGAGCAGGGAGCAGGCGCTCGAGATGGCGCGGTCCCAGGAGCTGGACCTGGTGGAGGTTTCCCCCACTGCCGACCCGCCGGTTTGCCGGATACTGGATTTCGGCAAGTTCCTGTTCGAGCAGAACAAGAAGGCCCACGCTGCCAAGCGCAAGCAGAAGCAGATCCAGGTCAAGGAAGTGAAGTTCCGGCCGGGCACCGAGGAAGGTGACTACCAGATCAAGTTGCGTAACCTGATCCGGTTCCTGGGCGAGGGTGACAAGGCGAAGATCACCCTGCGCTACCGTGGACGCGAAATGGTCCACCAGGAGCTCGGCTTCAAGCTGCTGCAGCGTGTGCAGCAGGACCTGCAGGAGCACGGGGTGGTCGAGCAGATGCCGAAGCTCGAGGGCCGCCAGCTCGTGATGGTCATATCGCCGAAGAGAAAGTGAGTGACGGCCAGCCGGTGCCGGGCATCCCGCCCGTGTGCTCTGGCCGAAACCCGCCTGCCCCGGCCGCCAGGTTCGGTTCAGGCACCAGGAGAGTGAAATGCCGAAGATGAAGACCAAGCGCGGCGCCGCGAAGCGTTTCCGCGCCACCGGGAAGGGCGGCTTCAAGCATGGCCAGTCCCATCTAAACCATATCCTCACCAAGAAGAGCTCCAAGCGTAAGCGTCAGCTCGGCCCCATGCATCGGGTCGAGGAATGCGACGCGCCGGGCATCCGCAAGCTGCTGCCCTACGTTTAACAGGAGGCGAAGGACATGGCACGAGTCAAGCGCGGCGTTACCGCTGGTAAGCGCCACAAGAAGATCCTCAAGAAGGCCAAGGGCTACTACAACGGCCGGCGCAAGGTCTACCGGGCCGCCAAGCAGGCGGTCATCAAGGCCGGGCAGTACGCCTTCCGTGACCGCCGGGTGAAGAAGCGCGAGTTCCGCGCGCTCTGGATTGCGCGTATCAACGCCGGGATCCGCCCCCACGGGCTGTCCTACAGCCGGTTCATCAACGGCCTGAAGCTGGCCGGCATCGAGGTCGATCGCAAGGTGCTCGCGGACCTGGCCGTCCACGATGCAGACGCTTTCGCCGCCTTGGCCGAGCAGGCCAAGGCGCAGCTCGCGGCCTGAGCGGGCCGCGGCTGCCGGCGACAACATCACCGCGGTCCCGGCCCCCAGGCCGGGACCGTTTCCTGCACAGGGGCGTATGGACGGACTCGATGGCCTGGTGGCCCGCGCACGGGAAGCCGCGGCCGGGGCCGCGGACCTCGCGGCACTGGAGGAGGTACGCGTGCACTTCCTTGGCAGGAAGGGCGAGGTCACCGCGCTCCTGAAGAACCTCGGCACCCTGCCCGCAGCGGAGCGTCCCGCCGCGGGGCAGGCCATCAACCAGGCCCGGGATGCCGTCGGCGCGGCCATCGAACAGCGGCGCGCGCTCCTCGATGAGGAGCAGCTCGCGGCCAGCCTGGCGGCCGGCCGGCTCGATCTCACGCTGCCCGGACGGGGCGAGGCGTTCGGCGGGGAGCACCCCGTCAGCCGCTCGCTGGCGCGCATCGAGGCCATTTTCCGGGGTGCGGGCTTCGCGGTGCACGAGGGCCCGGAGGTCGAGGACGACTTCCACAACTTCACGGCGCTGAACATCCCGGCGGACCATCCGGCGCGCGCCATGCACGATACCTTCTATTTCCCCGGCGGCCGGCTGCTGCGCACCCACACTTCCCCGGTGCAGATCCGCGCGCTCAAGGCGCAGGGCGCGCCCATCCGCCTCATCGCACCTGGCCGGGTGTACCGCTGCGACTCGGACATGACGCACACGCCCATGTTCCATCAGGTCGAGGGGCTGGTCGTCGACCGCGACGTGAGCTTCGCGCACCTCAAGGCGATCCTCCACCAGTTCGTCGAGCGCTTCTTCGAGCGTGGGGCCACCCTGCGTTTCCGGCCCTCCTATTTCCCCTTCACCGAGCCCTCGGCCGAGGTGGACGTGCTGGCGGAATCCGGCCGCTGGCTGGAGATCCTCGGTTGCGGCATGGTGCACCCGGAGGTGCTGCGCATCGCCGGCATCGACCCGGAGGAGTTCACCGGCTATGCCTTCGGCATGGGCGTGGAGCGCCTGACGATGCTCCGCTACGGGGTGGACGACCTGCGTCTGTTCTTCGACAACGACCTGCGCTTCCTGCGCCAGTTCAACTGAGGCAGCGATGAGGATCTGTGACTCCTGGCTGCAGGAACAGGTGGCCCACGGGCTGGAGCCGCAGGCGCTCGCCCACCGCCTGACCATGCTCGGCCTCGAGGTGGACGCCCTCGCCGCCGAGGGCGGGCCGCTCGACCGGGTCGTGGTTGGCCGCGTGGTCGCGCTCAGGCGCCATCCGAATGCGGACAAGCTCGCGCTGTGCCAGGTGGACGTCGGCACCGGCACGCCACTCGGCATCGTCTGCGGCGCGCCGAACGTCCGTGAGGGCGGCCTCTATCCCACCGCGCTCGAGGGTGCGCGCCTGCCGGGCGGGCTGCTCATCAAGCCTACGCGGCTGCGGGGCGAGCCTTCGGCGGGCATGCTGTGCTCGGCCCGGGAACTGGGCCTGGAGGCCGGCGTGGACGGCCTGCTGGAACTCGACGCCGGCGCGGTTCCCGGCGCCGACATCACCGCGCTGCTGAAGCTGGGTGACCCGCTGCTCGACCTCAACGTCACGCCCAATCGTGCCGACTGCTTCAGCATCCTCGGCATTGCCCGCGAAGTGGCCGCGCCGGGCGGGGCCGCCTGCAACGAGCCCGCTGCCGCTGCCGTCGCCGCGGCCATTCCCGATGTGCTGGCAGTGGCCCTGCCGGTGCCCGCCGCCTGCCCGCGCTTTGCGGGCCGCATCATCCGTGGCCTGCGCCCGGATGCGCGCACACCGCTGTGGATGCGCGAGCGGCTGCGCCGCTGCGGGATCCGCCCGATCAGCCCCGTCGTCGACGTGACCAACTACGTGATGCTCGAACTCGGCCAGCCGATGCACGCCTACGATCTCGCCGCGCTCGACGGCGGTCTGGCGGCGCGCCCGGCGCGGCCGGGCGAAACGCTGGTCCTGCTCGACGCCCAGCAAGTGCAGCCGGGGCCCGACGTGCTGGTGATCGCCGACGGGCAGGGGCCCGTGGGCCTGGCCGGCATCATGGGTGGCGCCCGCACGGCGGTTTCCCCAGCCACGCGCGACATCTTCCTCGAGGCGGCCCATTTCGCGCCGGCGGCGCTGGCCGGCCGCGCCCGGCGCTTCGGCCTGCACACCGATGCTTCGCTGCGTTTCGAGCGCGGCGTCGATCCGACGCTGCCGCCACGCGCCATCGAGCGCGCCACGGCCCTGGTCCTGGCCATCGCCGGCGGGCAGCCCGGTCCGCTCGTCGATTGCGTGGAGGCCGGCGGCATGCCGCTGCGCCATCCGGTGCGCCTGCGCCGCGCGCGGCTGGCACGGGTGCTGGGGGTGGAGATCGCCGACGGGGAGGTGGCCGGCATCCTGGCGCGGCTGCGCATGCAGGTGGAGGCCACGGCCGAGGGCTGGAGCGTGACGCCACCGGCCGCACGCTTCGACATCGGGCGCGAGGAGGACCTCATCGAAGAGGTGGCCCGCGTGCACGGCTATGAGCGCATTCCGGCGATCCCCGGCGCCGCGACGGTGCAGGCAGCCGCCGCGGGCGAGGCGGTGGATCCCCCGCGCGAGGCGGCAGTCGTGCTGGCGGCACGCGGCTACCAGGAAGCCATCACCTACAGCTTCATCGAACCGGGCCTGGCACGCCGCTTTGGTGCCGAGGCCGCCCGCGAGCGGGTGCTGAGCAACCCGATCTCCGCCGATCTGGCGGTGATGCGCCAGTCGCTGTGGCCCGGGCTGGTGCTCGCGGCACGCGAAAACCTGCGTCGCCAGCAGCCGCGGGTGCGGTTGTTCGAGATCGGGGCCCGCTACTTCTCCGGGGATGCCGAAGGGCAGGCGGAGGAGCGCTGCATCGCCGGCATCGCCACGGGCAGCCGCTGGCCCGAGCAGTGGGGGGAACGCACGCAGGCGCTGGACGTGTTCGACGTGAAGGCGGACGTGGAGGCGCTGCTGGCCCTGGGCGGCCGGCGCGCCGCCTGCGGGTTCGAGGCGGCGCACCACCCGGCGCTGCACCCGGGCCGCTGCGTGCGCATCAGCGTTGAGGGGCGCGAGGCGGGCTGGCTCGGCGAGTTGCATCCGGCGCTCGCGGCTGAGCTGGAGCTGCCGGGTGCCGTCCTCTTCGAGTTGCGGGTCGAGGTCCTGCGTCATCCACGGCCCGTGCACGCCGCGGTTCCGGTGTTCCCGGCGGTGCGCCGCGACGTCGCGGTGGTGGTGGGGCGGGAGGTTCCCGTCGCGCGGCTGCTGGCGGTGGCGCGGGCAGCGGTGCCCGCGGCGATCCTGCGCGAGGCCTTCGTGTTTGACATATACAGTGGTCCGCAGGTCGGCAATACAGAAAAAAGCGTGGCTATCGGCTTGATTTTGCAGGATCCATCCCGCACGCTAACGGACGAGGATGCAAACAGCGCCCTGCAGGACGTCAGGGCGGCCCTGGGCCGCGAGTTCCAGGCCAGGGTCCGGGAATAAGCCAGCCAGAGAAACAAACATGGCTCTGACAAAAGCCGATATGGCAGAATCCCTGTTCAACGAGCTTGGCCTCAACAAGCGGGAAGCCAGGGAACTCGTGGACCTCTTTTTCGAGGATCTGCGCGCGGCCCTGTCCACTGGCGAGCAGGTGAAGTTGTCGGGCTTTGGCAATTTCGACCTGCGCGACAAGAACACGAGGCCGGGCCGCAACCCGAAAACGGGCGAAGAAATACCCATCACCGCGCGGCGGGTCGTGACCTTCCGTCCGGGACAAAAACTAAAAGCCCGAGTGGAAGCCTATGCTGGAACCGGGAAATAACGACGAACTGCCACCCATCCCTGGAAAGCGCTATTTCACCATCGGGGAAGTAAGCGAGCTGTGCGCCGTGAAGCCGCACGTGCTGCGCTACTGGGAGCAGGAATTCCCGCAGCTCAAGCCGGTGAAGCGCCGTGGCAACCGGCGCTACTACCAGCGCCAGGACGTGCTGGTGATCCGCCAGATCCGCAGCCTGCTCTACGACGAGGGCTTCACCATCGGCGGTGCGCGCCAGAAGCTCACCGGCGAGGAAGCGAGGAGCGACACCTCCCAGAGCCAGCAGATCGTGCGCCAGCTGCGCGTCGAGCTCGAGGAAATCCTGAAGATCCTGCGCCGCTGAACCCGCCGGGTTCCCCGGCAGCAGATGCTGGGGTATCATGGCGCCCCCTTCGCGGACCTGACCCCCGCGCCTGCCGGACTGGCGGTTCTTCCAGCCAGCAGGTGTCGCATGTCCGGCGAGGCAGCTGACGATACCGTTGATTCCGATTCGGGGCGTGGCGCAGCCTGGTAGCGCACTTGCATGGGGTGCAAGGGGTCGGAGGTTCGAATCCTCTCGCCCCGACCATCTTTTGCCTGCCATCCGGCGAATGTGCTGCGGCGCTGCCAGCCACCCGGCACAGGGGCAATTTCCGGCCCGGCGGATTCCGCAGGCTATTGTCATCATGATATAACAACGCCTGAGGCCCGCAGCCCTGCGGCCCGGGCCGTCATCGTTTCACGATCAGCAGCGCCAGCCCTCAGGGAGAACCACAGCAATGGCCCGCCCGCATATCGAGCCCTTCGTAGACCGCGACGTCGATTTCAAGAAGATGACCCTGCCGGGCTTCCCGAAGGGCATGAAGTACAAGATGCTGAGCCTCGACACGGACTCCGGCGCCTGCTCGATGACGGTGCGCTTCGATGCCGGCTACCGCCAGCCCCCGGGCATGAGCTACACGGAGATGGAGCTCTTCATCCTCTCCGGCTCGGTGCAGTACGGGGACAAGGTCTACGGCAAGGGGCATTACTTCTTCGTGCCGGCGGGCGTCTCCATGCCGGCGATGAGTTCCCCCCGGGGCGCCGAGGGCCTGCTGTTCTACAACTACGGCGAGCCGAGCTTCCTCGAGTCCGACGTGGACCACCCGCGCGCGCTGCGCGACCAGCTCATCGTCGTGGATGCCTACGAGGGACTGCAATGGAAGGTCGCCAATTTCATCACCCCGTCGGTGGCGCCTGGCTGCATGGTGAAGATGCTGCGTGCGGATCCGCTGACCCACGCGCACTCGCTGCTCTACTGCATGACGCCCAATTACTGGCAGGACAACATCTCCTACCATGACTGCGCCGAGGAGAGCTACCACATCTGGGGCACCTCCTCGATGATGCAGTTCGGCGACCTGCCGACCGGCGGCTACTTCTGGCGCCCGGCCTGGATCAACCACGGCGCGTTCGCGAGCCAGCTCGGCGTGCTCGGCTTCGGCCGCACCGACAGCTCGCTGCACAACTACTTCCATTTCAATCCCTGGTCCACGCCCGAGGAAAACCGCGAGCGTGCGGCCGCGCAGATCCGCCGGAACAAGCCGAACCTCTACAAGTGGATCCGCTCTCCGGACGGCCACAACCACCCGCACGATTTCGAGTACCCGTCCTACGACTACGCCAACGAGGACGCCCAGGCGGATGCCAACGCGCCCGAGCTCTACGTGCACGACCACGGCAACGGCGAAGCCCACGTCCACGAGCGCAGCAGCCCCGGCCGCAAGGGTGGCAAGGGTGGCAGGAAGTCGCGCCGGTAGCGGGGCAGCCCGGGCCACTGAAGAGGGTGGCGCAGGCCCGGCAGTTCTGGTCGTCCTCGCCGGTCAGCCGGATGCCGAGGCACCCGCCAGCAGCCGCGCGGCCAGTGTCTGGCGGTTGACCTTGCCGGTGGCGGGCCTGAGCGGTTGGGATTGGCACCAGATGCGCACGGGGATCTTGTGCCCGGACATCCGGCCGGCCAGCCATGCGCGCAGGTCGGCTGCCTGGATCTCCTGGCCGGCCGCAGCGGTGACGGCTGCCGCGATGGCCTGACCCCACACCGGGTCCGCAATGGGGAAGACCACGCAGTC
>JADYZO010000050.1 GCA_020853135.1 Gammaproteobacteria bacterium
GAGTTCGGCGAGTACGTCACCGGCCCGAAGGTCATCAACGAGCAGTCGCGCAAGGCCATGAAGGAAGCCCTGGCCAACATCCAGAACGGCTCCTACGCGAAGCGCTTCCTGGCCGAGGGTGCCGGCGCCTACCCGGAGATGACCCGGGCGCGGGCCGCCAATGCGAAGCACCCCATCGAGACGGTGGGCGCGACCCTGCGGGCGATGATGCCCTGGATCGCCGCCAACCGGATCGTCGACAAGAGCCGCAACTGACCGGCCGGCGCCCGGCAGGTGCCGGGCAGACCACCGGGAATTTGATTTTTTTCCCGGAGTTCTGCGATATTCGGCGGCATGACCGCGACCAGCGCGAGTGCCCCGGGCCTTGCGAGCCAGGACCGGGGCTGGCCTGTCAGCGCCGGGGTGCCGGCGCCTGACGAGCCCGCCGCGGCCGGCGATTACGCGCAGCAGGTGCTGCGCACCGATGTTTCCGGCATGCCGCTGGAGTGGATCGACTTCCGCGAGGCGGTGCGCCTGTATTACATGGCGCAGGTCGCCTACAGCTGCGGCTCGCTGCTCTACCGCGTGTACGGCGGCTGGAGCGCGCGCACCGGCAACCGCAGCATCGTCGAGGTCAATTCCATCATCGCCACGGTCGGGCGGATGCCGGGCATCGCGGGGGTGCGTGACAGCTACGTGCCGCCGCTCAACAACAAGACCCTGTTCCGCCGCGATGCCAACCTCTGCCTGTACTGCGGCGAGCGTTTCCTCTCCCGCGACCTGACCCGCGACCACGTCACGCCGCTGAGCAAGGGTGGCCGCGACAGCTGGACGAATGTCGTCACGGCCTGCCGGCGCTGCAACAACCACAAGGGCGGACGCACCCCCGAGGGCGCGGGCATACAGCTCATCGCCGTGCCCTTCACGCCGACCTACGCCGAGTACATCTACCTCAAGGGCCGCCGCGTGATGGCCGACCAGATGGAGTTCCTGCTGGCGCACATCCCGCGCTCCAGCCCGCTGCATGCACGCCTGGTCACGACGCTCCGGTCGGGTGGCGGACACGCGGTGCGCGTGTTCCACGACTGAGCATGCCGGGGCGGGCCGCGCGCGGCGCGGCGGGCGCATAATCCGCCGCATGGTCTACCTGATCGACGCCAGCGTATTCGTCTTCAAGGCCTGGTACTCGATCCCGGCCGACATGACCGACCCCGGCCGCAACCCGGTCAATGCCCTCTACGGCTTCAGCCGCTTCCTCGGCGATTTCCTCGAGGATGTCCAGCCGCGGCACGTGGCCGTGGCCTTCGACGGGAACCGCAGCCAGGGCGGCTGCGTGCGCACCGCCATCTACCCCCAGTACAAGGCCAACCGCGAGCCCGCGCCACCGGAACTGAAGCTGCAGTTCGCCCGTTGCCGGGCGGTGGCTCGCGCGCTCGGCCTGGCCGATTGCGCCGATGCCGCCTTCGAGGCCGACGACCTCATCGCCGCACTGGCGGCGCGCGCCCGTGCCGCGGGTCACAGGGTCACCATCCTCAGCCGCGACAAGGATCTCGCCCAGGTGCTGCAGCCGGGCGACGTGCTCTGGGATTACCCCTCCGGCCGCCGCATCGGCTACGAGGACGTGCCCGGCGTCTTCGGCGTGCGGGCCGAGCAGATCGCCGACTTCCTCGCGCTCACGGGCGATGCGGTGGACAACATCCGCGGCGTGCGCGGCATCGGCCCGAAGACCGCCGCTGCGCTGCTCGGACATTTCGCCGGCATCGCCGAGATCTACGACAACCTGGAGGCCGTCGGGCGCCTGAAGATCCGTGCGGCGCCGGCACTCCCCGGGCGCCTGCGCAGCCACCGCGCCGATGTCGACGTGGCACTGCAGCTCACCCGCGTGCGCTATGACGCCCCGGTGTTCGATCATCCGGATGCGCTCCTGCGCCGCTGCCCGGATCTCGAAGGCCTTGATGGTCTCTACGACGTCGCCGGCTTCGGCGAGGCCCTGCGCCGCCAGGCCCGGCGGCTCGCGGCCGTGACCTGAGGCCGCCACGGCCGGTGGCGCGGCCCTTACAATCCGGGGGGCACATGCAGAGGGCAGCCCGATGACCAACAAGACCCTGGATTCCATCCTTCTCGAGGGCCGCGTGTTCCCGCCGCCGGCCGCGTTCACCGCCCGCGCGCGCATCAGGCCGGCGGACCACGAGCGGCTGCTCGCCGAGGCACAGCGCGACCATGAGGGTTTCTGGGGGCGCCTGGCGCGCGAGACCCTCGCCTGGCACAAGCCGTTCACGGTCACGCTGGATGGCGCGGACGCCCCGAACTTCCGCTGGTTCACCGATGGCGAGATCAATGCGGCATACAACTGCCTCGACGTCCACCTGAAGGAGCGCCCGGACAAGACGGCGATCATCTTCGAGTCCGAGCCGGGCGAGGTGCGCGCCCTCAGCTACCGGGAGCTCGCTGCCCAGGTGTGCCGGCTCGCCAACGCGCTCAAGGCCGACGGCATCGGCGCCGGCGACCGCGTCGTCATCTACATGCCGATGGTGCCCGAGGCCGTCATTGCCATGCTGGCCTGCGCGCGCATCGGCGCGGTGCACTCGGTGGTGTTCGGCGGCTTCTCGGCGCACTCCCTGCGCAACCGCATCGAGGATGCCGGCGCACGCGTGCTGATCACGGCCGACGGCAGCCACCGGGCCGGCAAGCTGGTGGAGCTCAAGGCGGCCGCCGACGAGGCGCTGGCACAGGGCTGCGCCAGCGTCGGGAAGCTGATCGTGCTGCGCCATGCCGGGAATCGCGTGGACATGAGGCCCGGCCGCGACGTCTGGTGGTCCGATGCGGTGGCGGGCCAGCCGGACCACTGCGCGCCGGTTTTCGTGCCGAGCGAGCACCCGCTGTTCCTGCTCTACACCTCGGGTTCGACCGGCAGGCCCAAGGGCATCCAGCACGCCACCGCCGGCTTCCTGCTCGGCGCGAAGCTCACCACGCTCTGGGCCTTCGACCTGCGTGATGACGATGTCTTCTGGTGCACCGCTGACATCGGCTGGGTCACCGGCCATACCTATGTCACCTACGGCCCGCTCGCCGCCGGAGCCACCGTGGTGATGTACGAGGGCGCGCCGGTGCATCCGGATGCGGGGCGCTTCTGGGACATCTGTCAACGCCACGGCGTGACCATCTTCTACACGGCCCCGACCGCGATCCGTGCGCTGATGAAGCATGGCGAGGACATCCCGGCGCGATACGACCTCTCGAAGATCCGCCTGCTCGGCTCGGTGGGCGAGCCGATCAACCCCGAGGCCTGGATCTGGTACCAGCACAACATCGGCAGGGGCCGCTGTCCCATCGTGGACACCTGGTGGCAGACCGAGACCGGGGCCACGCTGATCGCGCCGCTGCCGGGCGTGGTGCCCACCAAACCCGGCTCGTGCACGCTGCCGCTGCCGGGCATCGATGCCGCGATCGTGGACGACGACGGCAACGAGGTCACCGATCCGAACCGCGGCGGCTTCCTCGTCATCCGCAAGCCCTGGCCCTCGATGCTGCGCACCATCTGGGGCGACAACGCGCGTTACCTCTCCACCTACTGGGCGCGCTTCGGCAACCGCTATTACGTCGCTGGCGACACCGCGCACCGCGACAGGGACGGCTACTTCTGGGTGATGGGCCGCGCCGACGATGTGCTCAAGGTGTCCGGCCACCGGCTCGGCACTGCCGAGATCGAGTCGGCTTTCGTGGCGAATCCGCGGGTGGCGGAGGCCGCGGTGGTCGGCCGTCCCCACGAGATCAAGGGCGAGGCGATCTTCGCCTACGTGGTGATGAAGGGTGCACGGCCCACCGGCGCGCAGGCCGGGGCGCTCGCTGCCGAGCTGCGCGAATGGGTCGCCAGGGAACTCGGCGCCATCGCCAGGCCCGACGACATCCGCTTCGCCGACAACCTGCCGAAGACCCGCTCGGGCAAGATCATGCGCCGGCTGCTGCGGGCGATTGCCCGCGGCGAGGCGATCACCGAGGATGTCTCGACGCTCGAGAACCCGGCGATCCTCGAACAGCTGCGCGGCGAGGGGTAGTATCGGCCGGAAGACCCGGGCGCCACACCGGGGGGAGGGGGAGGCATGCGGTTCCAGCAGCTGGCGGGGACGGGTCTCGCGGCCCTGGCCGCTCTCCTGTTGGGTGCCATGGATGCATCCGATGCGGGCCCGGACGAATCCGCAGTGGAGTCCGGGGAGCCGGTTGGTTCCGTCTCGCTGGTGGAGTCCCCGCCTGCACCGCTGTTCGCGGGCGGTACGCGCGCAAGGGGACTACCCGTCCATGGCGAAGGCAACTATCCAGTCGCCGCCCTCAGGCGGCGTCAGGAAGGATGGGTATCACTCGGTGTCTGCGTGACGCCTGCAGGCGAGGTAGTCGATCCGATCATCGAGGAGTCGAGTGGCATCGGGGTTTTCGAGCAGGCAGCGCTGAAAGAACTGCGCGACGTGCGTTTTGAGCCTGCCACCTGGCAGGGCAAGCCGGTGGAGCAGTGCATGCAGCTCCGTCTGGTGTACAGGGTCAAGGGGCAGACGGGGGCGCGGCGAAGCTTCCTCAGGCGTTTTCGCGAAGCGGAATCCCTGTTGTCTGCCGGACAACTGGACGAGGCACAGGCGCGTCTCGATGCGCTTGGCGGCGACGGCACCTGGACCCTGTACGAAGCATCGTGGCTGGAGCTTGCACGGGCGAACCTCGCGCAACGGCGTGGCGACCTCGAGGGTGCCGTGTTGCACCTGCAGCGGGCGATCAACAACCAGGGTGAATACATCAATGACCGCAAAGCCTACCGTGCGGCGATACTGCAGCTGTTCCAGCTGCAGGTGGCGACCGAGCGGCACGGGGAGGCGATGGACACCTGGGCCGATATCGGGAAGCTCGATCCCCCGCCCGATGACGCCCGGATCGAAGGATTGGCGAGGAAGGTACGGGGCTTCATCGAATCGCCGCAGCCCCTCGTCTTCGTTGGCGAGATCCGCCAGCGCCGGAACGATGCCAGGGAGGCACCCTCCTGGGAGCATAAGCTCCTGCGCCGCAAGTTCGGCTTCGAGGCCGCCGAGGGCAAGGCGGATGAGTTCAGGCTGCGCTGTGACTGGAAGCAGGTCCGTGGGAGGGTGGACACGGATGTTGTCCTGGAGCTGCCAAAGGAGCAGACGGGTTGCCGGGTATTCGTGTTCGGCGACATCGGTGCCAGGGTCAGGCTGGTCGAGTATCCGGAGCCGCCGGCCAGCGGGGCGGTGTTGCCTGACCGGCCGGGCGGGGTTGCCGGACCGTGACAGCCCGCGTTGACAACCGGACCGGCGGCGCCTAGCGTCGCGCGCAGGTCATCGACGGAGGTCCGTCACATGCAGAACAGCCCGATTCGCAAGATGTTCGTTGCCCTCGCCATCACCGCGGCGCTGGCAACCCCCCCCATGGCATTGGCCGACAGCTACATCGACCAGCGGCCGGGCTTCGGCGCGATGGTGGTGGATGGCGTGCTGGTGCGCCCGCTCGGCCTCGGCGCCACGGTGCTGGGTGCCGCCGCCTGGGTGGTGACCCTGCCGTTCAGCGCCCTGGGTGGCAATGCCGGCGAGGCCGCCCAGAAACTGGTGGTGGAGCCGGCCCGCTTCACCTTCACCCGCCCGCTCGGCGACCTGTAGCAGGCCGCGTGCCGGCCCGGTCCAGCCGCCACGGTGGCTGGCCGTGCCCGGCGGGGCCGCTCACTGGCCGGTCTGGCCCCGGTCGATCGCTAACCGATCGCCAATCGCGTGCCTTCAGGCGCACGCAGGACAAGGCCTTCGGCGCCCCGGGTGACGGGCAGGCCGAGCGCCTCCAGCCGGCGTGCCACCGCGGCGGGATCCGTCGTGGGGAAACGCAGGGCCACGCCACCCGGCCGGGGCGACTCCCGCAGCCGGATCCTGATGCCGGGAGCATCGAGGCGCGCGCTGGTGGCATCGGCACCGGCATCGAGAAAACCGGCAGGCTCGAAGAACGCACGGCTGGCAGGCACATCGGCACAGTCGAGCACGATTTCGCCGTCACGGCCGAGGAGGCCGTCGGTGGCCAGGCCGGTCCCGCCGGGTGAGAACGTCCGGGCCTCGATCATCAGCAGCAGATGGCCATCGGGGCTGCGCAGCGCGGCTTCATGGAATTCCTCGCTGCCCAGCCGGCAGAACTCCAGGCCGTGACCCGCCGCTTCCAGCGTGCGCACCTGCCGGGCGAGGTTGGGGCGCACGAAGCACAGCGCCGGTTCATCCATCCCCCCGCCATGCAGGCCGAGGACGAGGGCGCCATCGGTGACCACGGCATAGTGCCAGGGGCGGATGTCGCCGGCCGGCAGCTCGCCGAAACCCAGTGCACGGTAGAAATTCAGCGAGCGCAACACGTCAGCCGTGGGCACGCTGAGCTCAAGGAACCGGCCGAAAGCGCCCATCATCGGGTGGCCCCGCCTGGCTGCGGCCTGGTGGTGGAACCGCCTGCCCGACTCACCCGGCGTCCTGCAGCCCGCGCGTGATGCCGTTGATGCTCGCCAGCAGTGCCTCGAAGAGCGCGGGGTCCTGGCGGCCGCCGGCGCGCCAGCGGCGCAGCAGCTCGATCTGCAGCAGGCTCATGGGATCCACGTAGGGGTTGCGCAGGCGGATGGAACGGCGCAGCGCGTCGTTGCCTTCGAGCAGGACGGACTGGTCGCGCAGGGCGAGGACACGCGCCATGCACAGGTCGAACTCGCTGCGCAGGAGTGGAAAGAGCCGTTCGTGCCATTCGCCGGCGAGTACCGAGTAGTGCTCGGCGATGCCCATGTCCGCCTTCGCGAGCGCCAGCTCCACGTCGCCCAGCAGGACCTGGAAGAACTGCCAGTTGCGCACCATGTCGCGCACCGCCTGATCGCCGTGCTGGCGCATGATGGCGTCAAGTCCGGTGCCGAACCCGTACCAGCCGGGCATCATGATCCGGCTTTGCGTCCAGGCGGCGACCCAGGGCGCGCCCTTCAGCTGTTCGACGCCCTGTTGCGCGGCCTCCTCCTGCCCGGGGCGGGCGCGCATGCGCAGGATGGCGTCCACCGGTGTGGCCAGCTGGAAGTAGTCGAAGAAGCCTGGCGTGTCCTCCACCAGGGCCTTGTAGTGCCCGCGGCTGCTGCGTGCGAGGCCTTCCATCATGTCATGCCAGGGCGTCGTGTCGCCGCCCGTGCCCTGGCCGGGCAAGGCCGTGGCGAGTGCCACCGAGCCGGTGGCCTGTTCCAGCGTGCGCAGCGCCACGCCGCGAAAGCCGTATTTCGTGCTCACCAGTTCGCCCTGGTCGATGGCCCGCAGGCGGCCGCGCACCGCGCCGGGAGGTGACACCAGCACCGCCGCGTGGGTCTTGCCGCCACCGCGGGTCATCGCCCCGCCACGGCCGTGGAAGAACGTGAAGGAGACGCCGGCTTCGTCGAGCACCCCGACCAGCGCCGACTGCGTCTGCCTGAGCAGCCAGCGGGCCGAGGCGAGGCCGTCGTCCCTGTTGCTGTCGGAGTAGCCGAGCATGATGATCTGCCGGCGCCCGCGCCGGGCCAGGTGTTCCTCGTAGATCGGGTCCTGCAGGAGGGCGCGCATGGTGGCGTGCGCGCTGGCCAGGTCCCCGGTGGTCTCGAACAGCGGCACGACGTCCAGCGGCACCGAGCCGCCCGGCCCGTGCAGGTCGCCCCAGCGGCCGAGCAGCAGCACGGACAGCAGGTCATCCACATCGTGGCTCATGCTGACGATGAACGGCCCGATGGCGCGCCACCCGTACTTGCGCCGGCAGAAGGCCACGGCCTGGAACAGCGCCAGCGCCCGCTTGGCGTCATTGTCGAGGTTCTCGCAGGGGGACTCGTTGCGGCGGATCGCCGTGCGGATGCGCTCGGCGCGCTCCGCGGGCGAGCGCTCCAGCCACTGCGGGTCATCGAGGCAGCGGCCGACGACCTGGCGGATCGTGAGTGCGCTCTGCTTCAGGTCGAGCGTCATCAGGTGGAAGCCGAAGGTCTGCACGCGCCGCTGCAGGCGGCGCACGGCGAAGAGCCCCGCATTGGCGCCCCGGTTGTTGCGCAGGCTCTGCGCGATCAGGCCGATGTCCTCGAGGAACTCCTCCGGGGACTCGTAGGGGTAGCCGCCGTCGTCGTGGGTGGCCTGCAGGCGCGCCATCATGAGGCGCAGCAGCACGCGGTACGGCATGTCCCGGTGGCGCAGCGGGATGGTGCCCATGGACCGGCCGAAGTGCCCGGCATACAGGCGGATGCGTGCGTGCACCGCGCCATCCACGCTCACCCGCGAGGTGCCCTGGGAGAGCTTGTTGGCCAGGTTGCGGCATTCCCGGTGGTAGAGGTCCAGTATCAGCGAGCGCTGCCGGGCCAGGATCTCGCGGATCGTGCGCGCCGTGACCTCCGGGCCGGCCTCCATGTCGCCGCCGATCCACGAGGCGAAGCGCATGAAGGGCGGCGGTGGCGGAGCCCCGGTCCCATAGGTTTCGGCAAGTGCACCCTCGATGGCCTCGTAGAAGGCCGGCACGACGCGGTAGATCACGTCGGTCATGAAGAACAGCGTGTGCTCGAGTTCGTCGAACACCGTGCGGGCCCCGTTCGGGTTCTCCTCGGTCTGCCAGACGGCGGTGATCTCGGTGCGGATGGCGTCGATTGCCGCGGCGACTTCGGCGGGTGTCAGCGTCGGGTTCTGCATCTCCACCAGGTGGCGCGCGATGACCTGGTGCTTGCGCAGGATGGTGCGCCGGGTGGGAGCCGTGGGGTGCGCGCTGAACACCGGCACGATGCGCAGCGAGGCGAGCAGCTCGCCGGCCGCCGCCAGGTCCAGGCCGCTGTCGCGCAGGCGGACGAGCGTCTCGCGGATGCTCCCGGGCTGGCGGATCGAGGCGGTCCTGAGGTAATCGCGCCGGCGCCGGATGCGGTGCACCTGCTCGGCGGTGTTCACCATCTGGAAGAACGTGGAAAAGGCGCGGGCGAAATCCCGCATGCTGGTGGCGTCAAGCTGCTGCAGGATCTCCCCGATGCGCCGGCCGGCGCCGGGGTCGCCCTCGCGGCGGTCGATGGCGGCACGCCGCGCGCTTTCCACCGCCTCGTAGAGCGCCTCGCCACATTGCTCGCGCAGCAATCCACCCACCAGGTTGCCGAGTTCGTGGACGTCATGGCGCAGCTGCGCGTCCTTTTCGGCGAACTCGATGTCCTGCCGGCGCTCGGTTGGCCTTGCGGTCGGGTGCAGGCCGGTGAGGTTGGTTGGATTCCAGGCGGACATCGGTACCGCAGTCGGGTGGGCTGCCCGTGCGGAGCGGTTGACCTCGGGGCGGGAAATCTTAGCACCCGGCAGCGCAAATCGGCGCGAAGGCGTGCCAAATCGCGGGCGCGTGCCCCGGCCATCGTCTGGCAGATTGCCCCGGTGGTTGCTCGGGCGGACTCCCGGAGGCGTGGCGTGTCACAGCAGCACATCGGCCGCATGGCCAGCGTGCCCCCGGGCGGCGCCCGGCGCGCGGTGGACACACGGCTGCTGGATGCCGCCAGCAGCGCGGAGGCCCAGTGCCGGCGCTGGTCGGGGGAATTCCGCTGGCTGCTCGGTCACGCCGCCATCGGGCCGGTCGCGGGGCCGGAACCCGGCGCGGCACTGACACTGGCCGCCGCGGCCGGGCAACACGCGGTATGTTTCCCGCGCGTGTCGGGAGACGAGGACTGGCTCGCCGGGCGCAGCATGGCGGTGGTGGCGCGCCGCCTCGCGCCACTGCTGGCCCCGGGGTCGGAAGTCGCGCTGGATCTCTCCGCGGTCACGCGTGCCGCGCAGGGCGAGCGGCCGCGGCCCGAGCACATGCGGCTGGTGGTCCGCGGACTCGAGCAGGCGTTGCCGGGCGCATTGCAGCGCTATGGCATCGCCCCGGGGCGCCTGACGCTGTCGGTGCGGGCGGATCACCCGGGCATCGGCGACCTCCTGCGGTTGCGCCAGTGTGGCGCGCTCGGGCATCCGCGCATCGCGATCCGGCTGCCGGATGTGCTCATGCAGGCCTTGTGCGCGGCCGGGGAGGGCCGGAGCATCGCTTGGAGCGGGGATCCGCTGCCGCTCTGGCAGGGGCTGACCGGGATCGGCCACCGCGAGCCGGGCGTGCACCTGCTGCTGCAGCAGACGACGCGCCCGCCCTGCACGCTCTCCGGTGGCGAACGCAGCGATGCGGTGTTGCCGCTCAGCCTGTTCGAGACCCGTGCCGACAGCGCCTGGCTGGCGGTCGAACTGCGGCTCGATGCCCTGCCGATCGATGCGCCGGCCGCGGCGCTCGCCGAGTTGCGGCGGCTGCTGCGCGCGACGCTGCGCCTCGCCGACAACCTGGTGGAGCAGGTCGAGTGGCCATCGCCCGAGCTTGGCCAGGATGCGCTGGTCAACCGGCGCGTGGCCCTGCACCTGACCGGATTCGGGGATGTCATCGATCGCTGGGGGCTCGATCCCGAGCAGTTCGCGACGGTGCGCCTCGCCGTGCGCTGGACCGGCCTGGTGCGCCGCATCCTGCTGCGCGAATCCAATGCCCTGGCCCGCGAGCGCGGGCCCTTCCCGGGGCTGGAGCTGCGCGAGCTGCAGGCGAGCCTGAGCCGCAGCTTCGGCACCGAACGTGCGCGGCGCCTGCTGCGCCAGGCGGGCCTGCGCCACCGCCACCTGCTGGTGCTCTCCCCCTACGGCGTGTTCCCCTCCGGCAACGCCCGCCGGCCGCTGCCGGCCTACCTGCACCTGCTGCCGGTCACCCGCTTCGCCGACACCATCGCGATGCACGGGGATGGCATCGTCCGTGCCCTGCCGCCGCAGACCTTCCGCCGCCTGCTGCGCCTCACCTGGGCGATCGCCCACAACCGTCCTTGACCTCCCGGCGGGGCGCGTGGATACTTCCGGGCGTGTTCACCGGGAATGAAAACGGCCGTTCGTGGCGTACCCTCTCCGCGGAGGGGGTTGCTGGCTAGCGCCTGTCGTTCGTCCCGGCCAATGACCCATCTTCGCGGCAGCGGGGATGGGTTTTTTGTTGCCCACAGGAAACCGGCACCGGGTACACGGGATGCACATGCCGCACATGGCACACATGCAGGGACCATTTGACATAGCCGCGGACCTGGACACCCCGGTGTCCACGTTCCTGAAGCTGGGACCGCTCAAGCCGCGCTTCCTGCTCGAAAGCGTGGAGGGTGGCCTGCAGCTGGCGCGCTACTCCTTCCTCGGCTTTGGCGGGGCTGCCGAGTTGCGGCTCGATGGACGTGGCCTGCGGGTCAACGGCCGCCTGCAGCCGCTGCCCGCCGGCCGTGACGCCCTGCTCGATGCGCTGCGCGCCGCGCTTGCGGCCACGCCACGCCTTGCGCCCGAGGTGCCCGGACTGCCCTTCACGGGCGGCCTGGTGGGTGTCGCCGGCTACGACATCGTGCGCCGCTTCGAACGCCTCGAACGTCCGCCGCCGGGTGCGGCGTGCCCCGAGGTGCCCGAGGCAGCCTACCTGGCCACCGATTCCATGCTGGTCTTCGACCACCTCACGCGGCGCATCGCCCTGCTCCATGCGGGCGGGGAGGCCGAGCGTGCGCGGGTGCGCAGCGAGGTCCTGCGCCTGCTGCGCGGGCCGTTGCCACCCGCGCTGCCGAACCAGCGCCATGCACCCGCCGTGCAGAGCTTCTCCGGGGAGGAGTATCGCGCCGCGGTGGAGCGTGCCAGGCATTACATCTCGCTCGGCGACGTGTACCAGCTGGTGCTCTCGGTGCGCTTTGCGGGCGAGCACACGCTGTCACCCTTCGAGACCTACCGGGCGATGCGGCTCATCAACCCCTCGCCCTACATGTTCTTCCTCGATCTCGGCGACGTGCAGGTGGCCGGCTCCTCGCCCGAGGCGCTGGTGCGCCTGCGCGGCGGCCATGCCGCCCTGCGGCCCATCGCCGGGACACGACCGCGCGGCGCCGACCAGGCCGCCGACCTGGCGCTGGAGGCCGGCCTGCGGGCTGACGAGAAGGAAAACGCCGAGCACGTCATGCTGGTGGACCTCGCGCGCAACGACCTCGGCCGCGTGGCCGCGGCGGGCTCGGTCCACGTGGATCCCTACAAGGCGATCGAGCGCTACAGCCACGTCATGCACATCGTGAGCGGCGTGCAGGGGCGCCTCGCGCCCGGGCGCGATGCCTTCGACCTGTTCGCGGCGGCCTTCCCCGCCGGTACGCTGGTCGGCGCGCCCAAGGTGCGTGCCATGGAGCTGATCGACGAACTCGAGCCGGTGCGCCGCGGGCTGTACGCGGGCACCGTCGGCTATTTCGGCAACAACGGCGACATGGACCAGGCGATCACCATCCGCACGCTGGTGTTCAGGGACGGCACCTACAGCTACCAGGCTGGCGCGGGCATCGTCGCCGACAGCGTGCCGGAGAGCGAGTACCAGGAAGTGCTGGCCAAGAGCGCGATCCTGCGCCGCGCGCTGGCCATGGCGGAGGGCGGGCTGTGACGCCGAAGCTGCTGCTGATCGACAACTACGATTCCTTCACCTACAACCTGGTGCAGGCCTTCCTCGTGCTGGGGGCCGGGGTGCAGGTGTTCCGCAACGACGAGATCACGGTGGGGCAGGCGCTGGCCCTGGCACCGACCCATGTGTGCATCTCCCCGGGGCCTGGCCGGCCGGAGGGTGCCGGCGTCTCGCTCGCGATGATCGCCGCCTTCGAGCGGCGCGTGCCGCTGCTCGGCGTGTGCCTCGGCCACCAGAGCCTGGTGCAGCACTTCGGTGGGCAGATCGTCGCCGCGCCCCGGCTGATGCACGGCAAGACGTCCATGGTCAGCCACGACGGGCGCGGCGTCTTCGCGGGGCTCGACAACCCCTTCGAGGCCGGGCGTTACCACTCGCTCACCGCGGAGGATGCCAGCCTGCCGGCGGTGCTCGAGGTCAGTGCCCGCACCGAGCGCGGCGAGATCATGGGCGTGCGCCATCGCAGCCTGCCGCTGGAGGGCGTGCAGTTCCATCCCGAGAGCGTGCTGACCCCCGCGGGCAACCGCCTCATGGAGAATTTCCTCAGGCTGCGTCCGGCATGAGCGGCGCAGCGGCCGCCTCGCTGGAGAAGCTGCTGGCGCGCCAGGACCTGGCACAGGCCGAGGCGGCCGCCCTCATGCAGGCGCTGGCGGACGAGAACCTGCCGCCGGCGCTCGCCGGGGCGCTGCTGGCCGCCTTGCGTGCCAAGGGCGAGACGGCCGAGGAGGTGCGCGGCTTCGCCAGTGCGATGCGTGCGCTGGCGCGGCGGGTCGGGTTGCCGGCGGGACTGGCCGCCGCGGACGTGGTGGGCACCGGGGGTGATTGCTCGGGCAGCCTCAACATCTCCACGGGCGCCTCGCTGCTCGCGGCCGCCTGTGGCGTGCCGGTCGTCAAGCATGGCAACCGCTCGGTGTCCTCGCGCTCGGGCAGTGCCGATGTCCTCGAGGCGCTGGGTGTGCCGCTGGCGCATGACCCGGCCGGGGCGCTCGGGTGCCTCGCCTCCTGCGGGTTCACCTTCCTCTTCGCGCCCCATTTCCACCCGGCGATGAAGGCCGTGGCGCCGGTGCGCCGCGCGCTGGGTGTGCGCACGGTGTTCAATATCCTGGGGCCGCTGACCAACCCGGCTGCGCCGCCCTTCGGCCTGATCGGCGCGTTCGATTTGCCCACCGCGAGGCTGATGGCCGAGGCGCTGTCAGGCATGTCCATCACCCGCTGCTTCGTCGTCCACGGTGAACCCGGCTGGGACGAGGCCACGCCCTGCGGGCCGTTCACGCTGTTCGACGTGCGCCCCGGCATCGTGCGCCGCCAGCGGCGCAACCCGGCTGATTACGGGATCATCCCCTGCCAGCCCGCGGACCTGGCCGGAGGGGATGCACCCGCCAACGCACGGGCGCTGGAAGAGGTGCTCGATGGCCGCGACCGCGGCCCGCACCGCGAGGCGCTGGTGCTCGGCACCGGGCTGGTGCTGGAGCTGACGGGACGTGCCCGCGGGCTGCGGCGTGGCATCGGGCTGGCGCGCCGTGCGCTGGATGTCGGTGCCGGCAGTGTCCTGCTGGAACGGCTGCGCCGCTTCCCGAAAGACTCCGTGTGAACACGGGCTCCGGCGGGGATTTCCTGGCACGGATGGCGACGCTGAGCCAGCGCCGCTGCACCGGGGCCCGCACGCGTCTCGACGAGGCGGCCTTGCGTGAACGCGTGGCCGGATTGCCGATGCCGCCGGTGCCGCGCTTCGGCAGCGCGGGCTTCGGGCTGATCGCGGAGGTGAAGCGCCGCTCCCCTTCGGCCGGGCAGCTCGCGCAAGGCTCGCTGTCGCCGGTGGAACAGGCGCGGCTCTACGCGCAGGCCGGTGCGCTGGCGGTGTCGGTGCTGACCGAGCCCAGCGAGTTCGCCGGTGACCTGGCCGATCTCGGCGCAGTGGCCCGTGCATTGCCCACGCTGCCCGTGATGCGCAAGGACTTTCTCGTCGACGGCTACCAGGTGCTGGAGGCCCGTGCCGCCGGGGCATCCGGCGTGCTGCTCATTGCCGCGATGCTCGAGCCGGCGCGGCTCGCGGCGCTGCTGGCCTGCGCACTGGAACTGGGCCTGTTCGTTCTCGTGGAGGTCTTCGACCGCGATGACCTCGCGCGCTGTCGTGCGCTGGTCACGGCGGCTGCCGCGACAGCCGCCGGCGCGGGCCGCGTGCTCCTGGGCGTCAACTGCCGGGACCTGCGCACGCTGCAGGTGGACTTCGCCCGCTTTGCCGGGCTCGCCCCCGACCTGCCGCAGGGCATCCCCTGGGTGGCCGAGAGCGGCATCACGACACCCGCGCAGGCGGGCGAGGTGGCCGGTCTCGGGTACAGTCTGGCCCTGGTGGGTACGGCACTGATGCGCGCGGGCGATCCGCGGGAAGCCGCCCAGGCGCTGCTGGCCGCGGGCCGCGGGGCAAGGCGTGAGGGGTGATGCCATGCGTGTGTGGGTGAAGATCTGCGGGCTGACGAACGCCGAAGCCCTGCAGGCGGCCATCGAGGCCGGCGCCGATGCGGTGGGCTTCGTGTTCGTGGCCTCACCGCGTCGCATGCTGCCCGGGGCTGCTGCGCGCCTGGTGGCGCAGGTGCCACCAGGCATCCTGCGGGTGGCCGTCATGCGCCACCCCCTGCCCGGGGAGTGGGACGAGGTGGCGCGGGTCGTGCGCCCGGACTGGCTGCAGACCGAGGCCGGGGATTTCCGCACGCTGCAGCTGCCGCCCGGCATCGAGGCATTGCCGGTGTATCGCGACCTGCCTGGCCTGGACAGCGCCGCGCTCGGCCGCGAACCCCGTGCACTGTTCGAGGCACCGGCCAGCGGCACCGGCGAGGCCCCGGACTGGGATCGGGCCGCCCGGCTGGCGCCGCTCACGCGGCTGGTGCTGGCGGGAGGGCTCACGCCGGAGAATGTCGGCGAGGCCATCCGCCGCGTGCGCCCCTGGGGCGTGGATGTCAGCAGTGGGGTGGAATCCACCCGCGGCATCAAGGACCCGGAGAGGGTCAGGGCTTTCATCGCGGCGGTGCGCCGTGCCGAGCAGGAAGCGGGACAGGATGGATAACCAGGAATCAGCCACGCTGCTGGCACGCTTGATTGGAGGCGATTTCCCGGACGATCGAGGTCGTTTCGGGCCTTTTGGCGGCCGCTATGCGCCAGAAACACTGATGCCCGCACTCCAGCGGCTGGAAGCCGGCGTGCGCCGCTACCTGCACGATTCGGCCTTTGCCGCTGAACTCGGCCACGAACTGCGCGAGTGGGTGGGCCGCCCGACGCCGCTCACGCCGGTGCGCCATCTCGGCCGCAACTGGGGTGCGGAGGTCTGGCTCAAGCGCGAGGACCTCGCGCATACCGGCGCGCACAAGATCAACAACGCGCTGGGCCAGGCCCTGCTGGCGCAGCGCCTGGGCGCGAAGCGGGTCATTGCCGAGACCGGTGCCGGGCAGCACGGTGTCGCCACCGCTGCCGCCTGTGCGCGGGTGGGCATCCCCTGCACCGTGTACATGGGTGCCGTCGATGTCCGGCGCCAGGCCCCCAACGTGGACCGCATGCACCAGCTGGGCGCCCGCGTGGTGCCGGTGGAGAGCGGGGATCGCACGCTGCGGGCGGCCATCGACGAGGCCTTCCGCGACTGGGTCTCCGACCCCGAGGACGCCTACTACCTGCTGGGTTCCGCGGTGGGTCCGCATCCCTATCCCTGGCTGGTGCGCGAGCTGCAGTCGGTGATCGGTCGCGAGGCCCGCGCGCAGTTCCTCGAGATGACCGGGGGACTGCCGGACATCGCCGTGGCCTGCGTGGGCGGCGGCTCCAATGCCATCGGCCTCTTCCATCCCTTCGTGGCCGATGCGGCAGTCAGGCTGATGGGCGTGGAGGCCGGTGGTCGCGGTGCGGGCCTCGGCGAGAACTCCGCGACGCTGGAGCGTGGCAGGCCGGGCGTGCTTCATGGCAGTTATTCGGTCCTGCTCCAGGACGCGGACGGCCAGGTGCAGGAGACCCACTCGATTTCCGCGGGGCTCGACTACCCGGGTGTGGGTCCCGAGCATGCGCTGCTCAAGGCCATCGGCCGCGTCGATTACGTGAGCGCCACCGACAGCGAAGCCCTGGAGGCGCTGCGCGAGTGCTGCGCGGCCGAGGGCATCCTCCCGGCCCTGGAGTCCTCCCATGCGCTGGCCGGCGCCCGCCGCTGGGCCCGGGAGAACCCGGGCCGGCGCATCCTGATCGGCCTCTCCGGGCGCGGCGACAAGGACATGCCGACGCTCTCGCAGGCATTCCCCGGTGCTGCCACCACCACCAGCCATCACTGAGCCCGCCCATGTCGCAGATGCTCCTTCCGCACGAGCGTGTCACCGCAGCCATCCGCAATGCCGAGAAGGCGAGCGGCGTCGCACTGCTGCCATTCATCACGGCCGGCTATCCGGAGCGCGAGCGCTTCATCCCGACGCTGCGCGCCCTCGCCGGGACGGGTGATGTCATCGAAGTCGGGGTGCCGTTCAGCGATCCCATGGCCGATGGCGTCACCATCCAGCGGGCCAGCCGCGCCGCGATCGCCAGCGGCGTGTCGCTGCGCTGGATCCTCGGCGAGCTGAGGCAGGCCGGGGAGCTGGCCGCGCCCGTGGTGCTGATGAGCTACCTCAACCCGCTGCTCGCCTATGGCCAGGACCAGCTGGCCGCCGCGGCCCGTGCGGCGCATGTCGGCGGGTTCATCGTCCCCGACCTGCCGCTGGAGGAGAGCGGGGAGCTGGCCGCGCGGCTCGACGCGCAGGGTGTCGGGCTGATCCACCTGGTCACCCCGGCGACACCCGAGGCGCGGATGCGCCAGCTCTGCGAGGCAAGCCGTGGTTTCGTCTATGCGGTCACGGTGGCGGGCACCACCGGCGGGAGCGCCCGTGCCATGTCAGCCGGGGTCACCGCCTATCTCGACCGTGTCCGGGCGCTGTCGCCGCTGCCGGTCTGTGCCGGCTTCGGCGTGCGTACCCCCGAGCAGGTGCGCGCGCTCAGCGGACACGCGGATGGCGTCATTGTCGGCTCCGCCCTGGTGGAGGAGCTGGAAGCCCGCCGGGATCCGGTGGCCTTCCTCGACTCGCTGCGCAGCCGGCGGCACTGATCCCATAACTTGTTGTCATTCAGGAAAATAAATAAATCACCATCTTGTCACTGACAAGATGGTGTGGCTCCAAGGATGCAGATTTTTCCGGCAGCTGTGCATGCTGCCGGCTGGCGATCAATCAGCTCACGCGGCGCGGCGGCGGATCAGGCCCAGCGCCGCCACTCCGCTGCCCAGCAGCCAGAGGGCGCCCGGTACGGGCACCGCAGCGACCACGGTGCGGGTGAAGGAGCAGCCGCCGGGGGAGCACCCGGTTTCGAAGCTGACCAGTTCGGCCTCCACGTTACCCTCGTAGGTATCGTTGTAGCCGTACACAGTCAGACCAAGGCCCACGTTGAACGCCTGGTAAGTCCCCGCCGGTGCATTGCCGCCGATCGGGCTGAGTTGATACAGGAGGATGTCGATGCTTTGCCCGGGATTCAGCGTGCCGCTCCAGTCGAACCAGCCGTTGGGCGGGGGAGGGACATCCCACTGGTAGGCGGAGGTCGGGCCGCCGCAACCCGGTGCCGCGAAGCTGTCGTTGCAGGACCGGCTGATCCACTCGCCGACGTAGTTGTAGCTGTCGAATGCCACGGTGCTCCAGGGGGGCACCTGCAGGCGTCCGGTTGCCGGGAACGTGGCCGGGTTGATGCCGCCGAAGGAATCGATGGTGTTGTCATACACCAGCGGGTCGGATGCCGAATCCAGCGTCAGCGTCACCCAGACGTCGATGGCCTCGTTCGAGTTCACGGTACCCGTCGGATCCCTGAATGTCAGCGTACCGATGATCGCCGCGTTCGCCGTGGCACTGGCGACCAGCAGCAGGACGGCGCCGAAGATGACCGAACGTGTGTGCCTGACCATGTGTTGTTCCCCCAGTCGATCGGCAATCGAATGCCTTGTTGTGGTGGTTGGCGGGACAGTCGGGGCCTTCTTGTGGAGGCCTTGGCTTGTGCTCGCCCGATAAGGTCGGATACGTGAGCACAGTGCTCCTTGCCCTCGGCGTCTGTCAACTGTCCCGGATGACGTAAGACATTGAGTCTATTTGACTTAACATATTGGCAGTGCCGGGTCGCAGGGGGTCCGGTGCCGACGGGACCTGTGGCTGGGTGTCCGGCAGGTTGATCAGCGCGCTGGCCGTCCCAGCCAGAGCGTCGCCAGTCCGCCGGCGCCGAGCGCCCAGCCAACCCACTGCGGATCGATCCCGAGGCCGAGGAAGAGCACGCCGCCGATCAGCAGCGCACTTCCGGCTCCCAGCCAGTAGCGTGACGAGCCACGGTCGGGCCCGGGAGCAGGCTGCGCGCCCATTGCTGCAGGTCGATCGGTGGCCGCGGCAGGCGCCTCGCCTGAATTCGCCTCGACGAAACGCCGCAGTGCCCCGGGCAGCTTCTCCAGCGCATGGCGCAGGTCGGGCAGCTCACGGCGCAGCCGCCGCAGCGTCGAGCGCGGGCCGGCCTGCTCGCGCACCCAGGCCTTGAGCACCGGGTAGCCGGTCTCCCAGAGGTCGAGTTCGGGGTAGAGCGCGCGGCCGAGCCCTTCGATCTGCACCAGGGTCTTCTGCAGCAGCATCAGCTGCGGCTGCACTTCCATGTCGAACTGCCGCGCGGTCTGGAACAGGCGCAGCAGCACTTGGCCAAAGGAGATGTCCTTGAGCGGCTTGTTGAACACCGGCTCGCAGACCGAGCGGATCGCCGACTCGAACTCGTCCACCCGGGTGCCGGCCGGCACCCAGTGCGAGTCGAGGTGCAGCTGGGCCACGCGCTGGTAGTCGCGGTCGAAGAAGGCGAGGAAGTTCTCGGCGAGGTAGCGGCGGTCGCTCTCGCTCAGGGTGCCGACGATGCCGAAGTCCACTGCGCAGTACTTCGGGTATTCAGGATCGCGCGCGTCCACGAAGATGTTGCCGGGGTGCATGTCGGCGTGGAAGAAGTTGTCGCGGAACACCTGGGTGAAGAAGATCGCCACGCC
>JADYZO010000051.1 GCA_020853135.1 Gammaproteobacteria bacterium
GCCGACCACGACACCCGCGTGCTGGGCGAGCAGCTGCCGGTGGGCCGGCCGGTGCCGGGCGTGCAGGTCCGGATCGTCGGGGATGGCTGGCAGGGGGAGATGGAGATCGACAGCCCGTGGCTGGCGGCGGGCTGCGGCCTGCGTTACCGCAGCGGGGACCGGCTGCGCCGGCTGCCCGACGGGCAGTGGCAGCACGCCGGTCGCACGGACCGGCAGCTGAAGCTGCGGGGTATCCGCATCGAGCCGGCGGAGGTGGAGGCGGCGCTGCTGGAGGATGGCACCCTGCGCGAGGCGCTGGTGGTGGTCGCGATACGGGAGGGCGAGGCGCTGCTCGCGGCCTATCTCGTCAGCGACCAGCCCTTTGATGAGGCTGTCATCCGCACGCGGCTGCGCAGCCGGCTCCCCGGACACCTCATCCCCGGTGCCTTCATCCGCCTGCCGCAGCTGCCGCGCAAGGCCAACGGCAAGCTCGACAGCGCGGCGCTGCCGCCGCCGGGGCGCACGGCGCCCACCACGGTCGTGCCCGCGCGCAGCGAGATCGAGCGCCGGCTGCAGCGGCTCTGGTGCGGGGTGCTCGACCGCGGGGAGATCGGCATCCACGACGACTTCTTTGCGCTCGGCGGGCACTCGCTGCTCGCCACGCGGCTGATCGCGCGGGTGCGCGATGCCTTCGCGCTGGAGCTGCCGCTGATTGCCCTGTTCGAGGCACCCACCATCGCGGGCATGGCGCAAGCGCTGGAGCGCACCGCTGCAAGGCCCGCGGACCCCACGCTGCCTGCGCTCACGAGGCGGTCACGCCCGGTGCCGGGGTGAGGCGGCCCCCCGGCACCCGGGCTATGATGACCGGCCATACCGATCCACACATGACCGTGCAGGGAGAGCCCGATGCCGACTGACGAGCAGACCATCCAGGCCATGGAAGGCCACTTCCGCGAGATCCTCACGCTGCTGGGCGAGGACGTGGATCGCGAGGGCCTCGCGCGCACGCCCGAGCGTGCGGCACAGGCCTTCCACTTCCTGACGCGCGGCTACCGCCAGAGCCTGGACGAGCTGATCAACGAGGCGGTGTTCACCAGCAACACCGACGAGCTGGTGATCGTGCGCAACATCGAGATGTACTCGCTCTGCGAGCACCACATGCTGCCCTTCATCGGCAAGTGCCACGTCGCCTACCTGCCCGACGGCAAGGTGCTCGGCCTGTCGAAGATCGCGCGCATCGTCGACCTCTTCGCCCGCCGCCTGCAGATCCAGGAGGTGCTCACCCGGCAGGTTGCCGAGTCCGTGCAGAAGGCCATCCAGGGCAAGGGCGTCGGCGTGGTCATCGAGGCCCAGCACATGTGCATGATGATGCGCGGCGTCGAGAAGCAGAACTCGGTGATGACCACCTCCTGCATGCTCGGTCATTTCCGCACCCAGTCGCAGACACGCAACGAGTTCCTCGGGTTGATCAGGTAGGAGTCACTGCCATGTTCCACGCACGCATCGCCATCGCACTGCTTGCCGGCCTGTTGCTGCAGGCATCGGCTGCCCTTTCCGCTGAACAGCCCACGGTGCTCATCACCGGCGCGAGCCGCGGCATCGGCCTGGCGCTCACGCAGCAGTACGCGGAGCGGGGCTGGAACGTGATCGCGACGGCCCGCGACCCGGCGGGGGCGCCCGCCCTGCAGGCGATCGCCAAGGACCACCGCAACGTCGTGCTGGAGCCGCTCGACGTGACCAGCCACGCGCAGATCGATGCGCTGGCGGCGAAGTACCGGGGGCGGCCGATCGACGTGCTGCTCAACAACGCCGGCATTTCCGGTGGCGATGACATGGGCACCTTCGGGCATCTCGACTACGCGGTCTACGACCGCGTGCATGCCACCAATGTGCTCGGGCCGCTGAAGATGGCCGAGGCCTTCCTGCCGAACGTCGCGGCCAGCCAGCAGAAGAAGATCATCAACATCAGCAGCACCGAGGGTTCGCTCAGCCTCGTGAAGGGGCGCGGCGGCAGCTACTTCTACCGCTCGAGCAAGGCGGCGCTCAACATGGTGATGCGCTCGCTCGCCATCGACCTCAGGCCGCAGGGCATCACCGTCGGGCTGGTCTCGCCCGGCTTCGTGAAGGACGACTTCACCAGGGGCATCGACCTGCCCATCATGATCACGCCCCAGCAGAGTGCGGCGGCGGTGATCAAGGTGATCGACGGCTACGACCTGGCGAAGAGCGGGACCTTCCTCCGGCACACGGGGGAGGAGGCGCCGTGGTAGGGGCACCCCGCACCGGACCGCCGCGCGTCAGTCCCGGTGCGTGGCGTGCCGCGGCGTGTGGCAGGCGGGAGGGAGGGTCCGTGGGACAGCAGGCCAGTCCGCGGTGCCCGGCAATCGCCGTGCTGCTGCTGATCCTGCCCCTGGCACCTGCGGGTGCCGCCGCGGATGGGACGGCCTGCCTGAATCCGGTGCTCTCGAAAACCGGCACCGTGGTGGTGCTGAACCGCAGATCCCTGGTCAGCGGGCGCATGGTGCAGGAGAACCGCGCCGGGATTCGTGTGGCCGGACCCGCGGTCTTCAACGGCAACCAGGCTACGCAACTCGACGTCACCGGTACCATCACGGCCGGCGATGGAGCCGGCGTGACCACCCGGGCAAAGACCTACCTGCGCCTGAACGGGGCGGTGGAGGACACGTTCGGCGGCACGTCGGATCTCATCCCGCCGCCGGGTACGGGTACGGCTGTCTATTCGCCACCCAGGCGGGGGCGTTTCGACCTCGCCGTCGGCGCCTCTTTCACGCAGACCGTGACAGAGACCATGACCATCACGGGTTCGCCGACGTCCAATGGCTCACACAGCCGGTCCCAGACCACCACGCGAACCTTCCTGGGCTTCGAGGATGTCAGTGTGCCGGCGGGTACCTTTGCCCAGGCCTGCAAGTGGCGGGATGACATTCAGGTGAGTGATGCCCCGGGTGTCACCACGACGGCAACCGAGTGGGTCGCACGCCAATCGGGGCTGCCCCTGCGCACGCTCAGTGGCGCGAGTGACCAGGTCCTCCTCTCCGCGAGCATCAACGGGGTCCCCGTAACCCCGTAGCCCAGGGCACCGGCAGCGGGGAGCTTTGGAAATGCCAGCCGCTGGCGCTGCCCGTTTGGATGGACTGGACTGCACTGGACGGAGGTATCCGACATGAAGACATGCAAGGTGGCAGTGCTGCTCGGCAGCCTGCGGAAGGATTCCTACAATCGGCGGCTCATGCTCGCCGTCGAGCGGTTGTCCCCGCCGCAGCTGCGGTTCGCGCAGGTGCGCATCGACGACCTGCCGCTGTACTCGCAGGATTTCGATGACGATTATCCGCCGAACGCGCGTCGCCTGAAGCAGGATATCGAGGCCGCACAGGCGCTGCTGTTCGTCACGCCCGAGTACAACCGCTCGGTTCCGGGCGTGCTGAAGAACGCCATCGACATCGCCTCCCGGCCCTGGGGTACGAACTCCTTCGCCGGCAAGCCGGCGGCAGTGATCGGCACCTCGATCGGTGCCGCGGGTACGGCAATCGCCCAGCATCACCTGCGCAGCTCGCTGCATTTCCTCGACATGCCCACGCTCGGGCAGCCGGAGGTCTACCTGCACTTCCGCGACGAGATCATCGCGCCGGACGGCACGATCGCCAACGATTCCACACGCGCCTTCCTGCAGCGTTTCGTTGACGCTTACGTGGCCTGGGTGGGGCGTTTCGTCACGGGATAGCCGCGCGGCCACTGGATCATCTGCCGCATTGCGCGGAGTCCGCTGGCAGCTGCCGTAATGAATGTGTTATGACAAAAGAGAGAGCGATGAACTCACGCCCGGCGCTGAAATCGAAGCCGCGTTCTTTGCTGTCAGCAAGCAGGCGTTTGCCGAAGGTGCCGTGTCGGTTAAGCTGAAGCAACTCATCGCGTAGCTAGCCGATCCGGTTCCAGGCGTCCAGCGCGGCGGTCTTGTAGGCCTCGGCGAGCGTCGGGTAGTTGAACACCGAATTGACGAAGTAATCGAGTCCGCCCGCGTGGGCCATGACGGCCTGGCCGATGTGGATCAGCTCGGTCGCCCCCTCGCCGACGATGTGCACGCCGAGCAGCCGGTGGTCGCCGAGGCCGAAGATCAGCTTCAGCAGGCCCTCGCTGCCGCCCTGGATCTGGCCGCGCGCAGTCTCGCGAAAGCGCGCCACGCCCGTCTCGAAGGCCACGCCCTGGTCGCGCAGCTGGCGTTCCGTGCGCCCGACGATGCTGATCTCCGGCACGGCGTAGATGCCGAAGGGGAAGAGGTCGGGCGCGCTCTCGGCCGCCACCCCGAAGGCGTGGCAGGCCGCCTTGCGGCCCTGCTCGGCGGAGGTGGAGGCCAGCGCCGGAAAGCCGATGACATCGCCCACGGCATAGATGTGCGGCTGGGCGGTGCGCAGCTGCTCATCCACGGCGAGGCGCCCGCGTGCATCGGCCGCGAGGCCGGCGTTGGCGAGCGCCAGACCGGCCGTGGCGCCCACGCGCCCGGCTGCCACCATCACCAGGTCGGAGACCACGCGCCGGCCGCCCTTCATGCGGGTGACGACGTGGCCATCCTCGCGTTTCTCCACGGCCGCCACTTCCTCGCCGAGCCGCAGCGCGATGCCGCGGTCCTGCAGGTCGTGGCGGAAGCTGTCGACGATGTCCCCATCGACGAAGTCGAGGATGGTGTCGCGGTTGTCGATCAGCGTGATCTTCGTGTCCAGCGCGCTGAAGATGGTCGCGTACTCCACGCCGATGACCCCGGCGCCGATCACGGTCATGGTGCGCGGGATGGCGCGGATGCCGAGGATGCCGTCGCTGTCGATGATGGTCACGTCGTCGAAGGGGATTTCCGGCGGGCGGTGGGGCACCGTGCCGGTGGCGATGACCACGTGGCCGGCGCGCAGCGTCTGCTCGTGGCCGGCGTGGTCGACCACGCGCAGCGTGTGCGGATCGACGAAGGCCGCAGCACCCGTCACCACGGTGACCCCGTTGCGGGTGAGCTGGTGGCGGATGATCTCGATCTGCTGGCGGATGGTGGTGTGCAGGCGCTGCATCAGGTCCTCTGCCGTGATGTCCGCCTTCACCCGGTAGCTGCGCCCGTAGAAGCCCTTCTCGCGCCAGCCGCAGAGATACAGCACGGCCTCGCGCAGGGTCTTGCTGGGGATGGTGCCCGTGTGGGCCGTGACGCCGCCGGGGATCTCCTGGCGCTCGATGATGGCCACGCGCCGGCCGAGCTTGGCCGCCTGGATCGCCGCGCGCTGCCCACCGGGCCCGCTGCCGATGACCAGCATGTCGAAGTCCTGCATCTGGAACCCGTCCCTCGCGTGCGCGGCCGGTGCTGGCCCATGCATCCGGTGACATCGGCATCCGCCGGCGGCTCCTGAAGCCGCGGCGGGCCGTCCTGTGAACCAGGTCCGGCCGGTGGTACGCCGGTCGTGACTGCGAGCCAGTTATCGGACGCCCCCCGCCGGACGATGCACACTCCGTCGTCGGGTGCGCCGGATGGCGTGCTGTGGTTGTCACGGGGATTCCGCCATGGGCGATGGCGTCAGCAAGGCGTTTGATTTCGTGCGACGGATGGTCGCGAACCTGCCAGGCAAGGACGTGGACCTGCCGGCCTTCCCGGACGTGGTGCGCCGGCTGCAGGTGGCGCTGGCCGACCCGCGCACCAGCGCGAAGGACCTCGTGCTGATCATCGAGTCCGAGCCGGTGCTGAGCGCGCGACTCCTGCAACTCGCCAATTCGGCCGCGCTGAATGCGGCCGGCAACCCCGTGGGCAGCATCAAGCTCGCGGTCAGCCGCCTCGGCTTCAACCTCGTGCGGCTGACGGCCATGAACCACGCGATGCGCCAGATGGAGCGGCAGGAGGCGCTGCAGCCGATCCGCGCGGACCTCGGCTCGATCTGGCGGGCCAGCAACGAGGTGGCGGCGATCTGCTACGTCGTGGCCAGGCGTGCCTTCGGGCGCCAGCCCGACGAAGCGATGCTGGCCGGCCTCCTGCACGGCATCGGCGGCGTCTACATCCTCACGCAGACGCAGACGGTGGAGCCGGCGCTGCGCGCCGACCCGGAGTTCCAGGCCGTGCTGCACGACTGGCAGCCGCGCCTGGGCAAGGCCATCCTCGACACCTGGGGCCTGCCCCCGCGGATCGGCGCGGCGGTGGCCAGCCAGGACGAGCTGCTGGGCGTCGGGCCGCAGGGCATGGAGCCGCTGGCGCAGCTGCTTTCCGCGGCCAAGCTCCGCCACCGCCTGGGTGCGGATCCCGGCCTGCGGCGCGAGCTGCCGCAGGCCGACGAAGTGATGCGCACCGTCACGCTCGGTTCGGAATCCTTCCTCGACATCGTGGCCTCCAGCCACCAGGACATCGAGGAAATGCAGGGCCTTCTGGCAGCCTAGCCGGCCGCCAGCGCCGGGCGCGGTGCGCCGGCCCCGATGCCGGCCAGCCACTCCTCATCGGAGCCGTCGGGGATGTCATCGAGCAGGAAGGTGGAGAGATAGCGCTCGCCGGTGTCGGGCAGCATCGCCAGCAGCACCGATCCCGGTTCGGCCCGCTGGGCCACACGCAGGGTGGCCGCCAGCGTGGCGCCGGCCGAGAGCCCGACGAAGATGCCTTCCCCGGCGGCGAGCCGGCGCGCGGTGGCCTTGGCTTCCTCGTCGGTCACCAGCACCAGTTCATCGTGCAGCCCGCGGTTCAGGACCCCGGGCAGGAAGTCCGGCGTCCAGCCCTGGATCTTGTGTGGCTTCCACTCGCCACCACCGAGCAGCGACGCGCCGGCCGGCTCGGCGGCGATGATCTTCACCTCCGGACGGGCCAGGCGGAGCATCTCGCCGGCACCTGTCAGCGTGCCGCCGGTGCCCCAGCCGCTGACCCAGTAATCCAGGCGCCGGCCGGCAAAATCCCTGAGGATCTCCGCACCGGTGGTCTGGCGGTGGTAGGCCGGGTTGGCCGGGTTCTCGAACTGCCGGGCGAGGAACCAGCCATGCGTCCTGGCGAGTTCCTCCGCCTTCTGCACCATGCCGGTGCCGCGTGCCGCCGCCGGGGTCAGGATCACCTTCGCGCCATAGGCACGCATGATCTTGCGCCGCTCCACGGAGAAGGTCTCGGTCATCACGGCGACGAAGGGGTAGCCCCGGGCGGCGCAGATCATCGCCAGCGCGATGCCGGTGTTGCCCGAGGTGGCCTCGACCACGGTCTGCCCGGGGCGCAGCAGGCCGCGGCGCTCGGCATCGTCGATGATGGCGAAGGCGAGGCGGTCCTTGACCGAGCCGCCCGGGTTGAAGGCCTCGACCTTGACGTAGATTTCCACGTTGGCCGGCGCGATGCGGTTGAGCCGCACGACCGGGGTGTTGCCGATGGCCGCGAGGATGTTGTCGTGGATCATGGGGCGCTCCGGTGCCGCTGCGGGGGTCCGCGGCTGTGACAGCAGCGCGCACGATAGGCCGGCGGGGCGGCCATGGAAAATATTGAAAGCTTCTTTTGATATATCCAAATAGAATTATATTAGCGTTAATTGGCCTGCCAATGGCCTTGTTCTCTTGTAACCATACGTTATGATGCACGCCCTGTTCCCGGCCCGGGAACACGCGCAGAGCCCGCCATATGACCCTCCAGCAGCTCAAATATCTCCTGGCGATCGCCGACAGCGGACTCAATATCACCGCCGCGGCCGAGCGGCTCTATACCAGCCAGCCCGGCATCAGCAAGCAGCTGAAGCTCCTCGAGCAGGAGCTTGGCATGCAACTCTTCACGCGCCGCGGCAAGAGCCTGGTGGCGATCACGCCGGCCGGGCGCGATGTCATCGCGCGGGCGCGCAAGATCATGCGCGAGGTGCACAACATCCGCAGCCTCGCCCGCGAGATCTCCGGCGAACAGGAGGGCACGCTCTCCATCGCGACCACGCATACCCAGGCCCGTTACGTGCTGCCCGACGTGTTGCGCGAGTTCCGCGAGCGCTACCCGCGCGTCAACCTGGAGTTGCACCAGGGCACCTCCGAGCAGATCGTCGAGCTGGTCGGCGCCAACCGCGTGGACTTCGTCATTGCCACCAGCGCGCGCGAGCTGTTCCCGGGCCTGGTCATCCTGCCCTGCTACCACTGGGACCGCATCATCCTCGTGCCCCGGGGCCACCCGCTGGCCAGGGCGCCGCAGCCGGTCGACCTGGCCGCGCTCGCCGAGCACCCCCTGATCACCTACGTGTTCAGCACCACCGGGGAGTCTTCGCTCAAGCGCGCCTTCGCCGACCAGGGCCTGGAGCCGCGGGTCGTGTTCACCGCGCGCGATGCCGACATCATCAAGACCTATGTGCGCATGGGCATGGGGGTGGGCATCGTGGCCTCGATGGCCTTCGAGCGCGCCGATGCGAAGGACCTGCTGGCGCTAGACGCCGAGGGACTGTTCCCCAGGCTCACCACCTGGCTCGGCTTCCGGCGCGACACCGTGCTGCGCAGCTACATGGTGGATTTCATGTCGCTGTTCGCGCCCCAGCTGACCGCGCAGCTGGTCAAGCGCGTCACCGAGCTTCCCGGCCAGGCCGAGGTCGACGCGCTGTTCGCCCAGCAGAAGCTGCCGCTGCGCACGGGCGAGGGGATCCCCCAGCCCGGCTCTTGATAGACTGGCGGGCGATGGCCTGCACCGGTGCAGGTCCCGCCACGGAGGAGCCCAGGCCATGACCCATGCCCTTTCGCGCCGCGCCCTGCTGCGCGGCGCACCCGGATTCGTCGGCGGCCTGTCGCTGGCCGGACTGCCACGCTTCGCTGCCGGTCAGGCGACCGGCCCGGCATCCGGCCCGCCGTCCGGCCAGCGCGCAGCGGCCGGTGTCCCCGCACGCCCGGCGATCCGGCTCGCCGGCAACGAGAACCCCTACGGCCCCGGCCCGGCCGCGCGTGCCGCCATCGCGGCGGCGACCGGCGACAGCTGGAAGTACCCGATCATGGAGGAGATGGCCTTCAAGGCGCAGATCGCCGAGCGCGAGGGCCTGAGCCCGCGTCACGTGCTGATCGGGGACGGCTCCTCGGAGATACTGCACATCGCCGCGCTGCTGGCCGCGACGGCACCGGGCGAGGTGCTGACCGCGACACCGACCTTCGATCTCGTCGCCGTGCAGGCGCGGGCCGCGGGCGCCACGGTGCGCGAGCTGCCGCTGGATGCCCAGATGCGCTTCGACCTGCCGGCGCTCAGGGCCGCGGTCACGCCACAGACCCGGCTCATCTATGTCTGCAACCCCAACAACCCCACCGGCACCATGGTCTCGGGCGCCGCACTGCGCACCTTCATCGCTGCGCTGCCGCCCGACATCACGGTGCTGGTCGACGAGGCCTACCTCGAGCTCTCCGCCGACATGGCCACCGAATCGATGGCGCCGCTGGTCCACGGCGGGGCCAATGTGATCGTGGCGCGCACCTTCTCCAAGCTCCACGGGCTGGCGGGCCTGCGCATCGGCTATGCGCTGGCGCGGCCCGACCTCATCGAGCGCATGACGCGGCTGAAGCTGACCTCGGTGAGCAGCCTCGGGCTCGCGGCGGCGGCGGCGAGCTACGGCGACATGGAGTTCCAGGCCGCGAGCCGCAGCCACATCGCCGAGGGTGTGGCCCTCACCACGGCGGTGCTCGATGAGCTGAAGCGGCCGTATGCGCCCACCCGCGGGAATTTCGTCTTCTTCGACACTGGCGGGCCCGCGCGCGAGTTCATCGGCGCCATGCGCGGGCAGGGCTTCTCGCTGGGCCGGCCCTTCCCGCCCTATGACAGCTGGTGCCGGGTCAGCATGGGGACGGTGGAGCAGATGGCGGCCTTCGCCGCGGCGTTGCGCGGCCACTTCGGCTGAACATCGCCCTGCCGTCGGCATCCGGGCTGCGGGTGTTTTCAGTATGATGCCCCGGCCCGGTCCAGCCGGGGCGGACATGGGGGGCGTTGATGGAGACCAGCCGTGCCAGCGGATCGGCGCGCAGTGCGGGAGGCAGCGGCCCGGGTATCGGGGGCCCGTATCTCGATCTGCGCACCGGCAAGGGCAACCAGATCGCCTACGCCCGCCTCCAGGGTGACATCGACTGGGGCCGGCAGAAATATTTCTGGTTCAAGGGCTATGTGAACGCCGTGCGGCCCGGCCAGCGGGCGGTGGACCTGCTCGGCGCGCAGGGCTTTGGTGCCATCCGCCTGCACCAGCGGCCCGATGGCGCCATCGAGCGGCTGTGCCGCGAAATCATCCTCTACACCGACCTCGGGAGCGGCGAGGTCCTCAGCGAGTGGCGCAACCCGCTGACGGGCGAAACCGTCCGGCCGGTGCACGTCGCCAACGATCCCTTCAACTACCTCATCGAGGATCGTTTCCCGCTGCCGCCGTCCTTCGGCGGGCTGAACCCGCAGGGGCCACCGCCGGTGCGCCCGCCCTTCATCCTGCCCTGGCACCAGCATGGCGACTGGCTGGCGATGGAAATCCACATCCACCTCAGCTATCCCAATGCGCTGCAGCCGGACCGGTGGCCCAGGGAATCCTCCGGCCCCACGGCCCAGGTGTCGGAGTACTTCGCCCACCATGTCCGTGTCGAGGACATGCAGGATCCGCGCCTGACCTCGGTGGACTACCGCGGCACCTGGAACCGGGTCACGCCCTGGCTGCCGTGGATGCTGATGGGCCAGGCGCCCGGCTTCTGCCTCTACAACTGTTTCATGGGGACGACCGCCGACCTCGGCGAGGTCTTCGACCACAGGGTGCTGGACTACGCGCAGGAGCACTACGCGAAGTATTTCCATGCGCCAGCGGCCTGGAGCGAGGCGCCGAGCCTCTCCAGCCTCGAGCACTACGCCCGCAACCAGCAGCCCGCACAGGCGCGTGGCGCATGAGGCATTTCGCCGCGGCCACCGGGTTGGCGCCGCCGTGTATGCTGGCACGCCAGAAATGACAGCCCGCCCATGCGACCTGCGGCCAGCGGTGATCCGAAAGGCAGCCTGCAAGCATGACTGAAAAACCCAACCGCTTCGGCCCCGTGTGGCTGCAGCCCGGCGTCAGCACCGGCAACATGCTGACGCTGATGCTGGGTGGCTACACCACCATCGGCCTGCTGACCTTCGTGGCGCTCGGCACGCCGCATGTGCTGACGGTCTACCTCGGCGTCCCGCAGGGCGAGCAGGGCGCGCTGAGCGGGTACCTGCACGCCTTCCAGGAAATGGTGGCGCTCGCGGTGTTCGCGCCGCTCGGCATCCTGGCCGACCGCATCGGGCGGCGCGAGGTGTACGTCGCCTCGTTCCTCATGATGGCGCTCGGCTACGCGCTGTACAGCTTCGTCAGCTCCATCCCCGAACTGTATGCCTACCGGGCCATCTATGCGGTCGGCGTCGCCGGTGTCACCGGCATGCTGGGCACCATCGTCGCCGATTACAGCCAGGACCGCTCGCGCGGCCTGCTGGTCGCCGGGGTCGGCGTGCTCAATGCGCTGGGCGTGATCACCGTGGCCATCGTGCTCGGCCACCTGCCCCAGTTCTTCGTCGAGCGCGGGGCCAGCCAGGCGGCGGCCGGCCACGATGCCTTCTTCGTGGTGGCGGGGATCTGCGTGGTCATGGCGCTGTTGCTGGCGCTCGGCCTCAAGGGTGGCACGCCGGTGGCGAAGGCCCAGCGCCTGTCATTCCCGGAGCTCGTGCGCAGCGGCCTTGCCGAGGCGCGCAATCCGCGCATCGCGCTGTCCTATGCCTGCGGCTTCATCGCCCGCAGCGACCTGGTGCTGCTCGGCACCTACAGCGTGCTCTGGGGCACCACGGTGGCGGCGTCCAGGGGCATGCCGGCGGCGCAGGCGCTGGCCGAGGGGCGCAAGATATTCACCATCGCCAGCACGGCGGCGCTGCTCTGGCTGTTCGTGATCGGCGTGGTCATCGACCGCGTCAACCGCGTGACGGGCATCATCATCTGCATGACCCTCGCCAGCATGGGCTACCTCGGCACCATGTTCATCGATGATCCGCTGTCGAAGGACGCCATCCCGCTGATCATCCTGCTCGGCATCGGCCAGATCAGTGCCTTCGCGGGCGCCCAGACGCTGATCTCCAAGGAAGCGCCACCCCGGTCCCGCGCCTCGGTGATCGGCATGTTCAACGTCTTCGGCGCAGCCGGAATCCTGCTGTCGACGGCGCTGGGCGGCGTCCTGTTCGACCGCATCGGTCCGCACGCGCCGTTCGTCATGGTGGGCGGGCTCACGGTGCTGCTCATTGCCGCAGCCGTGGTCTGCCGCATCAAGGCGCCCGGCCCGCTCTCGGACCGCGAGCCCACGACAGCCGTCAGCGATGCCCTGCGGCTGAAGGGCGATTCGCTCAGGCAGTGACCTGGAAGCCCGCCTCCGTGATGGCCTTTTCCAGGCCGGCACGGGCGATCACCGCCGGGTCGAACTCCACGGCCACCACGCCCGCCGCGTGGTCGGCCTTGGCCGATGCCACGCCCTGGCGGCTGGTGAGGGCCTTCTGCACGCTGCGCTCGCAGCCGCCGCAGGTCATGCCCGATACCCGAATCTGCAGCTTTTCCATCTCCACTCTCCCTGGTCTTGCCGCTGTGGCCAGCGGGCCGGCCCTCATGCGGACGTGACGTTTGCCAGCCGCGGTTTCCAGCGGCGCAACAACAATGAATTGCCCACCACGCTGACACTGCTCATGGCCATGGCCGCGCCGGCCACCGCGGGGCTGAGCAGGCCGAGCGCGGCGAACGGGATGCCGATGACATTGTAGATGAACGCCCAGAACAGGTTCTGGCGGATCTTGCCGAAGGTCGCGCGGCTGGCGGCGATGGCTGCGGCCACCAGGCGCGGATCGGGCCGCATCAGCGTGATGCCCGCCGTTTCCATGGCGACATCCGTGCCCGAGCCCATGGCGATGCCGACATCGGCGGCCGCCAGCGCGGGCGCATCGTTGATGCCATCGCCGATCATGGCGACCACGCGGCCCGCGCGATGCAGTTCACCGACGACTTCCGCCTTGCCCTCGGGCCGGATGCCGCCGCGTGCCTCGTCGATGCCGACCTGCGCGCCGATGACTGCGGCGACCCTCGGGGTGTCGCCCGAGAGCAGCAGGCTGCGGATGCCCGCCTCGTGCAGCTGCCGGACGGCGGCGGGCGCCTCGGGGCGCAGCGGATCGGCGATGGCCATGATGCCGAGGAGTCCCGCGCCGTCGGCGATCCAGACGACCGTGCGCGCCTGGTCCTGCCATTCGCGGGCACGCGCGGTTTCCCCGCCGGTTGGAATCCCGCGCTTTTCCAGCCAGTGACTGTTGCCGATGAGGATCTCGCGGTCCCCGACGCGGCCGGTGACGCCATGGCCGGTGTGGCTGCGAAAGTCGCTGACCGGCCCGGGTTCGATGCCGAGTTCGCGGGCACGCGCCATGATGGCGTGGGCGAGGGGATGCTCGCTCGCCTGCTGCACCGAGGCCGCGAGGCGCAGCAACCCGTCCTCGCTGCCGCGCAGGGCATGCAGCGCGACGATGGTGGGGCGGCCGGCGGTCAGCGTGCCGGTCTTGTCGAAGATCACGGTGTCGATGCGGTGCGCGCGTTCGAGCGAGGCGACGTCCTTGATGAGGATGCCGGCACGGGCGGCCGCGCCGGTGCCGGTCATGATGGCGGTGGGGGTGGCCAGTCCCAGTGCGCAGGGGCAGGCGATGACCAGCACCGAGACCGCGGCGATGAGCGCGTGCTCGAACGCACCGTCGTGGAGCATCCAGCCGGCAAAGGTGAGCACGGCGATGGCCACCACCACCGGCACGAAGACCGCGCTGATCCGGTCCACCAGCCGCTGCACCGGCGCCTTGCCGGCCTGGGCGTTCTCCACCATGCGGATGATGCGTGCGAGGGTGGAGTCCTCGCCCACGGTGGTGGCGCGCACCTCCAGCAGGCCCGTGCCGTTGATCGCGCCGCCGGTGACCCGGGTGCCCGGGGATTTCGCCACCGGCAGGCTCTCGCCCGTGATCAGCGATTCGTCGACTTCGCTCGCGCCGCCCGCGACTTCCCCGTCCACGGGCACCCGCTCGCCGGGGCGCACGATGACGAGATCGCCGGTACGCACCGCGGCCACCGCCACCTCGGCCTCCCGGCCATCGGCACCGCGCACGCGTGCGGTCTGCGGGCGCAGGTTCATGAGCTGGCGGATGGCCGCCGTCGTGCCGCGCTTGGCACGGGTCTCGAGGAACTTGCCGAACATCACCAGGGTGACGACCACGGCCGAGGCCTCGAAGTACAGGTGCCCCTGCGCCGCATCGCCCAGCGTGGCCATGAGGTACACGCTGTAGGCCCAGGCCGCCGTCGTGCCGAGCGCCACCAGCACGTCCATGTTGCCGGAGCGGGCGCGCAGCGCCTTCGAGGCGCCGCGGTAGAAGCGCGCACCACAGATGAACTGCACGGGCGTCGCCAGCGCGAACTCCAGCCAGGCGGGCAGGTGGAGGTGCAGGCCGGCCATCATGGCCGCCATCTGCGCCACCAGCGGCAGGGTGAGGAGGGCGGCGACGAGCAGCATGAGCCGCTCCCGCCGGGCGGCGACGGCGTCGGCCGCCCGCTGCTCCTCCTCCGCCCGGGCACGGTCGGCGGCGACTGCGGGGATGCGCGCCTCGTAGCCCGCGCGGGCAACGGCGGCGGCCAGCGCCTCGCCCGTGACGATGCCGGCCAGCCCGGTGACATCGGCGCGTTCGAGGGCGAGGTTGACGTTGGCTTCCAGCACGCCCGGCACGGCGCGCAGCGCCTTCTCCACCCGTGTCGAGCAGGCGCTGCAGGTCATGCCGGCGATGGGGAAGGACCAGTCCCGCGAGGGCACCGTGAACCCGGCCCGTGCCACGGCCCCGGCCACGCCCGTGGCGCTGGTCTGTGCCGGGTCGAAGCGGACCGTCGCGCGTTCCAGCGCGAGGTTCACGCTGGCCTCCTGCACGCCCGGTGCCCGGCCCAGCGCCCCTTCCAGGCGGACGGCGCAGGCGCTGCAGGTCATGCCCTCGACCGGCAGGTCGACCCGGGCCGAGTCCGGCGGGCTGGCGGGGCTGGGCATGCTGCTGGCCATGGCGGGAATGGTAGTCGCCGGCCACGGGGCCGGCAAATGATTGTGGATCGAAACTACAGTGCCTGCGTGGGGCCACGCCGCGCGGTTTTCAAGGGCCCCGGTCATGGCCCGGCAGCGCCGGGTGCCGGGAGGACAGCGCGATGCGCCGGCGCCGGCTGTGGAAATGGTGCAGGTACTCGCTGAACACGCTGCGGCCCAGCTCCAGCGAGTTGCCGATGTGGGCGGTGGTCTCGGCCAGGATCTGCGCTGGCGCGAAGCCGGGCCCCAGGCAGCCGACTTCGCGGGCCATCACCGGGGTGTGCAGCCAGCGCGTGACCAGCGGCGCGTCGACCTCGAGATGGAACTGCAGGGCGTAGACATTGTCGCCGTAGCGGAAGGCCTGGTTGCTGCAGGCCGGGGAACTCGCCAGGTGCACGGCGCCCTCCGGGATGTCGAAGGTGTCGCCGTGCCACTGGAAGATCTTGCGGGTGCCACCGAAGTGGCGGAACAGCGGGTCATCCCTGCCGGCCGCGGTGGGCGTGACGTCGTACCAGCCGATCTCCTTCTCCGGGTTGGGAGTGACACGGGCACCGAGGGCGCGCGCAATCAGCTGCGCGCCCAGGCAGATGCCGAGCACCGGCATGCCGCGGTCGATGGCCGCGCGGATGGCGGCCACCTCCACGGCCAGGTGCGGGTGGCGGGCCGTCTGGTCGCAATTCATCGGGCCGCCCAGCACGATGAGGCCGTGGTAGCGGCTGATGTCGGGCACCGCTTCCGGCTGGCGTCCGAAGTTCAGGTAGCGCAGGCGATGGCCGGCCTGCCGCAGCATCGGGTCGAAGCTGCCGAGGACCTCGTGCGCGACGTGCTGGAAGACGAGGATGCGGCGCATGGTGTCGATAGTATATGTCGATTGCGCCAAAGGTTTGACACTGCCAGGCGGGTCGCTGATGATAGCGGCCGCATCGGGTTTTTGTGCGCAACAGCGGGGCCGTTCCGGATGCTCGCGGACGGGGTCCGCGGCGCTGCGGTTCCGCGCGGCAGGTGTCCATGATCGAGGCCAGCGATTCCCCCGTACATGCCGCCCGTGACACGGCGGAACCCCTCCCGGCAGCCCCCGCTGCGGCCGTGCCCGACCCGCTGCTCGACGCCGGGGCCATCGCCCGGGCCCGCAACCTGTATTTCCCCACCGGCCAGAGTCCGCGCATGACCGTGGTGCGCCGCCTGCTCGAACAGGTGGCGCCGTTCAACACCAACGTGCTGATCACCGGCGAGTCGGGCACCGGCAAGGAGTGGGCCGCCCGCTATGTCCATGCGCTGTCGCCGCGCCACCAGCGCCCCTTCGTGCCGGTCAACTGCGGGGCCATCCCCGCCGACCTGCTGGAGAGCGAGCTCTTCGGCCACGAGAAGGGGGCCTTCACCGGCGCGATCGCCACGCGCATCGGCCGCTTCGAGGCCGCGGAGGGGGGCACGCTGTTCCTCGACGAGATCGGCGACATGAGCCTGCCGATGCAGGTGAAGCTGCTGCGCGTGCTGCAGGAGCGGGTCTACGAGCGAGTGGGCAGCAACCGGAGCCGCAGCTGCGACGTGCGCATCATCGCCGCCACGCACCGCGACCTGGAGGAGGCCATCCGCGGGGGCAAGTTCCGCGAAGACCTCTTCTACCGGCTGAACGTGTTCCCGATCGAGCTGCCGCCGCTGCGCGAGCGCAAGGAGGACCTCACCGAGCTGGCCATGAACATCCTCGAGCGCTGCCGCAGTTCCGGCCAGCAGGCCGTGACCCTCACCGGCGGCGCGCTGCGCATCCTGCGCTGCTATGACTGGCCCGGCAACATCCGCGAGCTCGCCAACCTGATGGAACGCCTGTGCGTCCTCTACCCCGGGCAGCCGGTGGACATCCCAAACCTGCCGAGTCGCTACACGGCCAATGCGCCACTGCGCGAGACCGACCGCGAGATCGTCACCCGCCGCTCCGCCGCCGGCCCGCAGCCGCAGGACTTCGAACTGCCCACCGAGGGCATCCCCCTCAAGGCCTACATCGAGAACATCGAGATCGCGCTGATCCGCCGCGCCCTGGTCGACACCGATGGCGTCGTGGCGCACGCGGCCCAGCGCCTGCAGGTCCAGCGCACCACGCTGGCGGAGAAGATGAAGCGCTACGGCATCCAGGCCGGCGAGGGCAGCCAGGGCCCGTCTGCCGCCTGAGCCGGCTGCCGGGCCGGCCTCTCAGGCGGCCTTGATCCTGTCGTAGCTGGTGTGCCGGTCGCGGCCGCTGTGCTTGGAGTGGTAGAGCGCCCGGTCGGCAGCCGCCAGCAGCTCCTGCGAGGTGGCAAAGCCGGACGCCGAGTCACGGGTGGCGATGCCCAGCGACAGCGTGATGGCAAAGCTCCGGCCGGCGTTGCCTTCCACGCGCGTCGTGCGTGCGCGCTGCACCAGCCGCTCGGCCACCGCCTCGACCTGTGTCGTGTCGAGGCCCGGCAGCAGCAGCACGAACTCGTCGCCGCCGTAGCGGGCGACGACGTCCGTATCGCGCAGGGTGCCGGTCAGCAGCCCGGCCACGGCCCTGAGCATCGCATCGCCGCTCTGGTGGCCGTGGGTGTCGTTGATGCCCTTGAAGTGGTCGAGGTCGACGAACACCACCGACAGCGGCCAGTTGTTCTTGGTGGCCATGGCGAATTCGCGCTCCATGGCCTCCTCGAAGGCGCGCCGGTTGAGCACGCCGGTCAGTCCGTCGCGCTCGCTTTCGACCCTGAGCACCGAGTTCTCCGCCTTCAGCTTCGACTGCTGGCGTTCCAGGTCCTCGTGGTTGCTGATGGTGTAGAGGTTGCGCACCATGAGGACTTCGCGGGCCTGCTCGGTGATGTCCTGCAACTGGCCGGCCGGGAGGATGTCCATGTCGAAGAGTCCTTCGGCCACCGGAATCTGCTCGCCGATGGCCATGAACAGCTCGCTCAGCCGGTTGCTCAGGATGCCCAGGTGGCGGTGGACCTGCTGGCCGATGCGATGGATGCCGGTTTCGCTCGGGTCCGTGAGCCAGACGTCGGCCAACTCGCCGGAGAGGGCCACGCAGCGCACGAACTCGCGGTGCTCGGGCTCCACGCCGCCGGCCGTCGGGTCATGGCTGTGCTGCACCCCGCGCAGGATCGGGGCGGGCATGTTCCAGTTCTTGAGCAGCCAGGCCCCGACGGAGCGGTGGTCGGTCTCCACGCAGCTCTGCTCGTGCTGGCTGACGCGCCCGTGCTCGAGCCGGAAGGGCGAGATGCCGGCATAGGTGTCCGGCGCCAGCTTGTCGAGCGCCAGCATGCCGATGTCCTGCAGGAGCGCGGCGAGGAATACCTCCTCGGCGTCGCGCCGCCCGAACTCGGTCGCCAGCAGCTTGCCCCAGGTTGCGGCGAGGATGGCGCGCTTCCAGTACGCGGTGAAATCGAAGCCCTTCGAGGCGTCCTTGCGCAGGGCGCTGACCAGCGTGAAGGACAGGGCCAGGGTCAGCGTCGCGTTCAGCCCGAGCACGATCAGTGCCTGACGCAGGTTGGTGCTCTGGCGCCGGCGCGCGTACATGGCCGAGTTGGCGATGCGCATCACCTTGGCGGCGATCGCGGGGTCGCCGCTGACCGTGTCGGCCACCCGGGCAAGGTCGATCTCGGGGTCCTGGGCCAGCGCAATGACCTGCATGGCCACCGCCGGCGGGGTCGGGAAGCTGGTGCAGGTCTTCAGCCGCTGCAGCATTTTTTCCGGGATCGGGCTCATGGTGGACACTCCGGTGGTCGTCTGTGGCGTTGGCATTGTTGTTGCGGTTCCATTCGTCAGTGGATGTCACCGGCCGGCGCCGCGCCGGCCGCTTTCGTGCTGCCGTAGAGCATCTGGATCAGGCGCGCCTCGCTCTGCCCGATGCGGCAGGTGGCGACCAGCTCATCCGTGCTGGCGCCGTGGCGCGACAGCGCCACCGCCTGGCGCAGGCCGGGCCGTGCCGGTACCGCGGTGGCGCGTTCACGCTCGGCCAGCAGGTCCTGCAGGCGGCCGGTGCAGGCGGCCAGTGCCGCCTCGGCATCCGCGAGCCGCATGCCGGTGATCTGCGCCGTGGCCAGCGCGGTGGCGGAGCGGCGTGCCGCGCGCCAGCCGAACGCGAGGCCCGCGACGGCCAGCACGAGGCTGGTGGCGAGGATCGCGGCCGCAGCGGCCATGAGGTACGTGAAATCGCTGATCATGAGTGAGTCCCCCTAGGCAAGTTCATCGACGATGTGTTCGTGGCCGTCGGGCGCGGGGCCGGAGCCCCGCCCGTCGCGGTCCTGCTTCTGTTCGCGCCGCTTCCGGTCGGGCGCCGGGCTGTCGCGCCGGACGCGGCTGTCCGGGCGGCGGACCCAGTTGCCGGGCGTGGGTGGCCCGACCTGTTCGATGGGCGTCATGGTGCTGCCTCCCCGGTTGCGGTGGTGGCGGCCGGTGCGCCGGCCGCGGGCGGCGGCGCCGGCTGCACGGGCGCGCCGGCAGGCACGTCGAGGATCACCAGCGTGACGCGCCGGTTGCGGTTGCGGCCCTCGGCTGTGGCGTTGTCGGCCACCGGCTGGTATTCGCCCTGGCCGGCGACGCTCATGCGCTCGGGCGCGATGCCGCGCTCCTCGAACAGGCGCACGATGCGCGCGGCACGCGCGGCGGAGAGCTCCCAGTTGGAGGGGAACTGCGGGGTGCGGATCGGGCGGTTGTCGGTATGGCCCTCGACGCGGATCGGGCTGGCGAGCGGCTTGAGGATGCCGGCGATGCCGTCGAGGATCGCCACGGCCTGCGGCTGGATCTCGGCGCTGCCGCTCGGGAACAGGATGTCGGTCTTGATCTCGACCTCGACCCACAGCGGCTTGCGGGTCACGGTCACCAGGTCCTTGCTGATCAGCGAGGCCATGGCCTGCTCGACCTGCTCGGCCAGCTGGCGCAGGCCCGGCCCTTCCCCGCCGTCGGTGGCGATGTTGCGGCCCATCTTGTTGAACTGCTCGACGAGGCTCTTCTGGTCGCGCTCGTTCTGGCCCGGCAGCTTCATCGCCTGCGAGGGGGTCAGCCCTGCTACCGTGTCGTCGCGCTTCACCTTGATCACCTTGTCGCCGATCTCGATGGGCGCAGTGGTCTTGGGCGTGCCGCGGAAGGCGGCGCTCAGGGAATCCGACAGTACCCGGTACTTGCCCTCGTTGACGGAGGAGACGGCGTACATCACCACGAAGAAGGCCAGCAGCAGCGTGATCAGGTCGCCGTAGGGGATGGCCCAGGCCTCGTGGTTCACATGGTCCTCGTGTTCGTGCTTGTGTCGCATGGGAGTTCAGGCGCAGCCGCGTCAGGCGACGTAGCTCTTCAGCTTGACCTCCAGGTTGCGCGGGTTCTCGCCCTCGGCGATGGCAATGATGCCTTCGAGCACCATCTCCTTGGCGCGGCTCTGCGCCTTGATGATCTCCTTGAGCTTGTTGGCGGTGGGCAGGAAGAACAGGTTGGCGAGGCCGATGCCGTAGATGGTGGCGGTGAAGGCCGCGGCGATGCCGTGGCCGAGCTTGCTCGGGTCGGCGAGGTTCTTCATGACGGCGATCAGGCCGAGCACCGCGCCGATGATGCCGAGTGTCGGGGCGTAGATGCCGAGGCCCTCGAAGACCTTGGCACTCTGGGTGTTGGCCTTTTCCCTGGACAGCAGTTCCAGCTCCATGGTCTCGCGGATCTTCTCGGGCTCGGTGCCGTCGACCAGCATCTGCAGGGCCTTCTTCGCGAACTCGTCGGGCTCCTTCTCCAGCGCCGGTTCCAGGCCAAGCAGCCCCTGCTTGCGGGCGGTCTCGCTCCACTCGACCATCTTGGCGATGAGCGCGCCGGTGTCCTCCACGGGTGGCTTGAAGATCCAGGGGAAGATCTTCCAGGCGCGCAGGAAGGTGTCCTTCGGGGTCTGCACCAGGCTGGAGGCCAGGGTGCCGATGAAGACGATGACGAACGCGGCCGGGTTCGCCAGCGAGCTGACGCCCGCGCCCTTGAGGATGCTGCCGCCGATCAGCGCGACCAGTGCCAGCACGACGCCGGTTGTCGTCAACGGGTCCATGTCAGGTGGCGGCCTTCGTGGTCATCCAGTCCTGCAGCTGCGCGCGCAGCCGCACCAGCGCCTGGCCATGGATCTGGCAGACGCGCGATTCACTGAC
>JADYZO010000052.1 GCA_020853135.1 Gammaproteobacteria bacterium
ACTCGCGGATCTGGAACAGCAGCTGGCCGCGGAGAAGGTCAGGAACGCGCAGGCCGCAACGCCACCCGCCGCCGTCGCTGCCGTGCCAGGTGCTGCAGCCTCCGGACCCGCGGCGTCGTCCTGGGCGGACAAGGTGTCCCTGCAGGGGGATTTCCGCATGCGCTACGAGAACATCGACCAGGAGTACAGGGACGAGCGCAACCGCGAGCGTATCCGTGCCCGCCTGGCGCTTGCCGCCCGGCCGCAGGACAACCTCGAGGTCGGCTTCGGCCTGTCGACACGGCAGGATGGCGATCCGGTGTCCGGCAACCAGACGCTCGGCAACGGTGGCTCGGGCAAGAGCATCTACCTCGACCTGGCCTGGTTCGACTGGACGGCACGGCCCGGGCTGCATGTCCTCGGCGGCAAGTTCCGCAACAACCTGTACCGCCCGGGCCGCAATGCGCTGATCTGGGATCCGGACCTGAACCCGGAAGGGTTTGGCCTGAGCTATAGCGATGGCCGGTTCTTCGCGAACCTGCTCGGCACCTGGCTCGAGAGCGACAGCGACGGCAACAAGGCCTTCGCGGCCGGTGGCCAGCTGGGCCTGGCCTGGCCGGTGACCGACGGGGTGAAGCTGACGCTTGGTGCCGGCTACTACGACCTCAACACCGCCGGCAAGGGGGCGTTCTACGTCGTGTCGGGCAAGCCGGCCCGGTACTACGGCAACAGTGTCGATGGCGGCGGCCGCTACCGGTACGACTACCGTGAGCTGGAAGGCTTCGCCGAGCTCGGCTTCCGGCTGCTCGGCCTGCCTGCCAGCGTGTTCGTCGACCACGTGCGCAACCTGGACGCCGATGCGTTCGATACCGGCTGGGCCGCCGGCGCGCAGCTCGGGGCGGCGAAGGCCAGGGGCAGCTGGGAGCTGTCATATGCCTACCAGGACCTGGAGCGCGATGCGGTCTTCGGCCTGTGGACCGACTCCGACGTCGGCGGTGGCGGCACCGACAACCGGGGCCACATCCTGCGCGGGGCCTATGCGCTGACCGGCCGGACCAGCATGGCCTTCGCGTACTTCATCAACGAGACCGGCAGGAACCAGGGCAGCAGGGCTGATTACGACCGGCTGCAGCTCGACCTGAATTTCCGCTACTGAGCGGCGGGGGCGCTTCCCGCAGGAAAGCGCCCCCATTTTCTCATCCGGCGCGCACACCCCAGCCGCCGGGCGCATAGCCCCTGGGCAGGCCCGCGTCCGGCGTGAAGCCATACAGGGCCTCACCCGGCAGCGCCCCGGCGAGGATCTGGCGCACCGCAAGCAGCTTCTCGATGTCGATCCCGGTGCGCAGCCCCATGGCATCGAGCATGAACACCAGGTCCTCGGTGACGATGTTGCCGCTGGCGCCGGGTGCATAGGGGCAGCCGCCCAGCCCGCCGAGCGAGCTGTCGAGCGTGGTGATGCCTTCCTCCAGCGCCGCGAGCGCGTTCGCCAGCCCGAGGCCGCGGGTGTTGTGCAGGTGCACGCTGGTGAGCCGGTCCTGGCCGACCTCGGCGCGTACGAGCTTGACCAGCCGGCGCAGCTGCGCGGGGTTGGCGTAGCCGGTGGTGTCGGAGAGCCCCACGTCGTCGACGCCGGCATCCATCAGCCGCCGGGCGAGTTCGACGACCTTGCGCTCGGGCACCGGTCCCTCCAGCGTGCAGCCGAAGGCCGTCGAGATGTTGCCCTCGAACCCGGGGCGCTTCCCTGCGGGCAGTCCGCGAATGTGGCCGGCGATGCGCCGCACCTCCTCGATGACCTCGTCATGGGTCTTGCGCAGGTTGGCCTTGCTGTGGGTCTCGCTGGCCGAGAGGGGCAGGGCGATCTTGTGCGCGCCCGCCTCGATGGCGTGCTCGGCGCCCTTGAAGTTCGGCACCAGCGCGAGCACCGCAAGGCCCGGAATCGTGCGCGCGTAGCGCACCACCTCGGCCGTGTCGGCGAGCTGCGGCAGCAGTTTTGCCGGCACGAAGGAGCCCACCTCGATCTCGCGGACCCCGGCGGCCGCCTCGGCCGCAATCCAGGCCTTCTTGGCCGCGAGCGGCATGATGGCCTTGATGCTCTGCAGGCCGTCGCGCGGGCCCACTTCGCTGACCAGCACGTCGATGTCATTGCTCTCTTGCATGGCTGTCGGTCTCCGGGGATGCGCGGCAGGGCCGGCGGGTGGCGCCAGGGCCTCTATTCTATATGGGGCCGGCGTGGGCGATAATCCACGGCCCCGCGGGGTGCCCCGGCGCTTCCGCCAACCTTCAGCGACAGAGGATTTCCATGTCAGGCAAGCAGGCACTCCCCCTGGCCGGGGTGCGGGTCATCGAGTTCACCCACATGGTGATGGGGCCGGCCGCCGGGCTGATGCTGGCGGATCTGGGCGCCGACGTCATCAAGATCGAGCCTGCCGAGGGCGACAGCACCCGCCTGCTGCCGGGCTCGGGTGCCGGCTACTTCCCCATGTACAACCGCAACAAGCGCAGCCTGTGCGTCGACCTGAAGGCGGCCGCGGGCAAGGAGGCGGTGCTGCGGCTGGTCGACAAGGCCGACGTGCTGATCGAGAACTTCCGTCCCGGCACCATGGACCGCCTCGGCCTCGGCTACGCGGCGCTGGGTGCGCGCAACCCGCGCCTCGTCTACTGCTCGGAGAAGGGCTTCCTCAGCGGCCCCTACGAGGAGCGCACGGCGCTCGACGAGGTGGCGCAGATGATGGGTGGCCTCGCCTACATGACCGGCCCGCCGGGCAAGCCGCTGCGCGCAGGCACCTCGGTGATCGACGTGCAGGGCGGCATGTTCGGTGCGCTGGGCGTGATCGCCGCGCTTTACCAGCGCCAGGCCACCGGACGCGGCCAGTATGTCGTCGCCTCGCTCTACGAGAGCACGGTGTTCCTCGTCGGCCAGCACATGGCCCAGTTTGCCGTGACCGGCAAGGCCGCCGCGCCGATGCCGGTGCGCGTGTCCGCCTGGGCCATCTACCAGGTGTTCGACACCGCCGATGGCGAGCAGGTGTTCGTCGGCGTCGTGAGCGACAAGCAGTGGAAGCTCCTTTGCGAGGCCTTCGACCTGCACGAGCTGGCCGCCGACCGCAGCCTCGACACCAACAACGACCGCGTGACCCACAAGGAGCGCATCCTGCCGGTGATCAAGGCGACGTTCCTCAAGTACGGCAAGCAGGAGCTGATGGCCAAGCTCGAGAAGACCGGCCTGCCGTTCGCGCCCATCGCCCGGCCCGAGCAGCTCTTCGAGGATCCGCACCTGGTGGCCAGCGGCGGGTTGCTGCCCATGACCATCACGGACGGCGAGCGCAGGGGCGAGAAGACCCGGCTGCCGGCCCTGCCGCTGGAGATGGACGGCCACCGCTTCGGCGTGCAGCGTGACCTGCCGCGGCGCGGCCAGCACAGCCGCGAGGTGCTCGCGGAAGCGGGCTACAGTGCAGCGCAGATCGCTGCCATGGTGGAGCAGGGCATCGTCGGCGCCGAATAGGCGCCGCCGGCCGTGCGCCCGGCTTGTCGCCGGTGCCGTCGGCGGTGCAGACTGGCGGCGGTGCGTAGCAAGGAGTCTGTCATGCGGGCCATGATCGTCAGGGTGGCGCTCGGAGTCGCATTGCTGTCGCTGCTGGGTGGCTGCGCATCAGGGCCGCAGATCCATGTCGACGGTGATCCGGCGGTCAATGTCGCTGCCTATCGCAGCTTCGGGTTCTTCGAGCCGCTGGCCACCGACACGGCCGGGTATTCGACGCTGCTCAGCGCGCGCCTCAAGGAAGCCACGCGGCGCGAGCTGGAAGCCCGGGGCTTCGCCTACGATGAGGCCAGCCCCGGCTTGCGCATCAATTTCAACGTCAACGTCGTGGAGAAAACCGAGATCCGCAGCAACCCCAGCGTCACTGCGGGCTTCGGCTACTACGGCTACCGCTACGGCATGTACGGCGCCTGGACCGGCTACCCCTACGACATCGAGACCACCAACTACCGGCAGGGCACGCTGGTGATCGACGTCGTCGATGCGACGCGCAAGGCGCTGGTCTGGCAGGGTGTGGCCGAGGGGCGCATCACGCAGCAGGTCCGCGACAATCCGGCCCGTGCCGTGGATGCCGCAGTCGCGCAGATCCTGGCCAGCTTCCCGATGCACGGCGCAGGGGCAGCGGCACCCGAGTGATGCGCGACAGGCCCGGTCTTCCGCGGACAGGATCCTAGAGGTAGATCCAGGGCCGGCGCAGGCGGTCGCGGCCCTGGAAGGCGAGGATTTCGTCATCGCGCTTCAGGGTGAGCGCGATGCCATCGAGTCCCTCGAGCAGCATGTCGCGGTCCGCGGCGGCCATCGTGAACGGGTGCCGGGTGCCGTCCGGCGCCGTGACTGCGCAGTCCACCAGGTCCACGCTCACCAGCCGGCTGGCCGGATCGGCCTCCACCTGCCGCGCCAGTTCCTCCACCACCGCGTAGTCCAGCACCACGGGCAGGATGCCATTGCGCACGCAGTTGCCGGCGAAGATGGCGCCGTAGCTCGGGGCGATGATGGCGCGGATGCCCCATTCGTGCAACGCCCAGACCGCGTGCTCGCGCGAGGATCCACAGCCGAAGTTGGCGCCCGAGAGCAGGATGCGCGCGTGCCGGTAGGGCTCGCGGTTGAGCACGAAGCCGGGTTCCTCCACGCGGCTGCCGGATGCCTGGTAGCGCCAGCCGGCGAACAGCCCGGCGGCGAGGCCCGTCTTGCCCACGGTCTTCATCTCGCGGCTGGGGATGATGGCATCGGTGTCGACGTTGATGCGCAGGAGCGGGGCGGCGACGGCGGTGATGCGGGTGAACTTTTCCATGGTGACCAGTCCGCGATGTTCAGCCCGCCAGGTGGCGGGCGTCAGTGAGCCGGCCGGCGATGGCGGAGGCGGCCACCGTCACGGGGCTCGCCAGGTGCGTGCGGGTGCGCGGCCCCTGGCGGTTCTCGAAGTTGCGGTTGGTGCTCGACACCACGCGCTCCTCGAAGCCGAAGCTCTCCCCGCCCGCGTAGAAGCACATCGAGCAGCCCGATTCGCGCCACTCGAAGCCGGCCTCGCGGAAGATGCGGTCGAGGCCTTCGCGTTCCGCGGCGAGTTTCACCTGCGACGAGCCTGGCACGCAGACCGCGCGCACGCCCTGCGCCACCTTGTGTCCCTCGAGCACTTTCGCCGCGGCACGCAGGTCCGACAGGCGGCTGTTGGTGCACGAGCCGATGAAGGCACCCTGGATCGGCAGCCCCGCCAGGCGGGTGCCCGGTTCCAGCCCCATGTAGGCCAGCGCGCGTTCCATGGCCTGCCGGCGGTTGGCATCGGCCTCCAGCGCCGGGTCGGGCACCGCGCCATCGATGCCGGTCTCGTGCTGCGGGCTGGTGCCCCAGGTGACCTGCGGTGCCAGTGTCGAGCAGTCCAGGGTGAGTTCCCGGTCGAAGCGCGCGCCCGCATCGCTGTGCAGCGCGCGCCAGCTGGCGATGGCCTGGTCGAGGGCCTGGCCCTGCGGTGCGTAGGGGCGGCCCCGCACGTAGTCGAACACGGCCTCGTCGGGTGCGATGATCACGGTCCAGGCACCGAATTCCACACCCATGTTGCAGAGCGTGAGCCTGGCCTCGACCGGCAGCGCGCGCACGGCCTCGCCGGCGAATTCGATGGCATAGCCCACTCCGCCCGAGGCCCCGTGGGCGCCGATCAGCGCGAGGATCATGTCCTTCGCGGTGACGCCCGGCGCCAGCCGGCCGCGGAAGTCGATGCGCATGCTGCGCGGCTTGCGCACCGCGAGGGTCTTGGTGGCGAGTGCATGTTCGGCCTCGGTGGAGCCGATGCCCCAGGCGAGGGCGCCGATGCCGCCCAGCGTGCAGGTGTGGCTGTCCGGGCAGACCAGGGTCACGCCTGGCAGCGCGATGCCCTGTTCGGGCGAGACCACGTGCACGATGCCCTGGCGGTCATCGCCGATGTCGAAGAGCGTGATGCCCGCGGCGCGGGCGGCCGCCCGCGTCTGGGTGATGAACTCGCCGCCCCCCGGCATGCGGGTGGCATCGCCGCGCCCGGGCAGGGTATCGACGATGTGGTCCATCGTGCAGAACACCTGCTCGGGGTTGCGTACGCGGCGGTTTGCCGCAGCCAGCTCCTTGAGGGCCACGCTGCCGGTGCGTTCGTGGAGGAAGACGCGGTCGATGTAGAGCAGGCTGGCGCCGTTGCCGAGGTCAGCCACCAGGTGCTCGTCCCAGAGCTTGTCGATGATCGTGCGGGCCATGCGAAAATGATAGCAGGTCGGTCAAGCCCTTCCCGGGCCGGCAGGCGCGGCGCAGCGGGCCTATAATCAGCCGATGTTTTCCCACCTCGATGCCGACAACCAGCCGACGATGGTGGACGTGGGCGGCAAGCCGGTGACCCGGCGCAGCGCGCAGGCGCGGGCGCGCATCCTGCTGCCGGAAGTGGTGCGTGCCGGCCTTGCGGGAGGCGAGCTGCACACACCCAAGGGGCCGGTGTTCCAGACGGCGATCATCGCCGGGACCATGGCCGCCAAGCGCACCCATGAGCTGATCCCGTTCTGCCACCCGCTGCCGCTCGATGCCGTGAAGATCGCCATCCGCATGGCGGAGGACGGCCATGCGGTCATCGACTGCCAGGTGCGGGTCGAGCATCGCACCGGCGTGGAGATGGAAGCGCTCACCGGGGCTGCCATCGCTGCGCTCACCATCTACGACATGTGCAAGGCACTCTCCCACGACATGGTGATCAGCGAGGTCAGGCTGCTCGCCAAGACCGGCGGCAAGGGCGATTCCGGCGTGGCCACGCCCGCGCATGGCTGAGCCCGCGCCGCCGCTGCTCGGCCTGGTGCTGGCTGGCGGGCGCAGCGAACGGCTGGGCACGGACAAGGCGGCGGTGGTGTTCGGCGGCCTGCCGATGCTGGCACGCACGGTGGCGCTGCTCGGCACGCTGCTGCCCGATGTGCGCGTGGCCATCCGGCCGGACCAGGCGGGCGATGCCCTGCGCAGGGGCTTCCGGCTGGTGATCGACGGGGCGGATGGCAGCGGCCCTGCGGCGGGCATCCTCGCCGCACACGCCGCCGAGCCACACGCGGCCTGGCTGGTGATGGCCTGCGACCTCCCCGGCGTGGGCGAGGCGGACCTCGCGCGGCTGGTGGCGGCGCGCGATCCCGCGCGGGATGCGACGGCGTTTCGCAGCCCCCGTGACGACCGGCCCGAACCGTTGTGCGCCATCTATGAACCGGCTACGCTTGCGCGGTTCCAGCGCCAGGTGGCCGGGGGCGGGAACACCAGCCCGCGTGGATGGCTTGAGGCGGGCCGGCCAGTCCTGCTCCAGGCACCGGCCGTGGACCAGCTCGACAGCATCAACACGCGCGAGGACCTGCGCCGCCTCGCGCCGTCCGCTGTGAACCACCCGGCACGCTAGGAACCTGGATACGAGGCAGCAGCTGATGCGTACCACCACGAAGTCGCGACCACCCACGCGGACCCAGGCCGAGGAGGCGATCCGCGTGCTGTTGCGCTGGATCGGCGAGGACGCGGACCGGCCGGGCCTGCGCAAGACGCCGGCGCGCGTGGTCGGCTGCTTCGGGGACTGGTTCTCCGGCTACGGCATGGATCCCCACAAGCTGCTCGGCAGTTCCTTCCAGCAGGTCGGGCAGTACGACCGGGTGGTGACCCTGCGCGACATCGACTTCGAATCCCACTGCGAGCACCACATGGCGCCGATTCTCGGCCGCATCCACCTCGCGTACCTGCCCAACCGGCGCCTCGCCGGGGTCAGCAAGCTGGTGCGGGTGGTGGAGGCGTATACCCGGCGCCTGCAGGTCCAGGAGCGGCTCACGGCGGAGATCGCCGGCTGCATCAACGACGTCCTCGAACCACGCGGTGTCGCCGTGATGGTGGAGGCACGGCACCAGTGCATGACCACCCGTGGCGTGCACCGCACGAATGTGCGCATGGTCACCACCGAGATGCTCGGCGTGTTCCAGAATGATGACCGCATCCGTGGCGAGTTCCTCGCCGCGCTGGCTGGCTGAAGGAGCCTCGACGCATGGGCCCGCGTATCGTCAGAACCATCGAGGACGCCAAGGCGCTCGTCGGCCAGGAGATCGGCGTCTCCGACTGGGTGCTGGTGGACCAGCAGCGGATCAACCGCTTCGCCGAGGCCACCGACGATCACCAGTGGATCCATGTGGACACCGAGCGTGCCCGCACGGCGATGCCCGGTGGCCAGACCATCGCCCATGGCTACCTGGTGCTGTCGCTGCTGCCGGCGCTCATGGACAGGCTGGTCACCATGCCGACCCTGCAGCGGGCCATCAACTACGGCCTCAACAAGGTGCGCTTCAAGAATCCGGTGCCGGCCGGCAGCCGCGTGCGCCTGCGCAGCGTGCTGCTCCAGGCGCAGAAGCGCGCCGGCGCGCTGCAGGTGATCCTCGAGAACACCATCGAGATCGAAGGCCAGGCGAAGCCCGCCTGCGTCGCCGAGGTCATCGCGCTCTATTTCCTCGACGAGTCCTGAGGCACGGCCCGGCGCTGGCTGCGGCCGCTGCGAATCCGTGACCGGCAACGCCACCTACGCCCCGGCCGGTGAACTGCTGGCAGCCCTGGCCGGGGGCAGCGTCAGCAGCGAGACGCTGGTCCGGCGCGCGCTCGCGCGGATCGCGCAGATCAACCCGCGGTTCAATGCCATCGTGGCCGTCGATGCCGCTGCTGCGCTGGCGCAGGCACGCGCGGCGGATGCCGCACGCCGCTCGGGTGCGGCGCCGGGGCCCCTGCATGGCCTGCCCATGACGGTGAAGGACTGCTTCGAGGTCGCGGGCTTCACGGCCGTCAACGGCGCGCCGGAGTTGCGCGACTACCGTCCCGCGCACACCGCACCCGCCGTGCAGCGTCTCATCGATGCGGGTGCCATCGTCATCGGCAAGAGCAACGTGCCGCTGTACTCGCTGGACCTGCAGACCTTCAACGGGGTGTTCGGCACCACGCGCAATCCCTGGGATGCGCAGCGCACGCCGGGCGGATCGAGCGGCGGGGCCGCGGTCGCGCTCGCCACCGGTGTCGTGCCGCTCGAGATCGCCACCGACCTCGCCGGGTCGCTGCGCATCCCCGCGCATTTCACCGGGGTCTGTTCGCTCAAGCCGGGTCTGGGCGTGGTGCCGACGGCTGGCGCGCTCGGGCCGAGGCCCGGCGACCGGCGCCGTCCCGACCTGCTGGCCGCCGGCCCGATGGCGCGCTGCGTCGCCGACCTGCGCCTGGCCCTCGATGTGCTGGCAGGCCCGGTGACGCCCGAGGCCGCGGCCTGGCGCCTCGTGCTGCCGCCAGCACGGGCGCCTGCGCGGCAACTGCGGGTGGCGGCCTGGCTGGATGATGCGAACTGCCCGGTCGAGCCCGGCGTGGCCGCGGTGATCGCCCGTGCGGTGACGGCGTTGCGCGCCGCGGGCGTGGCCGTGGATGAGACCGCGCGCCCGGGCTTCGATCCGGAGGAGCACTTCCGGGTGTTCTTCCAGCTCATGTATGGCGAGATGAGCGGCGGCTTCCCCGAGCCCGTCTACCGCGCCTTCGCCGCTGCCGCGCGCCGTGCCGATCCGGCCGCGCCCTGGAGTCCGCTCGCGGCCATGCCGGCAGCCGTCACGCAATCGCACCGGGACTGGTTGCGCGCCTGCGAGGAGCGCGAGCGCTACCGTGCGGCCTGGGACGGGTTCTTCCGCGACCACGACGTGCTGCTGACCCCGGTCGCGCCCACCGCGGCGCTGCCCCATGATCGGCGCCCCTTCGAGGCGCGCAGCATCCGGCTGGGCGGGCAGGACCGCGCCTGCATGCAGCAGGTGTTCTGGTGTGCGCTGGCCACCGTCGCGGGGCTGCCTGCCGTGGTGGTTCCGGTCGGGCTCGATCCCCAGGGCCTGCCCGTGGGCGTGCAGCTCATCGCGCCCCA
>JADYZO010000053.1 GCA_020853135.1 Gammaproteobacteria bacterium
CACCGGCGATGCCCACCACCGCATGCGGGCCGCCGCCGCTGGCCCCGCCGGCACCCGTGCCATAGCTGTAGGTGCCCACCTCGTTGCCCGTGCCCATCTTCGTCCTGATGTTGCCGTTGGGCTCGTAGCTCAGCTGCATCGTCACCGTATCCTGGCCGCCGGCAGTGCGTGTCACACTGGCCAGGCGGTTCAGTGCATCATAGCCCAGTGATTCGCTGATCAGCCCCGTCAGCGCCGGGCCAGATGCCGTGGTCCTGCCTTTGAGGTTGCCGGTCTTGTCCCAGGCGAACCCCAGGTACTGCAGGTAGCTGCCCGGGGCAGAAGGGTCCGTCGTTGCGATCTGGGTCAGCTGGAGGTTCGCTGGATCGTATGAATAGGTCTCCACGGGGCCTGCTCCGGGTGCACCGAACCAGGCCGAGGTGACACGGCCCAGTGCATCGGAAGCGGACTGGCCCGCGGTATCCACAGTGTAGATCGCATGGAGGCACGCGCCAGCGGATGACTGGCACACCGCCTTCGGATAACCGTTCGCATAACTGTAGGTGAATTCGCTGCGGCCCGCGGTACCGGCGACGGGGTAGCCCACCGTGGCCAGGCGGCCGTAAGCGTCATAGCTGAATTCCGTAATAAAGCCATAAGTGGCCGAGCCAATCCTGGTGGCTACCGTACGGCGTTGCACCAGTCCGCGGCTGTTGTAGAGATACTGCCGCCTGAAGAAATCGACTGACCATTCCTCCTGCAGTTGACCGAGTCCTGGTCCAGACGTCTGGTATTGCCAGCGCGTATCCTGTTCCACGGCCCCGGCGGCAGTCTTGTCGACCCGGATCGAGCGGCGCCCCAGTGCATCGTATGAGGTGATGGTCCGGGTGCCGTTGGCCCGCGCCTCCATTTCCAGGTTGCCGAACGCGTCATAATCGAACTGCGTCTGGCCGCGATCAAGGTCGGTACGGGAGGTCATGAAGCCCCTCCCGTTATAAAGGAATGTCGTTTCCGCGCGTGTCCCATTCAGGTTGCCCGGGTCCGTTATCCTGGCCAGCAGGCCAAATGGCGTGTATCCGTAGTCTGTCACGCTGTCGAGGGCGGCAGGATTCCGTTCAGTCACCTGCGCAAGGGTGCCGTCTGCGTTGTATTTCAGAACGCGCTGGCGATTCTCCGCATCGGTGACCGTGAGGTCGAGACCATTGTAGGCATACGTCGTAATGGCGCCCGTCGGCGTACTCTGATCGACTGGGCCATTGGACTGAATCAGCCGACCGATATCATCATACTGGTAGGTGACGCTGAACGGGGACTGTGCACCATTGATATAGGGCACATTACGGCTGCTTGCCTGCCCGAGTGCATTGTACTGGACGGCCTGCCGGCTCTCACGGCCGTCGATGAGCACCGTTGAGGTACCCACCTGCCGATCCAGGGAGTCAAAGAACAGATCCGAAACCTGCCCACCGGTCGTCGTCACATGAACCCGATACGTGCCATGGGCTGTAAAACAACTGCCGCAAGCGAGGTAATCGAAGCTCGTCGAGGAGCCCAATGTGACCTGGTTTTCCGCCAGCTTCCTCCCGAATGCATCATAGGTCCACTGTGTCACCTGCCCGCCAGGGCTCGTTTCGGATGCCGGTTTTCCGACCGCAAAATTCCAGGTGTAGCGGGTGGGCACGGTAACTGCGGGTATCGTCCCTCCACAGCTGTCAGTGGTTGCCTCAGCACTGACCTTGTTGACGGTCGTGAGGTGATATCCCGCACCGGCTCCGGAAGCATCTGCAGCGTACTCGAACGTCGTGTGATGCTCCATCAGGTAGTTGCCGCTGACCGGATCGATGCTGCCTGCCGGTGCTGCATCGGACCGCTCGCGGAGATCGGCGAGATTACCGAAGGTATCGTAGCTCATCGTACTGAGGAGCCGGCTGTAGGCATCGCCGCTCACCCCGATCTTGCGCGTCTGCGGCGTGCAATTGGCGTAATAGGTCGTCCATTGCGTCCGGGTCTCGGACGGCGCACCGGTCACGCCACGGGTCTCGTCCACACGCGTAGGCTGTCCGAGACACCAATTGCCATTGCCGGCCAGCCCGTCATCCCCGTAGACAAATGCCTGCGTCGTCGTCCATTGCGTACTGCCCACCCCATTGATCTGTGCGGTCTGCGCCAGTGGCGCACCCAGGCTCCAATTCCAGCTGGTGATCGATTGAACGCTCACGCGCATTGCCGATGTTCCATCACCGGGTTTGTATTCCGTCGTCGTGCGGCCGGCTGGCGCCACCTGGTGATACTCCGGATCATAAGCCGAATTGCGATGGGTGATACCCACCTGCCAGGTTGCATTGACAGTGGATAACCGTCTGGTCGTGCCATCGGTTGCACAACTGGTCTGGTCGGGGCAGATTGTCTTCGACCGCAGGCGTCCCGACAGCGGAAAATCCAGCCGATACTGCGTAACCGCTGTCGGCGCTCCGGCCCGACCGTCATCAGCCGAGACCTGCGCAAATCCCAGAAAGCCGCGGCCACGACCGTTGGCGTAACCATTCCAGTAGTGGTATGAGGTGGTGTACATGCCGCCAATGGCATCGCTCGCCTGATAAGATGCCACCATCACGGAAGTGCCGCCGCGCAGGCGATAGTCGCCATCGGCACCAGGTACCGGCAAGGGCATGCCCTGGGTGGTACTTGCCGTGTAAACAGAATCATCGGAAATTCGCTTGTAGGTGACGGCTGCAATCGCATTTCCCTGGCCGTCGGTGATCGACTCCACGAGGTCAGCAGGGGCCATACCGTTACGGCGTAGGAAGTCAAGCTCGTCATAACCAAACGCGGATCCGATGCAGCCAATATCAGACTGCCCCGTCCCACGAATATCCGCAGCAATAAGCACAGCTGCATTCCTGGGGCAGAAGTCCAGATTGAACCCGCGCTCCTGGGCTGCCGAGTTGCTGTAGCCAGCTCCGGTAGACAGCATCGCGACAAAGTCATAGCTCGTCGAGATTGCGCTATTGGCACCATTCGCCCGAACCAGATCATCCCGACCATCGCCGTTATAGTCCACCACGACAAACGCAGAGACATCCGCGGCGGACACGCCGACCGGCGCACTCGCGCCAAACCATGTTCCGGTACTCAGGCGTGTGCGCCATTGGCCAGTGCTGCCAGCTTCACGGTAGAGAATGTCCGTCAGCCCATCGCCATTGATATCCAGTGTCTGGACTGAAGCGGCGTTCAAGACACACTGGCTCGGACTCCACACAGGCGCGGTTTCCGCACGGATGAACGGACACCAGTTGTCGGTTCCATCGGCCAGGTGATACCTCACCAGCGCATCATCGCGACCATCACCATTGAAATCAGCGGCACCGATACTTCCATCGGATAACGGCGTATTCCAGTAAGCCGCTACGGCCTCGAAACCGGTTGTCACTACTTCTGAAGAGCCCCCGGAAAAGTGGGCACCATCATTGCGGCGCTCGTAGGCGACGCCTCCACGCACATAGAGAAGGTCCGGCAGCCCGTCGCCATCGAAATCAAGGATCTGCGGATTGCTCATGCCGTTGGCCGTATCGGCCGGGCCGGGAATCAGCGTATCGAACTCCTGAAAGCCCCAGTCTGTCGGTCCGGATCCCTCGGCCTGGAGCACGCGCCATGTGGACGAATTCGAGGGCAGGTACAGCAAATCAGTGCGGCCATCACCGTTGAAATCGCCGGGTGTCGCCTGGGACCATACCCCAATTTGAAAGTTCGTTACGACATATGCGCTCGTGAATGGCCCAAAGCGAACGCGCCATTTGCCGCCCGAAGCACCAATCATGTCGGTACGCCCATCGCCATCGAAATCGCCGTAACGCGCGGTTCCTGCATCCACGATAGCAGTGGCCGAGACACTCGCATTCCAACCCTCAGCACCACCGGTCCAACCCAGGGTCGTCGCCGGCCGGCAATCGAGTGGGGACCCGGCGGCACACCATTTGACGGAGGACAAGCGCAGGCGGTTCGTGGCCGCTGTGGGAGTTTCATACGTAAGCGGATAGCTGGCGATGACCGTATCGTCAAGCAGCACCGATATGCCCAGCAGCTGCTTGGTCTGGTTCCAGGCAGAACCGGCCAGGTATCCACTCCGTGTGGTAGCCGCAGCACGATCGACATAGGTGAAAACGAGCTGATACCGTGCCCCGGTCGCACTGGCAGCGGCACAACGGTAGCTCGCACAATGGTCGGTCCAGGTGATGCTGGAAACCAGGAACTCACCGCCAGAATATGCACCATAGGTGTAGCGGAACGAGTTGTAGAACTTGTCCTGCACCTGATTCAGCGCCCAGGTTCGTGTTCGGTAATACGCTGAACCCGTCCCTTGCGTGACCTGCACACGGAATCGTGAATCCGTAGTGTCTCCGTAGAAAGAGACGCGACCATCCGGCTGCAGGGCTTCGAAATACTGTGGCCCACCATCGATCGCGCCATGTGAAATGACGCGAATATAGGCATCCACTTCGGTGCGGTAGACAGCGCCGTCTGCACCGTACGCCGCGGAATTGCTGCCACCAGCCTCCTTCACCAAAGGCATGCCGTCGAGGCAGAACTGGTCAGTGGTATCGAAATGAATGCCTTGCGCAGCTCCGTTCGTTGCGGCGGTCTTGCTGCACCGGCTGATCTCGGAGAGGCCCGTAATGGACCAACCGACACCCAGTGGCCCGTCGCCAGCCGTGCTGCTGTAGTGGAGAGCGATCTGCGGCGTCAGGCCATTGATCCCTGCGGGAATGGCAAGCGCAATGTCATACGTAGCTGCACCGGTTGAGGTCACACTGAATTGGCCGGGCAAGCGGCCAACGGCTGCACGAGCTGAGCCGGAGACCGTGAAGCTGCCAAAATTCAGCAACAACAGTGCAGCGAACGCGGAGAACAGCCACTCATTGCGGCAGGAGAACCAGCAGCGGAATGCTGGAACGACAGGCTGCATCACCATCGATCCCCCCCTCAGCCAAACGGGACCCCAACTGGTGACATCCATGTCATGAGTGTCCCGAGTCTGTCAGATTCCCCATGGTTGTCAACCGCACCAGTTGCCGTGGAATGCCGGTCTCGTTACGATCAGCCGAAATCCGCTTGTGTTCCGGGGGGGCTCCCATGCGGGCAAACAGACAATCAATTCTCTTGCTGACCCTCTGTCTGGCCTGGTGTGGCAGCGCCGATGCCGACGCGGGCCATTGCCGATACAGGCAGCAAGGCCATAATGGTTCCTATCAGGTTTGCGAGGCCCCGACGGATGCCACTGCCTGCGCGGCGCTGGATCATGGCCAGCGGACCCGCGATGCAGAACCAGGCCCAGGCGCTTGCCCCGTGGAACACCTCGTCGGCACATGCGACAAGGGACCGACGAAGATCAATTACTACGAAGGTGCTCCAGAGGAACTCGAACTCGGCTGCGGCTTCCAGGGCGGCACGTGGATCAACCCGCCGGCCCCGCCACCACCGTAAACCAGCCCTGGTGCATTCGGCTGGCGAATACGTGCAGCGATGTCATTCATCAGGGATTGGTTGATAAGTTGCAATCATGTGCTGTGACCCATCCCGTGCCAAAGCGAACACCTGATAGGGTGCCTGCCCCGGCCCCTCCAGACCCGGGGCGCCTTTGGGCATCCCCGGCACGAAGATTCCCTTCCAGGGGGGGCGGTTCGTCAGCAGCTTCCGCAGCTCATCGACCGGTACATGACCACCGACCAGATATCCATCCACCTGTGCCACGTGGCATCCCGCCAGATCATCCGGAATACCGAAGCTGCGAGTGGTTCCTTTGATGTCCTCGACCAACCGGATGCGGACCAAGAAGCCGCTGTCTTCCATGTAGCGCACCCAGTTCCTGCAGCAACCACAACTTGCTGCATGGAACAGTTCAAGCGCCGGTGACGTCGGGAACTCATCATCGCCAAAGCCACCACGCGGCAACACGCAAGCCATGATCATCGAGAGAGACAGCGTGCGTCGATTCAGCATGCGGACCTCCTATGGCATCCCAGTAACCATAATGGGCAGGACTGCGGATGTGACAGGTGGATCGAACGGAACATGGTGGCCATCTGTCAGCACCAGAACCAGCCGATGGGCACCGGGGACCAGTTCGAGGCCACCAGCACTCGCACCATCATCGAAACCCCGGTTCGACGGGCTGCGCATCAGCGGCACACCCTTCAATGGCGCATCGGTCGGATCGACAAGTATATGGAGGTGCGCGACATCCCCACCACTCGTTCCCGATGGCGCCAGACGCACCCCGCTCACCCGCGCCTCGACCTGGACCGGTGACGCCACGACAGCGCCTGGCGAGGGCCTGGTGAAAGCCACCACCATGGCCGGACTTGCCGGAGCTGGCCTTGCAGTCGGCAGAGAATTGCGCGGTAATCCGGGTAGTCGGGGCTTTTCCGGCACCGGGGAGGCCGCGGCTGTATCGGTCCGACGTACGGATGTCTCGGCAGGCATCACTGCCCCGGCCCGACGAACATCATCTGGGTGGAACCAGAGCCAGCCCATGCCGAGCATACCCAGCAAGGCAATGACCATGATCGTCAAGATGCGCTTCACGACGGTAAGCCCCGCATGACATGGCCATCCGATGATCCGACCACCTGTCTGCAGACAATGGCACAATCGAATGAGCAAGCCAACATGAGCCTGTTGCCAGTGGTGGGGCTCGGGGGGCTCTTGCTGGTAAATCTGCTGGTAACAGCGGCACCTCTGGCTGCTGAGCCCCCGGCACCGCCGCAACTGCATGGCTACTGGAGCGGTGCCACCGACAACGGTTGCACAGCAGTATCGGCATTCTATTACGGCGTCAACTGCTCGTATGCCGATGGCCCATCGCCCGCCGCAGGCCCACGACTCTTGTGGGTCGGCCCCTTGGCGAATGGCGTCTATTACCCGGTGAACTCGCCGGCTGCCACGCCAGACCATACTCCAGAACCGGGCGACGGACGTCATGCGCCCGCCTTGGCCGGCTCGATGCTGATCGACGACCGCGGCACTTCATCGCCGACGGACGATCTCCTGTCCGGTCAATGGATCATGGGGCCAGGCGCACGTAGCGTTACCTCCCGGGCACCACACAGCGCGCGGTTAGCCCGTATCGTGGAAAGTTGGCGTGCCATTCGTCTTTCCATCGACGCCGTCACCGCAACCGCAACGGTGACGAACGCTGCAGACGGAACTGATTACATCATCGGATCGCGTGGCTTCCCCCGCCGCATCTGTACCCAAACCTCACCACCGACGTGCTTTCCTGCAGACAACGCGGGAAGCACTACCGATGGACGTTGGGCTCGGGCGACATGGGTGCAGCCTGGCGACTCATCCATTACCCGCAGTATCGGCGATGAAACCAATACGGGCGCTGTCGGCCACTGGACGCTGATTGACTACCAGTGCCGGGATGATCAACGCGGAATGGCCTGTGCGGGAGGAGTGGGGCTGCTGGCCACGGCACCCGGGCACGGACCATCCAATCTGGTTCTGTATATCAGGACCGACGCCCGGGGTCAGGTGACCCAGGTCGAGGGCTACTGGACCATCGAATATCGGATCGAAGCGGGGCCACCGGCACTTCGCGGAGAGACTGGACAACCCAATTCATGGTTCGGCGGGTATTTGCACCTCAACACAAAGGCAGAACCCGACAGCAGCAGATAGCAACCATGCGTGGATCTCTGCTGCCCGGCCAGTCACAATGCCAGTCCGTAAACCGGACATCGCGATGACAACGCCTGTCGACCGGATGGCGTCCCGGATCCATTTCGACCAGTCTTCATTTGCCATCAGCGATCTGGTCAAACGAGGTGCGCGCGCCGCAGCTGGCCTGCGTGCGCACGGCATCGGTCGTGGCGCCACAATTGCCATCCTCCTGCGGAATGAACCACGCCTCATCGAGGCCGTCGAGTGCATCCGCTGTCTAGAGGGTCAACGCGTCATGGTGCCCTGGCATCTGGCCACCGCCGAACTGGCCGCCTGGCTGAAGCAGCTGGCACCGAAGGTGGTCATCGCGCATCGCGACCTTCTGTTCGCTCTTCAGAATGTCAGGCTGCACACCGCAGGGACACTCATCGTCACCCTGGACACCCCTCCCCTGCTGGCTTCCTCGTATGGTGTGACCTCTCCTGCACAATGGCACGCCGATGTCGGTATCGACTGGGAAGATCTCGTGATGGAGAATCCAGAGCTGCTGGAGCCCACCGCTCGCACTATGCCAGCACTCGTCCTGACCTCCGGATCCACGGGGCCACCAAAGGTCATCAGCTGGAGCGACTCACAACCCTGGACCACACGCGCCGTGCGCCGTAATCAGGATCGCCCGCCCATCCATCGGTCGATCGTCACCGCACCGCTCTATCACGGCGCGCAATACGGCGTCTTCCGGCATGCGCTGCATCAGGGTGCCGATATCGTGCTGATGACCAAATTCGATGCTCTCGACTTCCTGCGTCTTGTGGAGCGGTACCGGGTTAACCATGCCTACATGGTTCCTACCATGTTTTTCCGGCTGCTGCGTTTGCCTGAATGGGAACGTCGCCAGCATGATGCAGCCTCCCTGAACCACGTCCTGCACACTGGCTCGCCCTGCCCTCCGCATACCAAGCGTCGAATGATCGAATGGCTTGGCCCTGTACTGTGGGAATCCTATGGCTGCAGCGAGCTCAATGTCATTTCCTCGTGTTCGAGCACCGAATGGCTCAATCGGCCTGGAACCGTAGGACGCCCGCTGTTACCCGTCGAAATCCGGGACACCACCGGCCATTCTTGTGCACCGGGCAATACCGGAAGAGTCTTCGTCAGGACCACACAACTGCCGGCCCTTCGACTGCATGAACGCGCGGATAAGCTGTCGCAGGATCAGCGCGAAGACTGGTTTTCACCAGGTGACGCGGGTTATCTGGATATCGACGGGTATCTGTACCTGACTGGCCGAACGGATGAACTCATCAACACCGGCCGGGTCAAGGTCTATCCTCGTGAGATCGAGAACGTGCTGCTTGAACATCCTGATATACGCGACTGCGTGGCATTTGCGCTGCCCGATCCGGAGTTCGGCGAACAGATCGCCGCAACCGTTACCACCGAGAGTGAGGCTCTTGGGTTGCCAGCGGACCTTGGCTGCTTCCTGAAGGACAGGCTCTCGGCGTACAAGATTCCAAGCATCATCCTTCCGACCGAAGCTACGCTGCGAACACCAACGGGCAAGGTCAATCATGGGGCGATCCAGGAACTCCTGAGAGCGGCCTGGCCTGACTTCCAGCGTCATCACCGGACAATCCGATGATGTTGGCGACAACGTTCGGCTGGACCTGTAGCCGCCCGTGCCGCCGCCCGGCGACACTCTCCGCCAGCCCCCTCCTGCTGGCAGGTTGATGTGCGCATCCAGAGCACTGCCATCCTCGGTACCGTCAGACTGCTCCCCGGCGAGCCCCCGCTCGCCTGCCGCGACACGGCCGAGGCGCGGTGGTGGGCCCGGGCCGTCGCCCGCCGGCTGGCGGCACGCGAGGCACGGGCACTGCATGCCCTGGCCGGGCTCGGCGGCTTCCCCGCCCTGCTCGGCTGGGATGGCCGCCGGCTCCTGCGCAGCGCCATCCCCGGCCTCACTCTGCGCGAGGCGCAACCGCGCGACCCGGCCTATTTCCGCGCCGCGCTGCGCCTGCTCACCCGCATGCACCGCCGGGGCATCGCCCACAACGACCTGGCCCGCGAACCGAACTGGCTGGTCACCCCGGCGGGCGCCCCCGCGCTGATCGACTTCCAGCTCGCCTGGCGGGATCCACGCCGCGGGCGGCTCTTCCGGCTCATGGCACGCGAAGACCTGCGCCATCTCCTCAAGCACAAGCGCCAGTACTGCGCGCAACACCTCAGCGCGCGCCAGCGGCGCCTGCTCGCTTCACCCAGTGGTGCGGCGCGCCTCTGGCGCTGGACCTTGCAGCCGCTCGGCCGCAGACTGCGCGCCTGGCTCGGCTGACGTGCCCGGGCGGCGGAGGATCGATGACCGGGGAAATCTCGCAACCCAACAACGCCACGCGGCCGCCGGGCGAGGCGCGGCCCTTCGGCATCCGCGTCAGCGCGGCCCCGGAGGATCCGATCATGAAACTGGTGGATCCGGGCTGGCATGCCGAGCACTGGTACACCACGCGGGCCGAACGCGACGCCGCATTGCGCGACATGGGGTCACTGCATCGCTACTCGCGCAGGACCGACCCGCCCAGCGTGGTTCTCACGGCGATCGAGCGTTAGCCAGCCCGGCATGCCGGCCCGCTGGTTGCGGCGCCTGGCAAGCGCCATGCTGCTCCCCGCTGCTGCGCCCTGGGCAGCCATCGCCGGGGAGATGCCGCCGGCGCCGGAGATCGTGGTCACCGCCAGCCGCGCACCCCAGCCGCAGCCCGAACTCATCGGCAACACGGCGCGCATCGATGCCGCCCGCATCGAGCTGATCGGCGCCACCCATCCGGCCGAACTCGGCACCCAGGCTGCGGGGGTCTGGCTCGAGCGTGGCGCCGAGCAGGAGAGCCTGCCCGCCATCCGCTCCCCCGTGCTCACCGGGCCGGGCTCCTGCGGTGCCTTCCTCATGCTCGAGGATGGGATCCCGGTGCGCCCCGCCGGCTTCTGCAACGTCAACGAACTCTTCGAAATCCTCACCGAACAGGCCGTCGCGATGGAAGTGGTGCGCGGACCCGCGAAAGCCACCTATGGCGCCAACGGCCTGCATGGCACGCTCAACTTCCTCCTGCCCGACCCTCGTGGAACCCCCGGGGTGAGTGCCAGCCTGGAAGCCGGCCCCGCGGACTTCCGGCGTGGCATCGCGCAGTGGCGCGGCCGGTCCGGCGCCACTGCCGCGGTGGTGGGCCTGCTCTACGCCCACGACGGGGACTTTCGCGCCGACGCCGGCTACGACCAGGCCAAGGGGTTCTTCAAGCTGGCGCGGGACAGCGCCGCCGGCCCGCTGGAACTCGGGTTCTCCGGCACCCTGCTCGACCAGGAGAGCGCAGGCTTCATCACCGGCTACCAGGCCTACCGGAACCGCACACTGCGGCGGCAGAATCTCAACCCCGAGGGCTATCGCGATGCCGACAGCGAGCGGCTCCAGCTGCGCTTCACGCCGGCGCCCGGCCAGCCGCTGGCAGGCACCGATCTTCACGCCTGGCTGCATCGCTCGCGCATGGACTTCCTGCAGCATTTCCTGCCCGGCCAGCCGCGCGAAGAGAACGGCCAGTGGAGCGCCGGCCTCCTGGCCCTGCGGCGGGACGGGCTGGCTGGAGGCGGCACCCTCACCTCGGGGCTGGATCTGGAACTGGCCCGCGGCTACCTGCGCGAAACCCAGGCCAGGGACTCCGGCATCGGCAGCGTGCCGCCCGGCAAGCACTACGACTATGAGGCCGCGAGCCTCCTCGGCGGAGTGTTCGCGCAGCTGCGCCTGCCGCTCGGTGCGCGCTGGGCCGCCGAAGCCGGGCTGCGCGCCGAATTCATGCGCTACGACTACGACAACCACATGATCGACGGCAACACGCGCGAGGACGGCACGCCCTGCACGCCGGCGCCCTGCCGCTTCAGCCGCCCGGCGGACCGCCACGACGGGTTCCTCAACCTTGCGCCGAACGCGGGGCTGCTCTGGCGCATCGGGCCGGGCGTGTCCGCCTATGCGAGTCTCACCCGCGGCTTTCGGCCACCGCAGGCCGGCGAACTCTACCGCCTGCAATCCCAGCAGACCCGTACCGGACTGGAGTCCGAGACCCTCGACAGCGCCGAGGCGGGGCTGCACTGGCAGCGGCAGGCCGTGCACCTGGAGGCGGCCGCCTTTGCCATGAAGAAACGCCACGTCATCTTCCAGGATGCCAGCCGCTTCAATATCGGCAACGGCAGCACACGGCACCGGGGCATCGAACTGCAGGCGGACCTGCGCCTGCCTTCCGGCATCTACGGCGGCCTCGCCGGCAGCTGGTCGCGCCAGACCTACGGCTTCAGCGCCCTGACGCCGGGCGGCGAGGAGATCCGCCGGGGCAATGACATCGACACGGCACCCCGCACGCTCGGCAGCGCGCACCTGGGCCTCGTGCGCGGCCCTGCCCTGGCCGAACTCGAGTGGGTGCATGTGGGCCGGTATGCGCTCGACGCCGGCAACCTCGCGACCTACGATGGCCACGACCTGCTCAACCTGCGCGCGCGCTGGCGCCTCACCCGCGCCTGGACCCTCACGGCGCGGCTCAACAACCTGACCGATCGCCTCTACGCGGAGCGGGCGGACTTCGTCAGCTTCCCGGCCCCGGGCTACCGCTATTTCCCCGGGCGGGATCGGGAATTGTACGTAGAACTCGCCTGGGGCACGCCCTGATACCCCCGCCGTGGTTGGCAGGACCCGCCAAACCCACGATAATTGACGCCCTTTGACGGTGCCGGTGTTCGCTTGTTGACTTGTTGGCGAGCCAACTAGTCAACAAGCGAACACCGGCACCCTAGTTAATTCCAAGGCGGTCCTGCCGATGGCCGAGCCGAAGATCACTGCCCCCGCGGGTGGCGCAAAGATCAGCATCCAGAATGGCAAGCTGCAGGTTCCCGACAACCCGATCATCCCGTTCATCGAGGGCGACGGCACGGGTCCCGACATCTGGCGCTCCTCGGTGCGGGTGCTCGATGCGGCGGTGGCCAGCGCCTACGGCGGCAAGCGCAGGATCCACTGGGTCGAGGTGTTTGCCGGACAGAAGGCCTTCGACCAGTTCAACACCTGGCTGCCCGATGCCACGGTGGAGGCCTGCCGCGAATACCTCGTCTCCATCAAGGGCCCGCTCACCACGCCGATCGGCGGCGGCATCCGCTCGCTCAACGTGGCGCTGCGCCAGCTGCTCGACCTCTACGTCTGCCTGCGCCCGGTGCGCTGGTTCAAGGGCGTGCCCTCGCCG
>JADYZO010000054.1 GCA_020853135.1 Gammaproteobacteria bacterium
CATACCAGCGCAGACAATGCAGAGAAGATCCGCATGGAGGGCCGACTCCTCTCGTCTGGAGAGCCGGATCTGTATTTCACCACAAGTCCTGAGACCGACACCGGCTACGGCGACACCTCCATTCCTGTGCGCGTGCGGCCTGAGCGTCTTCGCCTCGATGACGAGTTTCCAAGCGGGCGACGGGACTATTCCGTGCCGGCCCCATCGCGCAGCCGTCGTCTCCGATTTCTTCCTGATGGTTCGGCGGAACTCAAGCAGCGAGGCGTCGATCGCGCTGGCGCTGACGCCCAGGCCGCGCAGCGCGAGCACGCGGAGACCGAGCGAGCCTACGGTGGGCGCGAAGCCTACGAAGCGGCCAAGGCCGCCGGGCGGACGAAGCTCAACTTCTTCCAGTGGGTGCAGGTCCGCACGCCGCGGTTCAAGCAGTGGTTCGGGGACTGGGAGCTGTCAGCGCTTCGCGGCACCATGCGCGACGCGACGGGCAGCGACTTGGCGCGCCGAGCCGCTGCGGAGTTCTTGCGTCAGCCGATCACCAACGTCGAGACAGGCCTGTCGGCCGTCGTGTCGAAGGGGTCGCTGGACAAGATGCTGAGCCAGTCGGCCGTGGGGAACTCGGTGTCGCCGCAGGCGCATGCAATGGCCGTAGCGAATCTGGACAGGCTGTTCATGCTCGCCACCCGCCGGCTGGAGCGCGCCGACAACGCGAACAATCCGAACATTCGGGCAATTCACCACTTCGACGTGCCGATGCCGTTCGACGGCGAAGTCCTGCGCGTGAAGATGCTTGTGAAGGAGATGGCGCAGGCCGATCAGGCGAGCCCGCTGTACACGGTCGCTGCCGTTGAAATAGAGAAGCCGGCGTCTTCAAGGGGGGACGCTGACAGCCCGCGTTCGCAGACCCGACTTCCCGCACCGCCCGCCGGCTTCGAGGCCAGATTTGCACAGATGGTCGCAGCCGTCAACGGCGAAGGCGTGTCCACGGTCACAGACCCCGACACCGGCGAGCCGCTGGTGGTGTATCACGGGGCGCCTGATGCTCGGTTCCTCGGTGACGACTCCACGTTCAAGAGCGAGCGGGAGCGCTACGGCGGCGCCATGGGCAGGGCCGAGGCGGCGCACTGGTTCGCCTCGTCGCGGCGCGTGGCATCGACCTATGCCGACGCCCGGCGGGCATTCGACTATCAGAACGCTGAACCCGGCGTCCTCGATGCATGGCTGCAGCTGAAGAACCCGCTCGTCATTGATGCCGGTGGGGCTCACTGGCGCACCGCACAGCAGCGCGGCAAGACGAGCGACGTGATCGAGCAGGCGAGAAGGGACGGTCACGATGGGGTCATCATTCGCCGCGTGCGCGATGACTACAGCACGCTGGAGAGCGGTAAGCGTGGTGAGATCGCAGACACATACGCCGTGTTCTCGTCGCCACAGATCAAATCCGCCACCGCCAACGTCGGCACCTTCAGCCAGGACGACGGGAACATCCTGCATCAGGAAGGGCGTGCTTCGACATTCGCGCATGAAATGCAGAGGGCGCGAGCCGCCAAAGCGCAGTTCGAGACCGATGTCGATGCGGCCATGGCCAGGACAGGAAAGCAGTCGCACATGGCACGCCTCGGTCAGCCGTCGGCCGTGCTGCGAGCACTTGGGCTGCCCAACCTGCCCGTGGTGGTGAGCCGTTCTGAGCTGCAGGAGAACAGGCACGGGATTCCGGACCGGATCATCAAGAGCATGCCGATCCTGATGGCCGACCCCGTGGCCGTGTTCAAGTCTGCCGACCCGAGGCATCCGGATCGGTTGGTGGTGGTGACTTCGGCCATGCACAACGGCGGCCCGGTGGTGGCGGTTGTGCAGCCGAACGCCGGGAGCAACATGGGGCCGGTGAACCTGGTCACCAGCTTCCACCCGAAGGATCCAGCGAATCACGCGAAGGAGAGTATCGGGCGCTGGATCGCCGAAGGGCGATTGGTGTACGCCAATAAACGCAAAGGCCCTGACCTGGAAGGTGCCATAGGGGTCCAATTCCCCAAGGTCCAACCAAGTCAAGGCCTAGCTGGAGCAAAGGTACTCTCCGAGGCAGACGTTTTCAAGCCCGCTGGTGAGAAGCCCCTCACACAAGGGCAAGCCGCCCCGCGCGGTTCCTTCAGCCGTGACAGCCTGACGGTCAAATTGCTGCAGGGGGCCGACCTCACCACGGTCATGCACGAGGGTGCGCATTTCTTCTTCGAGAACGACATCGCCATGGCCTCCGATCTGGCCGCCGAGGCCCGGGCCAATGGCCTCGATGCCCTCAAGCCTGGCGAGCGCCAGATCCTGGCCGACGTGTCAGCGCTCTTCAGGCAGCACGGCATCCAGGGTGACATCATCGACCAGCTGGACCAGTGGCACTCCATGAGCCCTGAGGAGCAGCGATCGCACCACGAGCGCACCGCAGAGTGGTTCGAGACGTACCTCGCCAGCGGCAAGGCGCCCAGCATCGAGATGCAGCCCTACTTCCGGAAGTTCCGCCAGTGGTTCCTCAACGTCTACGGCAGCGTCAAGCGCTTCATTGCCAGCAACCCGGAGGCCGGCAAGCTCAATGACGAGGTGCGCGGCGTCTTCGACCGCATGCTCGCCACCAACGAGCAGATCGTGCTCGCCGAGCAGGCGCGCAGCATGATCCCGATCTTCGAGACTGCCGAGCAGGCCGGCATGCGCCCGGAGGAGTTCCAGGCCTACCAGGCGCTGAATATGGGCCAGACCCAGAAGGCGGTGGAGGATCTGCAGGCACGTGCCCTGGATGACATGCGCTGGATCCGCGGGATCCGCTCACGAGCCATCAAGCGGCTGACCCGCGAGGAGCGGGGGAAGCGCTCGCAGATGCGCATCGAGGCCCGTCGGGAGGTGATGAGCCAGCCGGTTTATATCGCCTGGCGATTCCTGACCGGCAAGATCACGAAGGAGGACCGCATCGGGCCGCTGAAGGATGCGCAGTCCAATCCGGACCATGTGATGCCAGACCGCGACTCACTGTTCACGGCCATTGCCAAGCTGGGAGGCGTTGATCGCGCCGAGGTGAAGGCGCAGTGGGGCGTGGACCAGAAGACGCAGATTGCGATGCCGGTATTCGGCAAGCCGGTCATGCGCAAGACCGGCGGGCTGTCCATTGACAGCATTCGAGATGATCGGCACGCTCACCGTGCTGGTGGTGCTCTTCGGCCTGTGGGTGCGCTGGAAGGCGCCGGGGCCGCTCAGTCCGCGCGCATCGCCGCTGTTGTGACACCCTGTTCTTACGGCCGGTATCCCAGCATCCGCTGGTGCCGGATGGCGAGGATGCGCACTTCCTGGCGCAGCGGGACGAAGCGGTACAGGGCGATGAACCCGGTGGCACCATAGGAGACCACCAGCTCGCGGATATCGCCGTGGACACGCCGTCCGGCCAGCGGGTGTTCGGCAAGCAGCGCAGTGGCTGACGTGATAGCCCGCACCGCTGCGGTGGTCGCGGCAGGGTTTTCCCGCCGGAGGAACTCGAAAGCCTGCTCCAGATGGTCGAGCGCGCGCGCCGCGTAAATTACCGTCGCCACGGCTTTGGTCGCGCGGCTCCCGGTGCCTTGGCCAGTCGCTGCATCCAGGCCTCGACGTCCCCGGCGCGATAGACCTCGCCGGTCTCCTCGATGCGCGCATCGGCGGCGATCGCTTCGCGCACCAGTGCCTGCAACTGCTCCTCGTAATCGGCGTGCCGCTCAACCGCCTCGACGATGAGGCTGTGGGTCGAGCGGCCGGTCTGTTCCGAGAGCGCCTGCAGGCGTGCCCGCAGTTCGGGCGGCAGGCGGATGGTGGTGGTGGCAGCCATGCCGGAGTATCCTCGAAGCGCATGCGCTACAAATGTAGCGCAGATATCTGTCGGAATGCAAAGTCGCCCGGCGCTACAGCTTCTTCAGCTGGTAGATCGCGTCCAGCGCCTCGCGCGGGGACATGCGGTCCGGGTCCATCCGGCCGAGTGCCTCGCGCAGCGGGTCGGCGACCGGCGCCGGACGCAGGTCGAGCTCGGCCTGCGGGCGCGGCTGGCGGTGCCCGCGGGTCTGGCGCTCCAGTTCAGCCAGGTAGCCGCGTGCCCGCGTGATGACGGTGCCCGGCACGCCGGCGAGTGATGCGACCTGCAGCCCGTAGCTCTGGTTGGCCGGGCCTTCCCTGACCGTGTGCATGAAGATCAGCTGCTCGCCGTGGCTGGTGGCATCGAGGTGCACGTTGGCGCAGCCGGGGAGTTCCGCGGCCAGCGCGGTCAGCTCGAAATAGTGGGTGGCAAACAGCGTGAAGGCACCGATGCGCTCGCCGATGAAGTGCGCCGCCGCCCAGGCGAGCGACAGCCCGTCGAAGGTGCTGGTGCCGCGGCCCACCTCGTCCATCAGCACCAGGCTCCGTGCGGTGGCGTTGTTGAGGATGTTGGCCGTCTCGGTCATCTCCACCATGAAGGTCGAGCGGCCCCCGGCCAGGTCGTCGGCGGCGCCGATGCGGGTGAAGACGCGGTCCAGCGGGCCGATGCGCGCGGCCTGTGCGGGGACGAAGCTGCCGATGTGCGCGAGGATGGCGATCAGCGCGGCCTGGCGCATGAAGGTGGACTTGCCGCCCATGTTGGGCCCGGTGATCACCAGCAGCCGGCGCTCCGCGTGCAGGTCGAGGTCGTTGGGGATGAAGGGGCCATCGAGCACGCGCTCGACCACCGGGTGGCGCGCGCCGCGCAGCTGGAACACGGGCTCGTCGGTCAGCTCGGGCCGGCAGTAGCCGAGCTCCAGCGAGCGGCGGGCCAGCGTGATGAGCACGTCGGCTTCGGCCAGCGCCTCGGCCATGGCGCGCAATGACGGCAGCACGGCCAGCAGGTCGTCGAGCAGCTGCTCGTAGAGTTCCTTCTCGCGGGCCAGCGCACGGTCGCGCGCGGAGAGCACCTTGCCCTCGAACTCCTGCAGTTCCGGCGTCACGTAGCGCTCGGTGCCCTTGAGCGTCTGGCGGCGGATGTAGTCGGCGGGCGCGCTGGCGGCCTGCGCGCGGGTGAGCTCGATGTAGAAACCGTGGATCCTGTTGTAACCGACCTTGAGCGAGGGCAGCCCGGTGCGCTCGCGTTCGCGCTGCTCGATGCCGAGGAGGTGGCGGTCGGCGTTGCCGGCGATGTCGCGCAGTTCGTCGAGCGCGGGATCGTGGCCGGCGGCGATGACGCCACCGTCGCGGATGAGCATGGGCGGCTCCCCGACCAGCGCGCGCTCGAGCAGGGCGCGCTCGCTGAGGTGCTCGCCCAGGCGCCCCACCAGCAGCGCCAGCAGCGGCGAGTCGTAGGCCGCGAGCGCGGCACGGATCTCCGGGAGGAGCTGCAGCGCGAGGCGCAGCTGCGCGAGGTCGCGTGGCCGGGCCGAGCGCATGGCCACCCGTGCGAGGATGCGCTCGAGGTCGCCGATGGCCTTGAGCGTCTCGCCGGTGGCGGTGGCCGGCTGCGCCCGCAGCGCATCGAGCGCCTGGTGGCGGCGCGCGAGCAGTCCATGGTCGCGCAGCGGCCGGTTCAGCCAGCGGCGCAGCAGCCGGCTGCCCATGGTGGTGGCGCAGCGGTCGAGCACGCCGGCGAGCGTGTCCGCCTCGCGCCCGGCGAGGCTCGAGTCGATCTCGAGGTTGCGCCGGGTCGCGGCGTCCATCAGCAGCACCTCGTCGCGGTGCTCGGTGCTGATGCGCTCGATGTGCGGCAGCGCGCTGCGCTGGGTGTCCTTGACGTACTGGAGCAGGCAGCCGGCGGCGCGCACCGCCTCCACCAGCTCCTCGCAGCCGAAGCCGGCGAGGTCGCGGGTGCCGAGCTGCGCGCAGAGCGTGCGCCGCGCGGTATCGGCCTCGAAGTGCCACGGGGGGCGTTCCTTCACGCCCTGCAGGCCCGCCGCGGCCGCACTGGCGGCTGCGCCTTCCTCGACCAGGACCTCCGCGGGCTTGAGCCGCTCGAATTCATTGGCGAGTTCGTCCTCGCGCGCAAGCCGGGTGACGCAGAAGCGCCCGGCAGACAGCTCCAGCCAGGCGAGGCCGATGCCGCCGGGGCCACGGCAGACCGCGGCGATGAGGTTGTCGCGCCGGGCATCGAGCAGCGCCTCGTCGGTCAGCGTGCCCGGGGTCACCACGCGCACGACCTTGCGCTCCACCGGGCCCTTCGCGGTGCGCGGGTCGCCGATCTGCTCGCAGATGGCCACCGACTCGCCCTGGCGGACGAGGCGCGCGAGGTAGTTCTCCGCGGCGTGGCAGGGCACCCCCGCCATGGGGATCGGTGCGCCGGCGGACTGGCCGCGCGCGGTCAGCGTGATGTCGAGCAGCCGGGCGGCGCGCCGGGCGTCCTCGAAGAACAGCTCGTAGAAGTCGCCCATCCGGTAGAACAGCAGCATCCCCGGGAACTCCGCCTTGATGCGCAGGTACTGCTGCATCACCGGCGTGTGGCCGGATGTGCCGGGATCACTGGCGGGGTTGGGTTCTGGCGTGGACATCGGGGACGCTATGGGAGGCTATTTGCCCACCCGGCGCAAGCCCCGTGACCGATTGACCGCCCCCGGCGCCGGAGGCAGAGTGCAGCGATGCACGTCGTGCACCTGGAAACCGGCCGCCACCTCTACGGCGGCGCCCGCCAGGCGCTGGCCCTCATGCGTGGCCTGCGCACGCGCGGGGTGCTGGGCACGCTGGCCTGCACCGCGGGCAGCACGGTGGGCGCCGAGGCGGCGCGCCTGGGGCTGGTGGTGCGCGAATTGCCGATGGCCGGTGACCTCGACCCCGGCTTCATCGGGCGGTTCGCCGCGCTGCTGCGCGAGCTGCAGCCCGACCTCGTCCACGTCCACAGCCGCCGTGGCGCCGACTGGCTGGGGGGGCGCGCGGCACGGCGCGCCGGCGTCCCGGCGCTGCTGACCCGCCGCGTGGACCGCGCGGAGGGTCCGCTCGCCCGCCTGAAGTATCGGCCCTACGCCCGGGTGGTGGCGATTTCCGGCACCATCCGCCGGCAACTCGAGGCCGTGGGCCTGCGCCCGCCGCGCCTCGCGCTCATCCGCAGCGCGGTGGAGCCCGCGCTGCAGGAGCCGGCCTGGTCGCGCGAGCGCCTGGCGCGGGAGTTCTCGCTCGATCCGCGCTGTCAGCTGGTCGGCTGCGTGGCGCAGTTCATTCCCCGCAAGGGTCACGCCGGGCTGCTCGAGGCCTGGCGCACGGTGGCGGCGGCCTGTCCGCAGGCCCGGCTGCTGCTGTTCGGGCAGGGTCCGCTCGAAGGCTCGCTGCGCCGGCGGGTGCGCGCGCTGGGGCTCACGGGCTCGGTGGTGTTCGCCGGGTTCCACGCCGATCTCGCGAGCTTCATCGGGCGGCTGGATGTACTCGCCCATGCCGCGCTGGAGGAAGGCCTGGGGCTGGCGCTGCTGGAGGCCCAGGCCGCCGGTGTGCCGGTGGTGGCCTTTCGTGCCGGCGGCGTGGCGGAGATCGTCGCCGATGGCCGCACGGGCTGCCTGGTCCGCAGCGCAGACACGGCGGCTTTCGCCATCGCGCTCGGCGAGCTGCTGCAGAACGAGGTCCGCCGCAAGGCCTTCTCGGCCGCCGCCTGGGACTGGGTGGCGCGGGAATTCCGCGTGGGCGACATGGTGGAGGCCTATTTGACCTTGTACCGCGATCTGGTCGAGACTCCATCCCGTTGACCGCCCAGGCCGGCAGCACGGCAGGGACACCGCCCATGACCGACTTCGACGCCCGGTCCACCGAGCTCGTGCAGCGCATCGCGGCGGCGCTGACCGCCACCAGTGCGCGCATCGCGGTGGCCGAGTCCTGCACCGGCGGCTGGATCGCCAAGGCGCTGACCGACCAGCCGGGCAGCTCGGCCTGGTTCGGCTACGGCTTCATCACCTACAGCGATGAAGCCAAGCAGGCGCTGCTCGGCGTCAGCGCCGAGACGCTGGCGCTGCATGGTGCGGTGAGCGCCGAGGTCGCCGAACAGATGGCGACCGGCGCCCGGCTGGCGAGTGCCGCCGAGCTGGCGCTGGCGGTCTCGGGCATCGCCGGGCCGGGCGGTGGCAGCGCGGCGAAGCCGGTGGGCACGGTGTGCCTTGCCTGGGCGGGCCCGGGCGTGCAGCTCATCAGCCGCGTGCGGCGCTTCAGCGGCGACCGCGATGCCGTGCGCCGCCAGAGCGTCATCGCCGCGCTGGAGGGTGCGCTGGTCCAGCTGACCGCGCCGTGACGGGCGCCGGCCTGCCGACCCGGCGGCTGTTCTTCGCGTGCTGGCCGACTCCCGCGGTCCGCGCGATGCTGTGCCGGGAAACCGGGGCGCGGGTCCGCCACTGCGGCGGCCTGCCGGTGGCGCCCGCAGACCTGCACCTGACGCTGGCGTTCCTTGGCCAGGTGGATGACGCGCAACAGGCGGCGCTGGTGGCGGCCGCGCGCCGGCTGGCAGTACCGGACTTCAGCCTGGCACTGGACCGCTACGGCTGGTTCGAAGCCGCGCAGGTCCTCTGGCTCGGCTGCCGCGAGGTGCCCGCGGCGCTCGCCCGGCTCGCCGGCGAACTCGCCGGGCAGGCGCGGGCGGCGGGCCTGCAACCCGATCCGCGTCCCTTCCGTCCGCATGTAACACTTGCCCGTAAGGTCCGGAATCCGCCCGACCTTGCCCCGCCGCGGATGCTGACCTGGCCCGTCGGTGATTTCGCCCTGGTCGAGTCGCTGGCCGCCCCTGCCGGCCTGCGCTACCGGTTGTGCCGGCGCTTTCCCGATTCGGGATGAACCGGCGGCTTTTGCGGGGTCACCGGGTGAGCCACTTCTGTGGAATAATCCTTTTCACTCCTCACCGCATGCTGCGACCCGCGGTCGCCACGGAAAATTCATGGACGACAATCGCAAGAAGGCCCTCGCGGCCGCCCTCGGGCAGATCGAACGGCAATTCGGCAAGGGCTCGGTCATGCGCCTGGGCGATGGCGGTGCGAGCCGCGACATCGAGGCGGTGTCCACCGGCTCGCTCGGCCTGGACATCGCGCTCGGCATCGGCGGCCTGCCGCGCGGGCGCGTGGTGGAGATCTTCGGGCCGGAGTCCTCGGGCAAGACCACGCTGACGCTGGAGGTCATCGCCGAGTGCCAGAAGAACGGCGGCACCGCGGCCTTCGTCGATGCCGAGCACGCGCTCGATCCGGTCTACGCCGAGAAGCTCGGCGTCAACGTCAGCGACCTGCTGGTGTCCCAGCCCGACACCGGCGAGCAGGCCCTGGAGATCACCGACCTGCTGGTGCGCTCGGGGGCGGTGGACATCATCGTGGTGGACTCGGTCGCCGCGCTCACGCCCAAGGCCGAGATCGAGGGCGAGATGGGCG
>JADYZO010000055.1 GCA_020853135.1 Gammaproteobacteria bacterium
CTGGCATGAGCCGGCACAGTGTCTGGATCGCGCTCCTGCTGGCCGGCACCCTGCCGGCCGCCGAATTTCCGCCGCCGGCGGACCTGCCGCCCATCGAGGCGGTGGCCACGCTCCTCGACGAGCACCCGGTGGTGCGCGAAGCCGAGGCGCGACTGCGGGTGGCGGCGGCCGAGCGCGATGCGCTCGGGGCGGGCTCCCACGAGGTCCAGTTGCGCCTGCTCGGGCAGCGCCGCGACATCACCGGCGACCCGCGCCGGTCCAACGAGTGGTCGGCCAGCGTCGAACGCGGCTTCCGCCTTTTCGGCAAGGCCGGGCTCGACCGCCAGATCGGCGCCAGGGGCGTGACCGAGGCGCAGGAGAAGGTCGGCGATGCCCGCCACGAAACCGGGCGCCAGCTGCTCGGCCTCTGGTATGGCGCGTTGCGCGCAGCCGAGGAGCTGCGCCTGCGCACCGACCAGGCCAGCCTGCTCGAGGAGGTGCGGGGCACCGTGGAGACGCGCACCCGGCGTGGCGATGCGGCCCGCCTGGACCTGCTGCAGGCCGATGCCGCACTCGCCCAGGCACGCTCGGCGCAGCAGCAGGCGCTCGGGCGCCAGCAGGCTGCGCATGGCGCATTGCGCGCGAGCTTCCCGAGCCTCCCGGCGGTGACACCGAAGGCCGTCGATCCCGTCCTGCCGGCGGGCGATCAGGCCGGCTGGGTGGCGGCCACCCTGGAGCACAACCACGAGCTGCTCGCGGTGCAGAGCGCGCTCGAGGCAAGCCGGCTTGCGGCACGGCGGGCGAACCGCGACCAGTGGCTGCCGGACCCGACGCTCGGCCTGTTCTATCTCAACGAACAGCACCACGACGAGGAAATCGTCGGCATGAGCGTCGCCATTCCCATCAGCGGTGGCGCCCGGCGTGCGCAGGCGAGAAAGCAGCTCGGGGAGACCGAGGCGCTGGCGGCGCTGGAGGTGGCCACCCGCCGGCGGCTGGCGGCCGAGGCCGTCGTCAACTGGGAGCACGCCGTGTCCGGAGTGGAGACCTGGCGCCAGCTGGAGGCGGCGGCGCAGGCCACGACCCGCCATGCCGACCTCGCGCGCCGCGCCTTCGAGCTCGGCGAGCTGCCGCTCGCCGAATCGCTGCTCGCCAGGCGCAACGCGGCCGAGGCCGGGGTGGCGGCCGCGCAGGCGCGCCTCGATGCCAACGAGGCCATTGCGCGCCTGCTGCTCGACTCCCACCGCCTGTGGCCGACCCACGACGACGACGAACCGGAAGGACACTGAGCGGGTGCGACGGCCCGGCACGGGCACTTTCCCCCTGCAGGTTGCCTGCCTGATGTGAACCAGGGTGGAGGCGGCTCACGCCAGCCTGTACGATTCCGCCGGGGGCTGTTCACAAGAAGAACCGGAGAACCGTGATGACAACCAGTATGCGGGCGGCATCGCTCGACAGGATGAAGATCGGGCGCCTGCTCCTGCTCGGTGCGACGCTGGGCATGGCAGTGCCCGTCACGGTGCAGGCACAGGCCAGTCCGGGCAGCACCGACTGGCTCATCGGGGAAATCACGGTGACCGCGCGCAAGCGCGAGGAGGACTTGCAGTCCACGCCGCTGTCGATTTCCGCATTTTCCGGTGAAAGCCTCGAATTCCGCGGTGTCGACAGGATCGACGCCATCGCCGATTTCACACCCAACCTCTCGTTTGGCAACAGTCCGACCTTTGGTGGTGCGAGCAACAGCGCGGCCATCTACATTCGTGGCATCGGACAGAAGGAGTTCGTGCCGACCGTCGATCCGGGTGTCGGGCTCTATGTCGACGGGGTCTATATCGCGCGCTCGGTGGGCGGCATCCTCGACCTGATCGACATCGAACGTGTCGAGGTGCTGCGCGGACCACAGGGGACCCTGTTTGGCCGCAACACGATCGGTGGCGCAATCTCGATCACGACGCGCAAGCCGGCCGATGTGCTGTCGGGGCGCGCCTCGGCCACCTACGGCACGGATGACCGGCTGGATATCGTCGGGTCGATCAATGTGCCGCTGGCTGACAACCTCTTCAGCAGCTTCTCGGCCGGACGCCTGACGCAGGATGGCTACGTCCGGCGTCCCGACGGCACCAATCTGGGTGATGAGGACACGCTGACCGGACGCGCGGCCCTGCGCTGGCTGGCATCCCAGGCGCTGGAAGTGAACTTCTCGGTCGAGGGCACCCGCAGCCGTGAGAACGGTCCGGCCTTCACCCTGATCGGCATCGACAAGGGCCCGGTCATCAACCGTGGCACCGGCGCCGTGGACCCGAACACCCCGCCCATGGCCGTGATCAACAACCAGATGGCCAGCTTCGCGGCGGCCTGGCCTGCGCCTGGCCTCGGCGGGCCCGATGCCTACCCGCCCTGCGTCCTGCCGCCCGGTGCCAGCCCCGGCGTGCCTTCGGACATCAACCCCGCGGTCCCGGGTTGCTACGACGATCGTTACATCCGCGGCAAGGGGCAGAACCTCGGTACCGCGCCGGCCTACTCGGACACCGACATCTGGGCAGCCAACCTGACCGTCGACTGGCAGGTCAACGACGGGCTCAGTGCAAAATCGATCAGCGCCTACCGCGACCTCGATGCCGATTTTGCCCGCGATGGCGACCATTCACCGCTGCTGGTGTCCCAGTACGTGGATCACATGAACATCAGCCAGTTCTCCCAGGAGTTCCAGCTGAACGGCAATTCGCTGGACGACCGCCTGCACTGGGTGTTCGGGCTGTACTACTTCAAGGAATCAGGCAAGAACGAGAATATCCTCAACTTCGTGATGTCGAATTTCCGCAGCGGTGGTGCCATCGACAACGAGTCATGGGCCGAGTTCGCCCAGGCCACCTACGACATCACCGGGCAGTGGCACCTCACCCTCGGTTTGCGGCACACCAACGAAGACAAGAAGTTCAGGCCGGACCAGGTCATCCTGCGCAACTACTTTGCAGGCAGTGGTCATCCGATGCTCGATGCGCCCTTCATGCAGGCGGGCCAGCGCATCCTCCCGTACCTGTGGAAGAAGCAAAGCCTTTCGGAAAACACGCCGATGGCCAGCCTTTCCTACGACTGGGACGAGAACCTGATGGTCTACGGGAGCTACTCCGAGGGCTTCAAGTCGGGTGGCTTCACCCAGCGGGTGTTCCCGCCCATCGTGGCCGGTTTCACCGCGCCGCCGGGCACACCCGACATCGACCTGATCCCGGAGTTCGCTCCCGAGTACGTCAAGGTGTATGAGCTCGGTTTCAAGTATTCAACCCCGGGGCGGGGCCTGCGCCTGAACGGTGCGCTGTTCCACACCCAGTATGACGATCTCCAGGTGCAGGTGTTCACCAGCGTGGCGCCGGTAACGAAGAATGCGGCCAGTGCATCGATCGATGGCTTCGAGCTGGAAATGCAGGCCGTGCCGGCCGACGGCTGGTTCGCCGAGGCCGCAGTCGGTTATCTGGATGCCGGGTACGACAAGGTCGACCCGGTGGAGACCTGGCTGTTCAAGAGCGACAGGTTCGAGCGTGTGCCGGAGTGGAGCACGAGCGCGGCCCTGTCCAGGCAGTTCGACCTTGCCGAACTCGGCACGTTGACACCACGCATCGACTGGTCGTGGCGCAGCAAGGTGTACAACGATTCGTTCAACTCGCCGCCGCTCGTGCAGCCGGCCTTCTCGCTGGTGAACGTGAACCTCACGTTCACCGACAGGAGTGGTCATTACGACGTCGTCGCTGCGGTCCGGAACCTGACCGACAAGGAGTACATGATCACCGGTGTCTGGGGCACGGCCTTCCAGACGATCGAAGGCGTGTTCGACCGCGGCAGGGAGTACTCGTTGACGCTGCGGGCGCGCTTCTAGCCGACCTTCGGCAGGTGCTGCAGCGACTCGGCGATGGCTTCCGCCGGATAGTCGTAGTTCTGCAGGCTGCCGGCGAAGTAACGGTCGTAGGAGCTCATGTCGAAGTGGCCGTGGCCGGAGAGGTTGACCAGCAGCACCTGCGGCCTGCCGGTCTTCGCGCAGGCCTTCGCCTCGCGGATGGTGGCGGCGATGGCGTGGGTGGATTCGGGCGCCGGCACGATGCCCTCGGTGCGGGCGAAGAGCACGCCGGCCTCGAAGGTCTCGAGCTGCGGGATGGCCAGCGCCTCCACCAGCCCCGCGTCCACCAGCTGGCTCACCAGCGGCGCGGCGCCGTGGTAGCGCAGGCCGCCGGCGTGGATGCCGGGCGGCACGAAGTCGTGGCCGAGCGTGTGCATCTTCAATAGCGGCGTCAGGCCGGTGGCATCGCCGTAGTCGTAGGCGTACACGCCCCTGGTCAGCGTCGGGCAGGAGGAGGGCTCCACCGCCACCAGGCGCACGGCCTTGCCGGCGGCCTTGTCGGCGTAGAACGGGAAGGCGATACCGGCGAAGTTCGAGCCCCCGCCACAGCAGCCGAAGACCACGTCCGGGTAATCCCCGGCGAGCGCCATCTGCTTCTTCGCCTCCTGGCCGATGATCGTCTGGTGGTGCATGACGTGGTTGAGCACCGAGCCGAGCGCGTAGTTGGTGTCGGCGCGGCCCGCGGCCTCCTCCACCGCCTCGGAGATGGCGATGCCGAGCGAGCCCGGGGTGTCGGGATGCTTCTCCAGCACCTGGCGGCCGGCGTTGGTGAGCTTCGTGGGGCTGGCGAACACCTCCGCGCCCCAGGTCTGCATGAGCGAGCGGCGGTAGGGCTTCTGCTCGTAGCTCACCCGGACCATGTAGACCCGCACCTCGAGGCCGAGCAGCTGGCCGGCGAGTGCCAGCGAGCAACCCCACTGGCCGGCGCCGGTCTCGGTGGTCAGGCGGCGGATGCCGGCCTGGCGGTTGTACCAGGCCTGCGGGATGGAGGTGTTGGGCTTGTGCGAGCCCGCCGGGCTCACCGACTCGTTCTTGTAGTAGATCCGCGCCGGGGTCTGCAGCGCCTGCTCCAGGCGGTGGGCGCGGTGCAGCGGCGAGGGGCGCCAGAGCCGGTAGATCTCGCGGATCTCCTCCGGGATGGCGATCCAGCGCTCGGCCGAGACCTCCTGCTCGATCAGCGCGGGCGGGAAGATCGCCGCGAGTGCCTCCAGCCCCACCGGCTTGCCGTCCGGCCCGAGCGGCGGGGGCGGCGGGGCCGGCAGGTCGGCGACCACGTTGTACCAGTGGGTGGGCAGCTCGGATTCGGGGAGGAGGAATTTGGTGGTCATGGCGGGACTCTGGCTGGAAGCGGCGACAGTTTACTGGACTCCGCCCGGTGGCGCAGTCGGCGCCCGCGTCCCGGGGCGGCGGGGTGCAGCAGCCTGCCGGGCCCTTCCTTGACCCATCCCCGGGGAGGGGATAGGCTGATGGCAGCCTACCGAGGTGCCCCGGCCATGACCAGCTCCAGTGCCCGCCTCCGCGCACCGCCCGCGCCCCACGTCCACGCCACGCATGCCGAGGTGGTCAACCGCCTGAAGCGCGCGGGTGGCCACCTGCAGACCATCATCGGCATGATCGAGGGCGGGCGCGACTGCCTCGACGTCGCCCAGCAGCTGCAGGCGGTGGTCAAGGCGGTGGAGGGCGCCAAGTCGGTGCTGATCCACGACCACGTCGAGCACTGCCTGGAGACGGCCATGGGGCCCACCACGCGCGAGCAGCGTGCCACCATCGAGCAGTTCAGGAAGATCACGCGCTACCTCTGAGCGCGGCGGCGGGACACCCCATGATCAGGGCGGCGATGGACTGGCTGGGTTTCGGTGCCGCAGGTCACGGTGGTGCGGGGCATGACCATGCGCATGGCCATGACCACGGCACGGCGCAGGGCCATGAGCACCCGCATCCTGGCGGCCACGGCCACAGCCATGGCGTCATCGACCCGCAGATCGCCAGTACCGAGCGGGGCATCTGGGCCGTCAAGTGGTCGTTCATCGGGCTGCTCCTCACCGCCGCCCTGCAGATGGCGGTGGTGTGGTTCTCCGGCAGCGTGGCCCTGCTCGCCGACACCATCCACAACGTCGGCGATGCGGCCACCGCGATTCCGCTGTACATCGCCTTCTGGTTCGCGCGTCGCCGGCCCGATGCGCATTTCACCTATGGCTACGGCCGGGTCGAGGACCTCGCCGGCGTGGCGGTGGTGGCGCTGATCCTCGCCAGTGCGCTGGTGGCGGGCTACGAGGCCATCGACCGCCTGCTCCATCCGCAGCCTGTCGCCTGGCTGGGCGCGGTGGCGGCGGCCGGCGTCGTCGGCTTTCTCGGCAACGAGCTGGTGGCGGTGTTCCGCATCCGCGTCGGGCGCCAGATCGACAGCGCCGCGCTGGTCGCCGACGGCTACCACGCCCGCGCCGATGGCCTTACCAGCCTGGCCGTGGTGCTGGGCGCCACCGGCGTGTGGCTCGGCTTCCCGCTGGCCGATCCCCTCGTCGGCCTGTTGATCACCGCGCTCATCTTCGGCATCGTCTGGCAATCGGCGCGCGCGGTGTTCTCGCGCATGCTCGATGGCATCGAGCCACAGGTGCTGGCGGAACTCGAGCACGCCGCGACCCACGTGCCCGGCGTGCGCGGCCTCGCCAACGTGCGCGCCCGCTGGGTGGGCCACCGCCTGCACGCGGAGGCCGACCTCGTCGTCGATCCCGACCTGCCGGTGCGCGATGGCGCCCGGCTGGCCGGCCGGGTGCGCGCGGCGGCGGCCGAGCACCTGCCCGCGCTCGGCTCGCTGCGGCTGGCCTTTCCCGACGGCGATGCGGCCGTGGCGCGCGCTGGCGCGGGCCCTCATCATGGGCACCATGGGCACGGATATTCCCACGGCGGCGGGCAGCACTCGCACGACTCCCCCGCCTGAGGCCGCTGCAATCTGGCACGTGCTCGGCGTGCAAGCCACGCTGGCGCGGCTGGGTTCCGGGCCGGCGGGGCTCGCTGCCGCGGAGGCCGCCGCGCGGCTGGCCGCCGGCGGTCCCAACCGCCTGCCCCAGGCCCCGGCCCCGACGGTGGCCGCCATCCTCCTGCGCCAGTTCCGCAGCCCGCTCATCTACCTGCTGCTCGGGGCGGCGGGCCTTGCCCTCGCCACCGGCGAGACCCGCGATGCGCTGTTCATCCTCGCCGCGCTGCTGGTCAACGCGGTGCTCGGTGCCACCCAGGAGACGCGCGCGGATCGCAGCAGCCGGGCCCTGCAGAAGCTCCTGCAACTGCGGGCCACGGTGCTGCGTGGGGGCGAGCCGGGCGTGGTTCCCGCCGAGCAACTCGTGCCCGGGGATGTCATCGAACTCGAGCCGGGCGCGCGGGTGCCGGCCGATGCCCGGCTGCTGGCGGCACAGGGCCTGGAGATCGACGAGTCGCTGCTGACCGGCGAGTCCCTGCCGGTGGCCAAAGCTGCCGACTGGACCGGCGGCGCGCAGACGCCCCTCGCCGAGCAGCGCAATCTCGTGCACGCCGGCACGCTGGTGGTCCGCGGCCGGGCTCGTGCCGTGGTAGTCGCCACAGGCAGCGCCACCGCGGTGGGGCGCCTGGCGCTCGCGGTGCTCGGCACGCCGCCCGGCGAGCCGCCGCTGATGCAGCGCCTGGCGGTCTTCAGCAGCCGGATCGGCCTGGCCGTCCTGGTGGCCTCGCTGCTGGTGGTCGTCCTCGGCGTCCTGCTGCGCGGGCATGGCTGGGTCGAGATGGCGATCTTCGCCATCGCGCTGGCCGTCTCGGCGATTCCCGAGGGCCTGCCGGTCGCGCTCACCGTGGCGCTGGCGGTGTGTACCCGGCGCATGGCGCGCCGGGGGGTCATCGTGCGCCGGCTGGCCGCGGTGGAAGGCCTCGGCAGCTGCACGCTCATCGCCAGCGACAAGACCGGCACGCTCACCTGCAATGAACTCACCGTGCGCGAGATCGGGCTGGCGGATGGGCGCCTCTACCAGGTGTCCGGCGAGGGGTTCGCCCCGCAGGGGGCGGTGCACTGGCAGGGCACGGTGGTGGACGGTGCCGCTGCCGCGGGCCACGCGGCCCTGCTCGAGCTGGCGCACGCGGTGAGCCTCTGCAACGAGGCGCAGCTGTCAGCGCGCGGGGACGGCTGGGTCTGGCGGGGCGACCCGACCGACGTGGCGCTCC
>JADYZO010000056.1 GCA_020853135.1 Gammaproteobacteria bacterium
AGCCAGCGCGGCACCGCCTCGCGCCAGAACCAGTTGTCGAAGGAAAGATCGAGGAGCGTGCCGTCCATGTCCAGCAGGACGGTGTCGCAGTCGCGCCAGAGGCGCGCGGCAGCCGGCAGGGGGAACGCCTTCGTCATGAACTATACTGCCCCCGCGCAACGGCCATCAGGCCGGCATTCTAGCCCGATCCCGGCAGGCACCCCGGCAAACCCCTGATGAGCATCCAGCCAGGCACCCTCATCCAGCCGACGCTGGCCATCGCCCGCGCGGCCGGGTCGCGCATCCTCGAGGTCTACGAGGGCGATTTCGCCGTGGAGACCAAGGCGGACCGCACGCCGCTGACGGCGGCGGACCGTGCCGCCCACACGCTCATCGTCCAGGAGCTCGGCCGGCTGACCCCGGGCATCCCGGTCTGGTCCGAGGAATCGCCCGCACCGCCTCCCGCGCAACGCCACCGCTGGTCCTGGTACTGGCTGGTGGACCCGCTGGACGGCACCCGCGAATTCATCAGGCGCAACGGCGAGTTCACCGTGAACATCGCCCTGCTGCGCGGCCACGAGCCGCTGCTCGGCATCATCCACGTGCCCGTGCCGGCCCGCGACTACTGGGGCGGTCCGGGTCTTGGCGCCTGGCGCCGTGACGGCAGCGGGGAACCCCGCGCCATCAGCGTGCGCCGGCCAGCAGCACGGCCACCGCGCGTGGCGGGCAGCCGGTCCCACGCGGGCAGCGGCCTGGCACGGTTCCTCGGGGATATGGGGCCCCACGAATTGCTGTCCATGGGCAGTTCCCTCAAGTTCTGTCTGGTGGCCGAGGGCGCTGCCGACCTGTACCCCCGGCTTGGCCCGACCGCGGAATGGGACACGGCCGCCGGGCAGGCCATCGTCGAGGGCGCAGGTGGCGTGGTCATCGATGCGGCCGGCCGGCCATTGCGCTACAACAGCCGGGACGAGGCGCTGAATCCGGATTTCGTGGCCTGCGCCGATCGCGTGGATCCCTGGCCTGGGCTGCTGGCCCGCGCCTCGGACAGGCGGCATTTCGATTAGAATGACCACGCCAGCGCGATGTGCACAGGCGAGAGCCAAGGACATGCTGGCACAGCCGGGGCTCGGGCCAAACACGTGATGAGCACCACCAACGTCGACACCGATACGTTCAAGAACCGTATCCGCATCAGCCTGAAGGAGCTGCGCGTGCAGCACCGGGATCTCGACGTGGCCATCGCAGAGCTCATCAAGAACCCGCATGCCGACCAGCTGCGGGTCAGCCGCCTCAAGAAGCAGAAGCTGCGCCTGAAGGACATGATCAGCAAGCTGGAGAGCCAGCTGATCCCGGACCTCAACGCCTGAGCAGACGGGCGCAGGCGCGGGCCGCTGTCGGTCCGCTTGACAGCCGGCCACCACAGACAACCTCCTGTTCCACGGGCATTTTCCAGGTAATGCGTGATGCCGGTCTCGGGCCCGGCGACCACGCCCTGTCGGCTGCCTTGACAGGCCGCCAACCACGGGCAGCCAGGCCCCGCTGGCCGGGCACCGGACGGCGCCTGCCGCAGGGCCACAGGCGTGATGCAGTTCACACAACCAGCGGGCATCGCCAGCTTAGGTCAAGCCACCGCCAACGCCCGCCGCGAATGGCACGCCGGGTGCATTGATATCCCCGAGACGCAAGACAGCCATTGCTCTCGCACACAACCCCAACGCAACGCAGACAACACAACGCAAGAACCCGGGCCTGACAAGAACAAGAAGAAACAGGCCGCACAAGAAGAAAAACGAAACCGACCCAATCCGCGCCCATTCTGCCGCCCCGCAAGGGGCGGTTTTTTTTGCCCTGGGGAGATGCGGCTGCGTAGACTGCCTGCCATGACCCTGCTGGTAGCGGACATCGGCGGAACCAATACGCGCTGCGCCCAGGTCTCGGCGGCCGGCATCGGGGCGGTCAGCGCCTACCGCAACGCGGAATTTCCCGGCCTCGCCGCACTGCTCGTCCGCCACCTCGACGGGCTGCCCCGGGACGAACGCCCCCGGGCCGGCGCATTCTGCGTGGCGGCACCCATCCGTGGCGACGACGTGCACATGTCGAACATCGCCTGGCAGTTCTCCCGCCCGGCCCTGCGCCAGGCGCTGGGGTTCGACGACCTGCTCCTGGTCAATGATTTCGCGGCACTCGCCCGCGCCCTGCCGGAGCTCGGGACTGGCGACCTCGCTCCCGTCGGAGGAGGCGACCCGGTCCCCGGTGCCCCGCGCGTCGTCCTCGGGCCGGGCACGGGCCTCGGTGTCGCCAGCCTGGTCCCGGCGGGGAACGGCTGGATCACACTGGCCGGCGAAGGCGGCCACATGACGCTCGGCGCCGGCGATGACCGCGAAGAAGCCGTCCTGCGCGCCGCGCGCCGGCGCTTCGGCCACTGCTCGGCCGAGCGGGTCCTCTCCGGGCACGGCCTCGCCTTCCTTCACGAAGCCCTGCACGGCGGCGCCGTACTGACGCCCGAAGCCATCGGCGCAGGCTTCACGGCCGGCGACGCCGCGGCACGCGAAACCCTCGCGGTGTTCTTCGGCCTGCTCGGCAACATGGCCGGCAACACCGCGTTGATGCTGGGTGCCTTCGGCGGTGTGTACATCGGCGGCGGCATCGTGCCGCGCTACCTGGAAGCGTTCCTGCACTCGGATTTCCGGGAGCGCTTCGAAGCCAAGGGCCGCTATCGCGGCTACCTGCAGGACATGCCCGCCTGGGTGATCACCGACCGCTGGCCTGCACTCAAGGGGCTCGCGGCCATCATGCGGGATGCCGGCATGCGCTAGGGAAGCTCTGAACAATCCGCCGAACCATCACGATTGCTCGGCTCGCAGCCCGACATCGTGGCCATCAGGCCGAAATTATCCGTGTTTCCGCGCCGCCAGACGAGTTGCCCCATCCAGCGGAC
>JADYZO010000057.1 GCA_020853135.1 Gammaproteobacteria bacterium
CCCATCACCTTCGTCAACGCCGAGGTCAGCGTCGTCTTCCCATGGTCAACGTGGCCAATCGTGCCAACGTTCAGGTGCGGCTTCTTGCGTTCAAATTTTGCTTTCGACATCGTCGCTTTCTCCAGGCATTCCGAACATCCCGGCCCGGCGCAGCGGGCACGGGAACCGAAAAATCACCCCTGCTTGACCACGGCATCCGCCACATTGGGCGGCACCTGCAGGTACTTGGCAAACTCCATCGAGTACGTCGCGCGACCCTGGGTCATCGAGCGCAGGTTGGTGGCGTAGCCAAACATCTCGGCCAGCGGCACCTCCGCATGGACGACCCGGCCGGAAGGCGATTCATCCATGCCCTGCAAGACGCCACGCCGGCGGTTGAGGTCGCCGTTGACGTCACCCATGAACTGCTCGGGCGTCACCACCTCGACCTTCATGATCGGCTCGAGCAGCACAGGCCTCGCCTTGGCGAAGCCCTCCTTGAAGGCCATGGAACCGGCGATCTTGAAGGCCATCTCGCTGGAATCCACGTCGTGATACGACCCGTCGAAGATCGTCACCCTGATATCCACCACCGGGTAGCCGGCAAGGACACCATTCTCCATCTGCTCCCTGACGCCCTTGTCCACCGCCGGGATGAACTCCTTCGGTATGACACCGCCCACGATGGCGTTCTCGAACTGGTAGCCGGTGCCCTGCGGCAGCGGCTCCAGGCGCAGGAAGACATGGCCAAACTGGCCGCGGCCACCCGACTGGCGGATGAACTTGCCCTCCTGCTCGACACCGGCCCGGATCGTCTCGCGGTAGGCCACCTGCGGGCGGCCCACGTTGGCCTCCACATTGAACTCGCGCTTCATGCGATCGACCAGTATCTCGAGGTGCAACTCGCCCATCCCGGCGATGATGGTCTGGCCGGACTCCTCGTCGGTGTGCACGCGGAAGGACGGGTCTTCGCGGGCGAGTTTCTGCAGCGCCATGCCCATCTTGTCCTGGTCCACCTTGGTCTTCGGCTCCAGCGCCACCGAAATGACCGGCTCCGGAAACTCGATCTTCTCCAGCGTGATGACCGCCTTTTCGGCAGTCAGCGTGTCACCCGTGGTGACGTCCTTCAGGCCCACGGCGGCCGCGATGTCGCCGGCGCGCACTTCCTTGATTTCCGCACGGTCGTTGGCGTGCATCTGGAGGAGGCGCCCGATACGCTCGCGCTTGCCCTTGACGGGGTTGTATACGGTGTCGTTCGTCTTCAGGACACCCGAGTAGACGCGGAAGAACGTCAGGCCACCCGCGAAGGGGTCGGTGGCAATCTTGAACGCCAGCGCCGAGAAAGGCTCCTCGTCACTGGCATGGCGCTCACCCGTCTCGCCATTCTCCAGCACGCCCTTGACCGGAGGCTTGTCCGCGGGTGATGGCAGATACTCCACCACGGCATCCAGCATGGCCTGCACGCCCTTGTTCTTGAATGCAGAGCCGCAGGTCACCGGGACGATCTGCCCCTTGAGGACACGCGCGCGCAGGCCACTCCTGACCTGCGCCTCATCGAGGTCGCCATTCTCGAGATACACGCCGAGCAGGGCCTCATCGCCCTCGGCCGCGGCTTCGACCATTTTCTCGCGATGCTCGCGGGCCACCGGCTCGAGGTCGGCGGGAATGTCGCGCAACTCGAAGCGCATGCCCTGGGTCGACTCATCCCAGTGCACGGCCTTCATGCGGACCAGGTCAATGACACCCCTGAAGCCGTCCTCGGCGCCGATCGGCACCTGGATGGGGATCGCGGTGGCACCCAGGCGCTCCCGGATCTGCCTGACGACCCGGAAGAAGTCCGCGCCCGTGCGATCCATCTTGTTGATGAAGCAGATGCGCGGAACGCCATACTTGTTGGCCTGGCGCCAGACCGTCTCCGACTGCGGCTGTACGCCACCGACCGCACAGAATACCGACACCCCGCCATCCAGGACGCGCAGCGAGCGTTCCACCTCGATGGTGAAATCGACGTGGCCGGGGGTGTCGATGATGTTGATGCGGTGCTGCGGGAACTGCTGGCTCATCCCCCGCCAGAAGCAGGTGGTCGCCGCGGAGGTAATGGTGATACCCCGCTCCTGTTCCTGCTCCATCCAGTCCATGATGGCAGCGCCGTCGTGCACCTCGCCCAGCTTGTGGGACACCCCGGTATAGAACAGGATGCGCTCCGTGGTCGTGGTCTTGCCCGCATCGATGTGAGCGGAAATACCGATGTTCCGGTAGTGCTCGATGGGGGTGCTGCGTGACACGACTGCAAGATCCGGGACCCGGGAAGCAAGGCCCAGCCGGCCTACCAGCGATAGTGCGCAAACGCCTTGTTGGCGTCCGCCATCCGGTGCGTGTCCTCGCGCTTCTTCACTGCCGTGCCCCGGTTTTCCGACGCATCGAGCAACTCGTTGGCCAGGCGGTGCGCCATGGACTTTTCGCCGCGGCCCTTGGCCGCATCGATGACCCAGCGCATGGCCAGCGTCTGGCGGCGCTGCGGGCGCACTTCCACGGGCACCTGGTAGGTGGCCCCGCCGACACGCCGCGACTTCACCTCGACAGCCGGCTTGACGTTGTCGAGGGCCTTCTGGAGCGTCTCCAGCGCAGCCGCCTCGGCCTGCCCGGTACGCTCGGAGATGCGCTCGATGGCGCCGTAGACGATGCTCTCGGCAGCCGATTTCTTGCCCTTGCGCATGACCATGTTGATGAACTTGGCCAGCATCTCGCTGTCGTGCTTTGGGTCGGGGAGGATCTCGCGCCGCGGGGCCTGGGCTCGTCTGGACATGGTCGTCTCGCCGTGCTGGTGGTCGGATTACTGCTTGGGACGCTTGGCGCCGTACTTCGAACGGCTCTTCTTGCGATCGGAGACGCCGGCACAGTCGAGCGTGCCGCGCACCGTGTGATAGCGCACGCCGGGCAGGTCCTTGACGCGACCGCCCCGGATCAGCACCACCGAGTGCTCCTGGAGGTTGTGGCCCTCACCGCCGATGTAGCTGCTGACCTCATAGCCGTTCGTCAGGCGCACACGGGCCACCTTGCGCAACGCGGAATTGGGCTTCTTCGGCGTGGTCGTGTAGACACGGGTGCAGACGCCGCGCTTCTGCGGACTGCCCTGCAGGGCCGGCACGTTCGTCTTGTAGGCATTGGGACGGCGCGGCCGGCGGACAAGCTGATTGACGGTGGCCATGCGGCAACTCTCGGGGCTTATGAAAAAACAGGCAGATAAACATCAGCCCGCATGCGGCTCATCGTCTTGATGACATCCAGCATCCGGGCTGACCGTGACTGGCGAGCCAACCGGCTCGCGCTCAATGGTACTCGCGGCGCTTTGCGGGCCCTGGCGAGGACCGGGGATTTTATTGGTGTGGCCGAGTGGCTGTCAAGCAAGGCGGGGGCCGACGTGCCCCCAACCCCGCCTGGCCGCCTACCCGGCCTCGGCCTCGCCGGCATCCCCGCCATCCGCCGGCGCTGCTTCGACAGGCGCTGACTGCTCGAGGTTCTGCAACTCCTCGGCCAGTTGCTGCTCCCGCGTCCGGCGCTTGTCGGCGTGGAAGCGGTAACCGGTGCCGGCCGGGATCAGGCGCCCGACGATCACGTTCTCCTTCAGGCCACGCAGGTCATCACGCAGGCCGCGGACTGCCGCCTCGGTGAGCACCCGGGTGGTCTCCTGGAACGATGCCGCCGAGATGAACGACTCCGTGGCCAGGGATGCCTTGGTGATGCCGAGGAGCAATGGCTCCCACGCGGCTGGCTCCTTGCTCTGCCGCATGATCGAATCGTTCATGTCCACGACCCGCGAACGCTCCATCTGCTCGCCGCGAAGGAGTGCAGTGTCACCCGGATTGGTGACCTCCACCTTGCGCAGCATCTGCCGGATGATGACCTCGATGTGCTTGTCGTTGATCTTCACGCCCTGCAGACGGTAGACGTCCTGGATCTCGCGCACCAGGAATTCCGCCAGCCGGTCCACGCCCTGCAGGCGCAGGATGTCGTGCGGATTGGGCTCGCCGTCGGCAAGCACCTCACCGCGCTCGATCTGCTCGCCCTCGAAGACCGAGAGGTGGCGCCACTTGGGAATCAGGTCCTCGTGCTTGTTGCCGTGCTCGTCGGTGATGACCAGCCGGCGCTTGCCCTTGGTCTCCTTGCCGAAGCTGATGGTGCCGCTGTGCTCGGCGAGGATGGCCGGCTCCTTGGGCCGGCGCGCCTCGAACAGGTCGGCCACACGCGGCAGGCCGCCGGTGATGTCACGGGTCTTGGAACTCTCCTGCGGAATGCGCGCGATGACATCGCCAATGGCGATGCGCGAACCATCCGTCATGTTGATGAGGGCGCCGGTGGGCAACGCGTACACCGCAGGGATGTCGGTGTTGGCAAAGCAGATTTCCTTGCCCTTGCCATCCACCAGGCGCGCCCGCGGGCGCAGTTCCTTGCCACTGAACCCGCGCTGCTTCGGGTCCATGATGACGATGCTCGACAGCCCGGTCACGTCGTCCAGCTGCTCCGTGACACTCACGCCGTCGACGAAGTCCTCGAACTTCAGGAAGCCGGTCACCTCGGCCACCACCGGATGCGTATGCGGATCCCAGGTCGCAACGATCTGGCCCGCCTTGACCTGCGCGCCATCACTGACCGAGATCGTGGCGCCGTATGGCAGCTTGTAGCGTTCCCGCTCGTGACCCTGGGCGTCGATGATGCCGATCTCACCCGAGCGGCTCACCGCCACCAGGTAGCCCTTTTCGTGGCTGACGGTCTTGATGTTGTGCAGGCGGATCACGCCATCGCGCTTGACCTCGACGCTGCTGGCTGCCGCGGCCCGCGAGGCCGCGCCGCCGATGTGGAAGGTCCGCATCGTGAGCTGTGTACCGGGCTCGCCGATCGACTGCGCCGCGATGACGCCAACGGCCTCGCCGATATTGACGCGATGGCCGCGGGCCAGGTCGCGACCATAGCACTGCGAACAGACTCCGTAGCGCGTCTCGCAGGTGATGGGCGAGCGCACCCGCACCTGGTCGATGCTGAAGTCCTCGAGTCGGCGCACCTTGCGCTCGTCCAGGAGGACCCCGGCATCGAGGATAACCGCGCCGTCGGCGGGATTAAGGACCGCCTCGGCCAGCACGCGGCCGAGCACCCGCTCGCGCAACGGCTCCACGACATCGCCGCCCTCCACCAGCGGGGTCATGAGCAGGCCGCTGCTGGTGCCGCAGTCGATCTCCGTCACCACCAGGTCCTGCGCCACGTCCACGAGCCGGCGGGTCAGGTAGCCGGAGTTGGCCGTCTTCAATGCGGTATCCGCCAGGCCCTTGCGGGCGCCGTGGGTCGAGATGAAGTACTGCAGGACGTCCAGGCCTTCACGGAAGTTCGCGGTGATGGGCGTCTCGATGATCGAGCCATCGGGCTTGGCCATCAGGCCGCGCATGCCTGCCAGCTGGCGGATCTGCGCCGCTGAACCGCGGGCGCCGGAATCGGCCATCATGTAAATCGAGTTGAAGGATGCCTGCTGCACCTTCTGGCCGGCGGCATTCGCCACCTCTTCCTTGCCGAGCTTCTCCATCATGGCCTTCGCCACAAGGTCGTTGGTCCGCGACCAGATGTCGACCACGCGGTTGTAGCGCTCGCCGTTGGTCACCAGACCGTTGGCGAACTGGTCCTGGATTTCCTTGACCTCCTTGTCGGCTGCCTGGAGGATCGCATTCTTCTCCTCCGGCACGTACATGTCGTTGACGCCGATGGAGATGCCGGCGCGGGTTGCGTAGTAGAACCCCGTGTACATGAGCTGGTCGGCGAAGACCACCGTCTTCTTCAGGCCAACCTGCCGATAGCACTGGTTGATGCAGCCGGAAATGGCCTTCTTGTCCATGTTCCGGTTGATCAGCTCGAACGGCAGGCCCTCCGGCAGGATGTCGGAGAGCAGCGCCCGACCGACGGTCGTCGCCAGGAGGCGGGTACGATGGGTGATCCCGCCGCCCTCGCCCGCCTCGCTGTCGGAGATCCGCACGCGCACCTTGGCGTGCAGGTCCACGAGGCGGTTCTCGTAGGCCCGGTGGACCTCCCGCACGTCGGAGAAAATCATCCCCTCGCCGCGGGCATTGATGCGTTCGCGTGTCATGTAGTAGAGGCCGAGCACGACATCCTGCGATGGCACGATGATCGGCTCGCCGTTGGCCGGCGAGAGGATGTTGTTGGTGGACATCATCAGCGCGCGGGCCTCGAGCTGGGCCTCCAGCGAGAGCGGCACGTGGACCGCCATCTGGTCGCCGTCGAAGTCCGCATTGAAGGCTGTGCACACCAGCGGATGCAGCTGGATGGCCTTGCCCTCGATCAGCACCGGCTCGAAGGCCTGGATGCCAAGCCGGTGCAGCGTCGGCGCGCGGTTCAGCATGACCGGATGCTCGCGGATCACGCCTTCGAGGATGTCCCACACCTCGGGACCCTCGCGCTCCACCAGCCGCTTCGCCGCCTTGATGGTGGTCGCATCACCGCGCAGCTGCAGGTTGGAGAAGATGAAGGGCTTGAACAGCTCGAGGGCCATCTTCTTCGGCAGGCCGCACTGGTGCAGCTTCAACGTCGGGCCCACCACGATCACCGAGCGGCCCGAGTAGTCCACGCGCTTGCCGAGCAGGTTCTGGCGGAAGCGGCCCTGCTTGCCCTTGATCATGTCGGCCAGGGACTTCAGTGGCCGGCGGTTGGTGCCCGTGATGGCACGCCCGCGGCGGCCGTTGTCGAGGAGGGCGTCCACCGCCTCCTGCAGCATGCGCTTCTCGTTGCGCACGATGATGTCCGGCGCGTTGAGCTCCAGCAGCCGGCGCAGGCGGTTGTTGCGGTTGATGACCCTGCGGTAGAGGTCGTTGAGGTCCGAGGTGGCGAAACGGCCGCCGTCGAGCGGCACCAGCGGACGCAGGTCGGGCGGCAGCACCGGCAGGACGGTCATCACCATCCACTCGGGGCGGTTGCCGGACTCGATGAAGGCTTCAATGAGCTTCAGGCGCTTGGAGAGTCGCTTGACCTTCGCCTCGGAGGAGGTGCCATCGATGCCCTCGCGGACCAGCACCACTTCCTTCTGCAGGTCAAGGGTCCGCAGCATCTCGTGGATGGCCTCGGCGCCCATGCGTGCGTCGAATTCATCCCCGTAGGACTCGATGGCCTCCAGGTACTGCTCGTCGGTCATGAGTTGCCCGCGCTCGAGCGGTGTCATGCCCGGATCGACCACGACGAAGGCCTCGAAGTAGAGGATGCGCTCGATCTCGCGCAGCGTCATGTCGAGCATCAGGCCGATGCGCGAGGGCAGCGACTTCAGGAACCAGATGTGGGCAACCGGGCTTGCCAGCTCGATGTGGCCCATGCGCTCACGGCGGACCTTGGTCTGGGTGACCTCCACGCCGCACTTCTCGCAGATCACGCCCCGGTGCTTCAGGCGCTTGTACTTGCCGCACAGGCACTCGTAGTCCTTCGTGGGGCCGAAGATCTTCGCGCAGAACAGGCCGTCACGTTCCGGCTTGAACGTGCGGTAATTGATGGTCTCCGGCTTCTTGACCTCGCCATAGGACCAGGACCGGATCATGTCCGGCGAGGCCAGTGCGATGCGAATGGCATCGAAGTCTTCGACCGTGTTCTGCTGCTTGAACAGCTTAAGCAAGTCTTTCATGAGCCACCTGCGCCTGCTTGTCTAGTTCTGATCGAGATCGATGTTGATGCCCAGCGACCTGACTTCCTTCACGAGCACGTTGAAGGACTCGGGCATGCCTGCATCCATCTCATGGGTGCCATCCACGATGTTCTTGTACATCTTGGTGCGCCCCTGGACATCGTCGGACTTGACCGTGAGCATCTCCTGCAAGGTGTAGGACGCGCCGTACGCTTCCAGCGCCCAGACCTCCATCTCGCCGAATCGCTGGCCACCGAACTGCGCCTTGCCGCCCAGCGGCTGCTGGGTGACGAGGCTGTACGGTCCCGTGGAACGCGCGTGCATCTTGTCGTCGACCAGATGGTTGAGCTTCATCATGTACATGTAGCCCACGGTCGTCTGGCGGTCGAAGGGCTCGCCGGTGCGACCATCGACCAGCGTGGTCTGGCCGTTGACCGGCAGCTGCGCGAGCTCGAGCAGCTGCTTGATCTCGCCCTCGGTGGCACCATCGAACACCGGAGTGGCGATGGGCACGCCTTCGCGGAGGTTGGCGGCCAGCTCCATCACCTCGCCGTCGGCCAGCGAGCGGATGTCCGCCTTCTGGCCGCCGGTGCGGTTGTAGATCTGATCGAGGAAATCACGCACCTTCTCCGCCTGCACATGGGCATCGAGGAGCTCGCCGATGCGCCGCCCGAGGCCCTTGGCAGCCCAGCCCAGATGCGTTTCCAGCACCTGGCCGACGTTCATGCGCGAGGGCACGCCGAGCGGGTTGAGCACGATGTCCACCGGCGTGCCGTCCGGCATGTAGGGCATGTCCTCCATCGGAACGATGGTCGAGATGACACCCTTGTTGCCGTGGCGGCCGGCCATCTTGTCGCCCGGCTGGATGCGGCGCTTCACGGCCAGGTAGACCTTGACCATCTTGAGCACGCCGGGCGGCAGGTCGTCACCAGCGGTGATCTTGCGCTTCTTTTCCTCGAAGCGGCGGTCGAACTGGTCGCGCTGCTCGCGCAGGCGGATGGCCGCCTGCTCGAGCTGCGCATTGGCTTCGTCGTTGTGCAGGCGGATGTCGAACCACTTCTCGCGGGGCACGGACTCCAGGTAGGCCTTGGTGACCCGGCTGCCTGCCTCGAGCCTGGCGGGACCGCCTTCGGCCTGCTTGCCGACCAGCAGGCGCTCGACACGCTGGAAGATGTCCTCCTCGAGGATGCGCTGTTGGTCATCGAGGTCCTTGCGGACGGACTCGAGCTCGGCCGCCTCGATGGCAAGGGCGCGGCTGTCCTTGTCGACGCCGTCGCGGGTGAACACCCGCACGTCGATCACCGTGCCGTCCATGCCCGGGGGCACGCGCAGCGAGGTATCCTTCACGTCGGAAGCCTTCTCGCCGAAGATTGCCCGCAGCAACTTCTCCTCCGGGGTTAGCTGCGTCTCGCCCTTCGGCGTGACCTTGCCCACGAGGATGTCGCCGGCGCGGACCTCGGCGCCGATGAACGCGATGCCGGCCTCATCGAGCTTGGCCAGCGCCACCTCGCCCACATTGGGGATGTCCGCCGTGATCTCCTCGGACCCGAGCTTGGTGTCGCGCGCGACGCAGGACAGCTCTTCGATGTGGATCGTCGTGAAACGGTCCTCCTCCACCAGCCGCTCGGAAAGGAGGATCGAGTCCTCGAAGTTGTAGCCGTTCCAGGGCATGAATGCGACCAGCAGGTTCTGGCCCAGCGCCAGCTCGCCGAGGCTGGTGGATGCACCGTCGGCCAGGACGTCGCCGCGGGCGATGACGTTGCCCGCCTTTACCAGCGGGCGCTGGTTGATGCAGGTGTTCTGGTTTGAACGCGTGTACTTCGTGAGGTTGTAGATGTCGACACCCGGCTCGCCCGCGCGGGTCTCATCGTCGTTGACGCGCACGACGATGCGTGAGGCGTCCACCGAGTCGACGGTGCCGCCGCGCCTGGCCACCACGGTAACCCCGGAATCAATGGCAACCGGGCGCTCCATGCCGGTGCCCACCAGCGGCACGTCCGACTTCAGCGTGGGTACGGCCTGGCGCTGCATGTTCGAGCCCATGAGCGCACGGTTGGCGTCGTCGTGCTCGAGGAAGGGGATCAGCGCCGCGGCCACCGAGACGGTCTGCCTGGGCGAGATGTCCATGAACTGGATCTGCTCGCGCGCCATGATGGTGAACTCGTTCTGGTGGCGCACGGACACCAGCTCGTCCTCGAACTCGCCCTTCGGGCTCAGCGTGGCGTTGGCCTGGGCAATGACGTACTGGCCCTCCTCGATGGCCGACAGGTACTCGACTTCATCGGTGACTCGCCCGTTCGTCACCTTGCGGTACGGCGTCTCGAGGAAGCCGTATTCATTGGTGCGGGCATAGACCGACAGCGAGTTGATCAGGCCGATATTGGGTCCCTCAGGGGTCTCGATCGGGCACACGCGTCCGTAGTGGGTCGGGTGCACGTCACGGACCTCGAAGCCCGCCCGTTCACGGGTCAGGCCGCCCGGGCCCAGCGCCGAGACACGCCGCTTGTGGGTGACCTCCGACAGCGGGTTGTTCTGGTCCATGAACTGCGACAGCTGGCTGGAACCGAAGAACTCCTTGACCGCCGCGGCAACCGGCTTGGCGTTGATGAGCTCCTGCGGCATGAGCCCCTCGGACTCCGCCAGGGTCAGGCGCTCCTTCACGGCGCGCTCGACGCGCACCAGCCCGATGCGGAAGGCGTTCTCCGCCATCTCGCCGACGCAGCGCACCCGCCGGTTGCCGAGGTGGTCGATGTCGTCCACCTCGCCACGGCCGTTGCGGATGTCCATCAGCACCTTGAGGACGTCGATGATGTCCTCCTTGCTGAGCACGCCCGCGCCCACCGTCTCGCTGCGCCCGACGCGACGGTTGAACTTCATCCGCCCCACCGGCGAGAGATCGTAACGCTCGGCGTTGAAGAAGAGGTTGGCGAACAGGTTCTCGGCCGCGTCCTTGGTCGGCGGTTCGCCCGGGCGCATCATGCGGTAGATCTCCACCAGCGCCTCCAGGCGGGTGGTGGTGGCATCTATCCGCAGGGTATTGGAGATATACGGCCCCTGGTCAAGGTCATTCACGTAAAGCGCCTGGACGTGCTCGACGCCCTTGTCGATGAGCCGCTGGAGCAGGTCGCTCGTCAGCTCGTCATTGGCCTTTGCCAGAAGCTCGCCGGTAGCGGTGTCGATGACGTCGTGCCCGACGATCTTGCCGTGCAGGTAGCCGTTGGGCACCACGAGGGACTTGACCCCGGCCTTCTCCAGCTCCACGACATGGCGCGTGGCAACGCGCTTGCCTTCCTCGACGATGACCTTGTTGCCGACCTTGATGTCGAACGCCGCGGTCTCGCCCTTGAGGCGCTGGGCCACCAGGCCCATCTTGATTTCCTTCCGTGAGAGGAAGAAGTCCACCTTCTCGAAGAAGGTGTCGAGCATCTCCTGGTTGCTGTAGCCCAGCGCACGCAGGATGACGCTCACGGGCAGCTTGCGGCGGCGGTCGATGCGCGCGAAGACACCGTCCTTCGGATCAAACTCGAAATCCAGCCAGGAGCCGCGGTAGGGAATCACCCGCGCGGAGAACAGCAGCTTGCCCGAGGAATGGGTCTTGCCCTTGTCATGGTCGTAAAAGACGCCCGGCGAGCGGTGCAGCTGCGAAACGATGACCCGCTCGGTGCCGTTGATGACGAAGGTGCCGTGGTCGGTCATCAGGGGCATCTCGCCCAGGTAGACCTCCTGCTCGCGCACCTCCTTGACGACCTTCTTCGCGCCCGTCGCCTCGCGGTCGAAGATCACCAGGCGCACCTGCACGCGCAGCGGCGCGGCATAGGTCAGGCCGCGAAGCTGGCACTCCTTGACATCGAAGACCGGCTCGCCGAGCCGGTAATTGAGGTACTCGAGCGAAGCGTTGCCCGAATAGCTGACAATGGGGAAGACGCTCTTGAACGCGGCGTGCAGCCCGAGATCCTGCCGGTGGTCCGGGTCGGCGCCTTCCTGCAGGAACTGCCGGTAGGAGTCCAGCTGGATCGACAGGAGATACGGCACCTCCAGGATGCTGGGACGCTTGCCGAAGTCCTTGCGGATCCGCTTCTTCTCGGTGAAGGAGTACGCCATGTGGTTGTACCTCTACGAAAGCTGCATCCAGGGCCGTGCTGCGGCCCCGGATAGGGTGATGCGGGCCGGTGGAACACATCCACCGGCCACGACATCGGCGCAAACAGGCGAACGCCGTCTGGGCCCGGTCTTGCTCGTGCAGGACAGGAGGTGCACAGCAGCCCTGGGGCTACTTGACCTCGACCTTGGCGCCCGCGTCCTCGAGTTCCTTCCTGATCTTGGCAGCCTCATCCTTGGAGACGGCTTCCTTGACCGTGGAGGGCACGCCTTCCACCAGGTCCTTGGCTTCCTTGAGCCCGAGCCCGGTGATGGCGCGGATCGCCTTGATCACGCCCACCTTGTTCTCGCCGAAGGCGGTCATGATCACGTTGAACTCGGTCTGCTCTTCCGCAGCCGGAGCGGCTGCGCCGCCGCCAGCAGCAGCGGCCACTGCCACCGGGGCCGCCGCGGAAACGCCCCAGGTCTCTTCGAGTTCCTTGATGAGGCTGACCAGCTCCATGACGGGCATCTTGCCCAGGGCATCCTTGATCTCTTCGCGTGAAACTGACATTTCGTGTTCTCCTGGATTGCTATGACCGAATCATGTTGAAAATACGGCTTCAGGCTGCGCCGCCCTGCTTGTCGCGGTAGGCCGCAAGCAGGCGGACCAGCTTCGCCTGGGGCTCGGCGATGGTGCGCACGAACTGCGACATCGGGGCCTGCAGCAGCCCCAGCAGCTTCGCGCGCGCCTCGTTCAGCGTCGGCAGGCTCGCCACGCGGCCGAGTTCGCTGCCGGGATAGACCTGGCCGCCAATGGCAACGGCCACCGGCACCAGCTTCTCGTTATCCTTGGCGAACTCCTTGATGACCCGCGCCGCGGCGCCGGGTTCCTCGCGGGAAAACGCGAGGACCGTCGGCCCCTTGAGCGAATCATGCAGGCACGCGAAGTCCGTGCCCTCCACCGCCTTGCGGGCCAGCGTGTTCTTGACGACCCGCATATACACACCCTGCCGGCGTGCACTGGCACGCAGACTGGTGATCTGCGAGACGCTAAGTCCGCGGTAATGCGCGGCCACGGCCGACTGTGCCGATGCGGCGACGGCATTGACTTCCGCCACCACCGTCTTCTTGTCGTCCAGCTTTAGGCCCATTTCTCCTCCTGGCTGTCATCCACTACGCGGCCTTCCGGCATTTCCTCGCCGGCAGAGCCACGCCATCCCAGCGGGATGGACTCTCGACGGGCGACCGCTCCAGAAAGATCTGACTCGGCTTGCACCGTCTGCGCTGGCTGGCCACATCCGTGGCCGATTAAGTCCCCGCCTGCCGTTGGGCCGACAGGGACACCGGCGGTCTTCGACGCCGGCCGCTCGCGCGGCCGTCTCCTTCCCCGGGGTGCCGATTCCGGCACTCCGGGGCGAATCTTCCGGCTACTGCACCTCGCTCTCGATGGATGCCTGGTCGACACCGACCCCGGGGCCCATCGTGGAGGAGAGCGTGAGCCGCTTGATGTACTGCCCCTTGGCCTGGGCCGGGCGCGCCCTGCGGATATCCGCCAGCAGCGCCATGAGATTCTCGCGCAGCGCCTTGATCTCGAAATCGGCCTTGCCGATCGAGCAGTGCAGGATGCCGGCCTTGTCGGTGCGGTAACGCACCTGGCCCGACTTGGCGTTCTTCACCGCACCCTCGACGTCGGTGGTCACGGTACCCACCTTGGGATTGGGCATCAGACCGCGCGGGCCGAGCACGCGACCCAGCTGTCCGACGATCCGCATCGCATCGGGCGTGGCAATCACGGTGTCGTAATCGATCTCGCCGCCCTTCATGCGCTCGGCCAGATCATCGAAACCGACGGTATCCGCACCCGCTGCCTTTGCCCTGGCGGCGTTGTCGCCCTGGGCGAACACGGCCACCCGCACCTGCTTGCCCGTGCCGTTGGGCAGCACGGTGGCGCCGCGCACCGCCTGGTCGGACTTGGTTGCATCGATGCCGAGGTTGATCGCCACGTCCACGGACTCGCGAAACTTCGCACTGGCCATTTCCCTGACCATGCCAAGTGCGTCATCCAGGGGTCGCAGGTTGGTTCGCGTCACCGTTTCGCGGTGCCGCTTGATACGCTTGGATTCACTGGCCATGTTCCTAGAGTCCCTCCACGTCGACGCCCATGCTGCGGGCGCTGCCGGCGATGGTACGCACCGCGGCCTCCATATCGGCTGCCGTGAGATCGGGCATTTTCGCCCTGGCGATCTCCTCGACCTGCTGGCGTGTCACCTTGCCAACCTTGTTCTTGTTGGGCACGCCGCTGCCCTTTTCGATGCGCGCGGCCTTGCGCAGCAGCACCGCGGCCGGCGGCGTCTTGGTCACGAAGGTGAAGCTGCGGTCACTGTAGACGGTGATGATCACCGGAATGGGCGTGCCCGCCTCCAGCCCCTGGGTCTGGGCGTTGAACGCCTTGCAGAACTCCATGATGTTGACGCCGGCCTGGCCCAGCGCCGGGCCAACCGGCGGCGCCGGATTGGCCTTGCCCGCCGCGACCTGCAGCTTGATGTACTTGTCGACTTTCTTGGCCATCTCAGTTTCCCGTTGGCTGCCGCACCGCCCGCGGGCGGTGGGCCGTTACGCCTCAGCTCTTCTCGACCTGGCTGAAGTCCAGCTCCACAGGCGTGGACCGGCCCAGGATCTGCACCGCAACGCGCAGCTTGTTCTTCTCGTAGTTGACGTTCTCGACGACACCACTGAAGTCATTGAATGGCCCGTCGATGACCCGCACAACCTCACCGGGCTCGAACAGGACCTTCGGCCGCGGCTTCTCGGCGCCTTCCTCGACCCGCTGGAGGATGAACTCGGCCTCCCGGTCGGTGATGGGCGCAGGACGGTCGCTGGAACCGCCGATAAAACCGAGCACCTTGGGCACTTCCTTCACCAGGTGCCAGGTCTCCTCGTCGAGCTCCATCTGGACCAGGACATAGCCGGGGAAGAACTTGCGCTCGCTGCGGCGCTTCTGGCCTTCCTTCATCTCCACGACGTCCTCGGTCGGGATCATGATCTTGCCGAACTTGTCCTGCAGCCCCCTGAGCTTGATCCGCTCCTCGAGCGAGGTCTTCACCTTGTTCTCGAAGTTCGAATAGGCATGGACCACGTACCACTTCAGCGCCATGCCTCAGCCTCCCTGCCCGGTGACGAACTGGGTGAGCTTCAGCAGGATGGTGTCCACGATGAGGAAGAACGTGGCCACCACCGCCGTCAGGCCCAGGACCAGCAGCGTCGTGTTGATGGTTTCCCTGCGGTCGGGCCAGACCACCTTGCGCAGCTCGATTTGCGAACCCTGGACGAACCCCCAGAATTCGCGCCCCTGCGCCGTCGTGAAGGCGATGCCCATGCCCGCCGCGAGGCACAGCAGCAGCCCCAGGATGCGCCACAGCAGCGCAGCGTCCGAAAAGACGTAGTAGGCCACGATGCCGCCGATGAAGACCGCGACGGCGGCAACGAGCTTGATCGTGTCCAGCCTTCCCGGACCCGCCTCTGCCTTGGTGTTCATCCCGCCTGTAACCGTCTGATTCGATGCTCTGGCAGGCCAGGAGGGTCTCGAACCCCCAACCTTCGGTTTTGGAGACCGACGCTCTGCCAATTGAGCTACTGGCCTGTGCTGTTGTTGGACTTCACCCGTGCCGCAGCTGCGACACACACGAAGCGCAACCCATCATGAAACTGCCTGTCCGCCGGCCTCACTCGATGATCTTCGCCACCACGCCGGCGCCCACGGTGCGCCCGCCCTCGCGGATCGCAAAGCGCAGCCCGTTCTCCATCGCAATCGGGCTGATCAGCTTCACCGTCATCTTGATGTTGTCCCCGGG
>JADYZO010000058.1 GCA_020853135.1 Gammaproteobacteria bacterium
ACGCCAATGCCATCGAGTCCAAGGGCATCAGCAACCTGCAGGACGTGGCCAACCTGACGCCGGGCCTGACGTTCTACAACCCCTTCGGCGAGAACCTGCCGACCCCCATCATCCGCGGCATCGTGCCGCAGGACATCTTCGGCGAGAACGCGGCGGCCATCTTCATCGACGGCGTCTATGTCGCCGGCCGCGAAGGGCTGAACTTCAGCCAGCTCGACATCGAGCGCATCGAGGTGCTGAAGGGCCCGCAAAGCTCCACCTATGGCCGCAACGCCTTCAGCGGCGCCATCAACTACGTGACCAAGGCGCCGAGCGATGTCTTCAAGTCCAAGATCGAGGGCGACGTCGGCAACCGCGGCAAGCAGAAGATCATGGCTGAGGTGAGCGGCCCCCTCTGGGGCGAGACGCTGACCGGCCGCGCCTCGGTGCTCTACGATGAGTGGGACGGCTCCTACGACAACACCCTGGCTCCGCAGAACGACATCGGCGGCTACCGTTACCGCAGCTACCAGGGCAAGCTCCGCTGGCGGCCGATCGACACGCTGGACGTCAACTTCGGCATCTATCGTTCCAACGACGAGATCGACGAATCCGCGGTCGGCGCCATCCCGACCAACTGCGAACCCCAGCTCCGGCTCACCCAGGCCGATGTGAACGGCAGCGCGGGACCCCGGCTGCTGAACTGGTGCGGCAAGCTGCCCAAGCTCGCGGATCTGCCGCAGATGCTCGATCCCGCCCAATACCCCCTCGGCGTGCCCATCCCGGGCTCGGTGCGGCGTGATGCCATGCCGAAGAACGCACAGGCCCTGGGCGAGGACCGCGACCTGGTGCGCAGCTACCTCAACGTCGCCTGGGACACCGACTTCGGCATGCTGACCTCGCTGACCGGCTACACGCACATGAAGCAGAGCAGCCTGTCGGACTTCAACCGCAGCTCGGGCAACCTGCCGCTGGTGTACTGCAACACCACGGTGCCCAACGACGTCGCCGTTCCGCCGCTCTGCGGGTCGTGGTCGCGGATTCCCATGGAATGGCTCAACCGGGAGACCGGCTCGACGGTCGAGGAGTGGAGCCAGGAGATCCGCTTCACCAGCCCGCGCGACCAGCGCCTGCGCTGGCAGACGGGCGGCTACTACTTCCATTCGACCAAGAACCAGGGCCCGGGTGATTCGGTGGGGCTGTCGCCCGTGCCGGGGAATTTCGGCCTGGGCGGCAACATCGGCTTCGGGCCGGCGGCCTACCCGACCTCCTTCGGCATCGGCACCTACATCTTCGGGCCGACGCTGGTGCCCGGCAGCGACATCGACCCGCTGGCCCGGCGCTCCTACGAGGACATCGAGAAGTCCTGGTCGCTGTTCGCCTCGGCCGACTTCGATGTCACCGAGCAGCTCGAGGCGCGTGCCGAGTTGCGCTACACGCAGGACCACAAGCATACCGATGCCTTCATCTACCAGCCCTGCGCCTTCCTGGTCGGCACGGACTACCCCGAAGTCACCGTGGATCCCGGTTGCGGCAACGACTTCTACGACCTGCGCGTGCAGGATCCGGTCGCCACGGCATCCGGTGGCGCCCGGTTCGACAACACCACCGGGCGCGTCGGCCTGAAGTACAAGCTGGACAGCGGCTGGATGGTCTATGGCTCGGTGGCCTACGGCGAGAAGCCGGGCGGGCTGAGCATCAGCCCCAGCATCGACGTCGTCGACGGCGGCGTCGTGCGCAAGGTCACCGTGAGGAACAGCTTCGATCCGGAGAAGATCACCGCCTGGGAGCTGGGCATCAAGGGTTATACGCCCGACCGGCGCGTGCGCATCGACACCTCGGTCTTCTTCAACGACTGGCGCAACATCGTCCTGCGCCAGCTGCGCGATAGCGACCCGTCGACGGGCCTGCCGTTCACGCAACCCCGCGGCATGAATGTCAATGCCGGCGATGCGCATGTGGTGGGCTGGGAGCTGACCGCCGACGTGAGCCTCACCGACAACCTGACGGGGCGCCTGACCGCCGGCTACACCGATTCCCAGCTCAAGAAGGCGCGCCAGGACACCTACGCCCTGTTCCCGAGCTTCTACACCACCGACCCGGCCTGCGCGCCGGCGGCGATCCAGGGGCTGCCGACGGCTGACCAGGCGGCCATGGCGAATGCCTGCAAGAAGATGTCGGGTGATGTGTCGGGCATGACGCAGATGCGCCAGCCGCGCTGGACGGCCAGCCTGTCGCTCGACTACAAGCGCCAGCTGGTGGGTGACTGGGACCTGAAGTCCAGCATCTCCGGCAACTACGTCGACAAGGTGTTCGTCGCCAACGACAACCAGAACTGGGTGCCGGCGCATACCAACGTGAACTTCAGCATCGGTGCGGAGTCCCCGCGCTACACGGTCACGTTCTGGGTGCGGAACCTGCTGGACAATGACAAGCCGATCTCGGCATTCCGCGACATCTACTGGACCAACGACTCCGACATCCAGGCGCAGACGCCGCTGACGGCCCAGTTCCGCACCGTCTCGAACTTCGATGATTTCCCGCCCATGCGGATGACCATCACCTACCCGAGCCTGCGCACCTACGGCCTCACCGCCCGGATGCGCTTCGGTGGCGACGCGAAGTAGACGATGGCGGGGTATCGCGGGCCGGCAGGCTTCCGGCCCGCGATGCCGCCTCCCGGCAGGGGCCGCTGCCACCCGGTCCGCACCGTGGGCAGCCTGGCCGGCGGGAAGACGGGAGGCTTGTTCCCCGCGGGCTGATCGGCTAAGTTTCGAAGACTGCGCCGGCGGGGGGCGGGATGAATGATCCCGGGCCACCGGCGCGACAGCTCCAGGATCCACAATACGCAGAAGGGCGCCGGTTGTTGTCCGCAAGCGACATCTGACGGCCGAAGGATTCCAGTTTCGACGACCACCAGGGATTTTCCGCAAACGGCAGGCGCCGCCCGTTCCGGGCGACCGTGCAGCGTGGCGGGGGTTCCGTTTCCATCCCGAAGGAGATTTGTTGATGAACCGTTCCGCATTACTCGCTCTGCTCGCGCTGGCGAGCTTCGGCGCCCAGGCGGCCGACACCGAGCTGCAACCCCGCATCGGCGCGGCCGCGGCCTTCGGCAGCTTCAAGGGCGACAAGGTGCCCTCGGGCGTGCTCGGCGACAAGTTCATCGACGACGACTCGGTGGGCTTCAAGGTCTACGGGCAGGACCCGCTCACTGCCTGGTTCGCCGTGGACGGCGCCGACCACAACCCCCGCAAGTTCAAGGACAAGGTCAAGGCGGGCGGCAGCCTGCCGGCCGGTGAGCTGAAGATCAACTTCGACGGCTGGTCGGTGCAGGGCCTGGTCTACATCCCCACCACCATCGAGGATTTCCAGGCCTACGTGAAGGCCGGCTACTACAACTTCGACGACGAGCTGGTGAGTAACGGCAGCAACATCGCCACCTCCTCCGAGCGCGGCCTGGTGGGCGGCGCCGGCGCGCTGCTGAAGATCGCCGACAACTGGGCCGTGCGCATGGACCTCGACTGGTTCGATGCCGACGTGGGCGACCTCTACAGCGTGAACATCGGCCTGGAGTATTTCTTCGGCAAGCGGGCGGCGCCTGCGCCGGTCCCCGTGGCGGTAGCCGCACCCCCGCCGCCGCCCCCGGCCCCGGTGGCCGAGGAACCGCCTCCGCCGCCGCCCCCGGCCGACAGCGACGGTGATGGCGTGCCCGACAGCGCGGACCTCTGCCCCGACACGCCGCGCGGCGAGCGCGTCGATGCGCAGGGCTGCTCCTGCGAGGTCACCCGGCAGGTGGAGTTCGCCTTCAACTCCGCCGAGCTGACCGCCGCCGGCAAGACCATGCTGGACGAGGTCGCGGCGAACATGGGCAAGCTCAGGTTCATCGAGGGCACCGTCACCGGCTACACCGACAGCATCGGCAACGACAGCTACAACCAGAGCCTCTCCGAGCGCCGCGCGCAGGCCGTCGTCGATTACCTGCAGGGCCACGGCATCGCCGCCGGCCGGCTGACGGCCATCGGCAAGGGCGAGGCGGACCCGGTGGCCGACAACGCCACCGAGGCGGGCCGCGCCCAGAACCGCCGCGTCGTCCTGCGCCGCACGCATTGCGGCGCCAACTGATCATCCATTTTTTCGAGGACAGTTTCGTGAAAAAGACAAGCTTTTCACTGATCGCGCTGGCGGTGCTGGCGCTCGTCGAGACGGCGCAGGCCTATCCGGTGCGCCTCATCGCCCACAACCAGCGCAGCAGCAGCGGTGCGCTGAGCGTCCTGAAGTGGTCGGGCTGCACCAACTACACGGGTACCGGCGCCAGCGCCACGCCCTGCATCAACCCGGCCAACGTCAACCTGGCCAACATGGGCATCACCCCCTCGACCGCGGTCTGGGACTGGAATCCGACGACCGGCGTGCTCTCCATGACCGGTGCGTTCAATACCGCCTCGACCATCAGCAGCAGCGGTTCGGCGGCGGCCAGCGCCGTCATCGGTGACAAGGTCACCAACCTGAGCATCAATACCAGCACGCACGCCGTGACGGCGAGCAGCTATGCCTGCGGCGAGGGCAACTTCCTCGCCAACGTGGGCGCCAATGGCTGCCTCAACCTCAGTTTCGGCGTCGATGGCGTGCTCAACAGCACAGTCGTCTACAACGTCGGTGGCAACGCCAACTGCGTGCAGCGCACCATCGGCGGCGACGACGTCAGCACGGGCAACGTCCGCACGCTGGTGGACACCGCGGGCGGCGGCGGCTGTGACCCGGGCGATGGTGCCTTCGACCTGTTCACCATCGAGTCGGACAACACCGGCACCGGCGGCCAGCTGATCATCTCCAACGGCTCGACGACGGCCAACAGCGCCAACTTCATGACTTTCGCCCGCTCGCCGCAGGCGGTCGATGATGCGGCCAGCGTCGTGCCGACGGTGGCCACCAACATCGACGTGCTGGCCAACGATGTGGCCTTCACGGATCCCGTCACCGTGGCCATCGGCACTCTTCCGGGCAAGGGCACGGCCACCATCACCGGCACCAATCCCGGCCCGAAGGCGGGCATCCGCATCCGCTACACCTCCAACAGCGGCGCAACGGGGACCGACAGCTTCACCTACACCGTCACCGATGCCGACGGCATCACCAACAGTACGGCCACGGTCAACGTGACGATCCTCAATGTCGGTGCCAACCCCGACATCGGCACCACCACCCGCAACCAGCCCATCACCATCAACGTGGGGGCCAATGACACGGGCTTCACGGGTCCCGTGACGGTCACCATCACCAGCCCGCCTGACCACGGTGGCGCGGTGGTGCCGGGCGCGGCCGGCCCGGTCGCCAGTGCCAGCGTGCTCTACACGCCGTCCTCGGCAGCCGGTTCGGCCGGGTACGACGAGCACTTCACCTACCAGATCACCGATGGCGTGTTCACCGACACGGCCATCGTCACCGTGACGGTGAACAACACCCAGCCGGTGGCTGGTACGGGGACGATCACCATCTCCACGGTCGGCACCAGCCCGGGTTCGGCCACGGGTACGTTCACCGCTCCGGGCGTGGGTGGCAATCTCGGCAACACGCCGAGCGTCGTGACACTGACGGCGCCTGCCGCCGGCAAGGGCACGGCCACTGTGAGCGGCAGCACCGTGACCTATACCCCCAACGGCACCTTCTTTGCGGGTACGGACACGTTCGGCTACACCATCACCGACCTCGATGGCGAGACGGCCAGCGGCACGGTGACGGTGACCATCCCGAATGGCACACCGGCGCTGGCTGCAGCGAGCATCAGCGCGACCTCGGGCACCGCTTCGACTCCCCGGGCGCTGACCATCACCGCCGGCAACGGCACGGTGGCGCAGCACACGCTGGCGGTCACGACCCAGGCCGCGAATGGCAGCTGCGTCGCCACCGCGGGCGCCTCGCCGACGGTGCGCTACACCTCCAATAGCGGTTACACCGGCAGCGACAGCTGCACCCTCACCGTCACCGACGGTGCCGGCCACAGCGCAACCGGTGTCGTCACCATCACGGTCAGCGCGGCGTCGTCCTCCGGTGGCGGCGTTGGCGGTGGTGGCAACATCCTGCCGGGCGGCGGCGGTGCGCTGGACCTCTGGGCGCTGTCGCTCCTCGGTGCGGGCGTCTGGCTGCGACGCAAGCGCCAGGATGCCTGAGTAGACGACAACCACAGGGCGCCCGCGGCTTGAGGCCGCGGGCGCTTTTTTTCTGGCTGGGCGGGGGAGATCAGGGTGATGGGGATGAACGGGATGCGGGCCAGGAAGGCCCTGCTGGGGATGGCGCTGGCCATGGGCTGCCAGGCGGCACTGGCGCAGGCGATCGAGGAAATCGTCGTCACCTCGCGCCGCCAGGGCGAAGAGAAGTTGATGGAGACGCCGCTCGCCATCACCGCCTTCGACTCCAATGCCATCGAGTCCAAGGGCATCACCAACCTGCAGGACGTGGCCAACCTGACCCCGGGTCTCTCGTTCTTCAATCCGCTGGGCGAGTCGCTGCCGACCCCCGTCATCCGCGGCGTGGTGCCGCAGGACATCTTCGGCGAGAACGCGGCGGCCATCTTCATCGACGGCGTCTATGTCGCCGGC
>JADYZO010000059.1 GCA_020853135.1 Gammaproteobacteria bacterium
CACTACAAGGTGCTGTCGCTGGACACCGACACCGGCGCCTGCACCCTGAAGGTGCGCTTCGACGGCGGCTACAAGCGCAAGCCCGGCCTGTCGTATTCGGATGTCGAGATCTTCGTCATCAACGGCGAGATCCGGGTGGGAAAGGACAGCTGGCGCGAGGGCCACTACGCCTACGTGCCGGCCGGCATGGCGCTCGATGCGCTGAGCGTGCCGCAGGGGGCCGAGGCCCTGGTGATGTTCAACGACTCGGAGCCGAACTTCGAGGAGTCGCGCGACAGCCATGGCCTCGCGCTGAAGGAGGCCTTCAATTCACTCAACACCTACGAGGACCTGCCCTGGATGGGCAACACCCTGGTGAATCCGGCAACGGCTCCGGGCTGCCTGCTCAAGGTCCTGCACTTCGATCCGCTGACCGAGGCGCTGACCTTCCTCTATTGCATGACGCCGCGCTTCGCGCAGGACAACATCTCCTACCATGATTGCGCCGAGGAGAGCTACCACATCTGGGGCACCTCCTGGATGATGCAGTTCGGCGACCTGCCGACCGGCGGCTACTTCTGGCGGCCGCCCTACATCGACCACGGTGCCTTCCGCTGCAAGTACGGCACGCTGGCCATCGGGCGCACCGATTCCCGCCTGCACAACTACTTCCACTACAACCCCTGGTCCAATCCCAAGGAAAACCTGCTCCGCGCGGCCGCGCAGGTCTACCGCCAGCGGCCGATGCTCTACCAGTGGACGGCCTCCGACGGCCACAACCACCCGCACGGTCCGCCGGACTTCCAGAACCCGGGCTACCAGGACGATGCGCATCTGCGGGCGCTGCACGCGATCAGTGGCCACGATCATGGCCATGGCCACGATCATGACCACGACCATGCGCACGAGAAGCCCAGGGCGCGCGCAAGGGCCAGGAGCAAGCGCTGATCCCATGGCCCGTCCGCACATCGAGCCCTATGTCGAGCTGAACGATCCCTATCGGCGCTTCGACATCGCCGGCTTCAAGGGCAGCCACTACAAGGTGCTGTCGCTGGACACCGACACCGGCGCCTGCACCCTGAAGGTGCGCTTCGATGGCGGCTACAGGCGCAAGCCCGGCCTGTCGTATTCGGACGTCGAGATCTTCGTCCTCAACGGCGAAATCCGCGTGGGCGACGAGCGCTGGGGCGAGGGCCACTACGCCTACGTGCCGGCCGGCAAGGCGCTGCCGGCCCTGCACGTGCCGCAGGGTGCCGAGGCGCTGGTGATGTTCAACGACTCGGAGCCGAACTTCGAGGAGTCGGGCGAGAGCCACGGGCTGGCGCTGGTGGAAGGCTACGTCGCGGTCAATGCCTACGCGGGTCCCGCGTGGTACGGTGGCGGCCGTGTGCAGCCGAGCGTGGCCACGGGTTGCATGAGCAAGGTCCTGCGCCGTGACCCGCTCACCGAGGCCTACACCTTCCTCTATTGCATGACGCCGCGCTTCGCGCAGGACAACATCTCCTACCATGATTGCGCCGAGGAGAGCTACCACATCTGGGGCACCTCCTGGATGATGCAGTTCGGCGAGCTGCCCACGGGCGGCTACTTCTGGCGGCCGCCGTACATCGACCACGGGTCCTTCCGCTGCAAGTACGGCACGCTCGCGCTGGGGCGCACCGACTCGAAGCTCCACAACTATTTCCACTACAACCCGTGGAGCAATCCCGGCGACAACCTGCGCCGTGCGGCCGCGCAGGTCTACCGGCAGCGTCCGTTGCTCCACCAGTGGCAGGCGAGCGACGGGCACAACCACCCGCACGGGCCGCCCGATTTCCAGGAGCCGGACTACCACGAGGACTTCCACGTCCGCGCACTGCACGGACACTAGGGCAGGTGCCGGCAACCGCCGGCGTGACCATCGGCGATAATGCGCGGCCTTCGCTGCCGGGCTGCACCTGCAGGAACCGCCGATGCCGATACTGCTGACGACCATCGTCCTCTCCGGGCTCGGCTTCGGCCTGGTCCTGCCGGGCATGCCGTTCGTGGCGGAGAACCTCGGCGCCTCACCGGCGCTCGCCACCTTCATCATGGGCCTCTATGCCTGGGGCCAGTTCGTCGCGACCTCGCTCTGGGGGCGCCTCTCCGACCACTACGGCCGCAAGCCGATCCTCGTCATCACCAGCGGCGGGGCTGCCCTGGCCTACCTGCTGATGGCATTCGCCCCCAACGTCTGGGTGCTGGCGGCCGGGCGCGCCCTGAGCGGCCTGATGGGCGGGCTGGCACCCGCCATGGCCTACGTGTCCGACGTGACGCCACCGGAGCGGCGCGCCCAGGGCCTGGGCTGGGTCGGGGCGGCCATGAGCCTGGGCTTCGTCATCGGCCCGGCGTTCGGCGGCGTGCTCGGCGGGGAAGACGCCGCCTCGGCCTCGCTGCGGGTGCCGGGGCTCGTGGCTTTTGTCGTGGCTGCGCTGACCACGGTGGCCACGATTGTCTTCCTGCCGGAAAGCCTGCCGCCGGAGGAGCGGGTGCATCCGGCCGGAGCGGATGCCGATGGCACGGCCGGGGGCGGTCTGCGCGAGCTGGTGCGCCGGCCGCTGATGACCCGCCTGCTGCTGCTCGGCTTCTCGGTCTACGTCGCCATGGCCATGTTCGAGACCATCTTCCCGTTCTGGACGCGGGCCCGTTTCGACTGGGGACCGCGCGAAGTCGGCCTGACCTTCACCTATCTCGCCATCGTGGTCGGGTTGATGCAGGGGCTGGTCGTCGGCCGGCTGGCGCCGCGGATCGGCGAGGGCCGCCTGGCCATCGGCGGACTCGCCAGCTACGCGACCGGCCTGTTCATCATGACGCAGGCGCCTGACTGGCACTGGCTGCTGGCCGGTGTCACGTTGACCGGGGGCGGGGGCGGCACCTTCCTCACCTCGATGACCAGTTTCGTGTCGCGGCTGGCCGGGGCGCAGGAGCGTGGCCTGGTGCTGGGCACCTACCAGTCGGCGAGCTGGGCCGGGCGGTCGGTGGGCCCGACCCTCTCCGGTGCGCTGTTCAAGTCCGTCGGGATCGACAGTCCGCTGCTGGCGGGTGCGCTGATCATGCTGCCCTGCATAGGCATGCTGGCGGTCATCACCTCGCGCAGCCGCACCACGCCCGCCGGTCGGCCCGGCTGAAGCCTGCGGGGCTACAATCGCCGCATGGCTGCGAGCCCCGACATCGTCGATAGCCGCCTGCAGCGCCTGACGGCGTGGTACCAGCCCGTGGTGGACCTCAACACCGGCCGGGTCTGCGGCTTCGAGGTTCTGAGCCGCCTGGTGTCGGCCGATGGCAGCGTCGCCTCGGCGGGCCGCCTGATGGAGGAGCTGGAGCGCGAGCCCGAGGCGCAATACGTGCTGATCCGCCGCCTGCTCACCGGCGTGCGCGATGACATCGTGCCGCTGTTCGCGCGCCGGCCGGAGTTCTACGTCAGCGTGAACATCCCGCCCGCCGTGCTCGGCACCGGGCGCATCGGCGAGATCATCCGGGATCTGGGGCTGGAGCGCTGGCTCACGCGCCTGGTGGTGGAGGTCACCGAGCGCCAGGCCCTGAGCGACATGGGCCGGGCCGGCATCGACGTCGCCCGCTCGCTTGGCATCGCGGTGGCGCTGGATGACTTCGGGACCGGGCACAGCGGGCTCTCGCAGTTCGTCGGCCTCGATCTCGACATGCTGAAGATCGACCGCAGCCTGCTGGTGTCGATCCTCGAGAACCGCGCCGCCGCACGCATGCTCCGCGGCATCGTCGGCCTGGCGGCGGCGCTGCGCCTGCGCACCGTGGCCGAGGGCGTGGAGAGCTGGGAGCAGGCGTTCTTCCTGCGCGCCGCCGGCGTGGACCAGGGCCAGGGCTTCTTCTGGAGCAGGGCGGTGCCGGTGCAGGAGGCCGCGGCGCTGCTGGACCGGGGGTTTGGCCACACGTTGGAGCGTCCATCGGCCGGTTGAGGCGGCCTCGCGCGAGTCCGGTTAGGATGGCCGCTCACCCCCCACAGCCTTTCTGGAGGCCGACATGATCGCCTTGCCACGTATTGCCGCCGTCCTCGGGACGCTCCTGCTCCTCGGCGGGACGGCCGCTGCAGCCGACGCGACTGCCCCCACCATCCTCATCACCGGCGCCAACCGCGGCATCGGTCTGGAACTGGTGCGCCAGTCCGCCGGGCGCGGCTGGAACGTCATCGCCGCGGTGCGCAAGCCGGCGGAGGCCACCGAGTTGAAGGCGCTCGCCGCGGCCAACCCGCGGGTGGCGATCGAGCCGCTCGACGTCACCGATTTCGCGCAGGTCGATGCCCTCGCGGCGAAGTACAAGGACCGGCCCATCGACGTGCTGGTCAACAACGCCGGCATCAGCGGCACGATGCAGGACCAGAACTTCGGCAAGCACTCCGACTGGGAGATGTACGAGCGCATCCTGCGCACCAACACCATCGCGCCGCTGAAGATCGCCGAAGCCTTCCTGCCCAACCTGCTGGCGAGCGGGCAGAAGAAGCTGGTCAACATCTCGAGCAGCGAGGGCTCGATCGGCGGCATGACCCACCCGCGCAACTACTTCTACCGCACGAGCAAGGCCGGATTGAACATGGAGATGCGCAACGTCGCCCTGTCGCAGAAGGGCAGGGGGCTGCTGGTGGCCAACATCAACCCGGGCATGGTGGACACCGACATGCTGGCGAGCCTGCCCAAGTCCATGCTGCGCCCGAAGGAGGATGCGGTGAAGGACATCCTGCGCATCACCGACCAGCTCGATGCCGACAACACCGGGCGGTTCTGGGACTACAGCGGCAAGGAGCTGCCCTGGTAGCGGGCCAACGTTCTTCATGTTCGCGTTGCATCGACCGGTTGAGAGCGCCCCCCATGTTGCCGGCAGTGTAGCCGCCCGGTGCGACGCCGGCGACCGGCGCTGGCCGTAGCGAGGCAGTTGCCAAGGGAAGCGGCCGGCCGTTGCGCTGCGGGGCAAGCGGCGCATTGCGGAACCCATTTTATTGAGTAAAAATACTCAATATCGTGAGTAAAAAAACAACTGACTTCCGGCGTCCCCAGGCCACCGTGCTCGCCGCACGACTTGGCGAGCCGCGCCGCTTTGTGCAGGTGGTGGCGGGCCCCCGCCAGGTTGGCAAATCCACGCTGGTCCAGCAGGTCACCGGTGAACTCGATGTCCCGGTGCGCTACGTCAGCGCCGACGAACCGACGCTGCGGGCTGCGGACTGGATCGGCCAGCAATGGGAAGCCGCACGTCTCGAAGCCACGGGCAAGACAGGCGCCGTGCTCGTGCTCGACGAAATCCAGAAGATCCCGGCATGGTCCGGGACCGTCAAGCGCCTCTGGGATGAGGACACGCGCAAGAAGCGCCCGCTCAAGGTGGTGCTGCTGGGGTCCGCCCCGTTGTTGATTGCCCGGGGATTGACGGAAAGCCTGGCCGGCCGGTTCGAGACGCTGCGCCTGCCGCACTGGTCATTCAGCGAGATGCGTGCGGGCTTCGGATTCAACCTCGATGACTACCTCTGCTTCGGTGGCTATCCCGGTGCGGCGCCACTGGTGCGTGATCCCGTCCGCTGGTCGCGCTACATCAGCGACAGCCTCATCGAAACCTCGATTTCGCGAGACGTGTTGCTGCTCACGCGCGTCGACAAGCCGGCGCTGCTGCGCCGGCTGTTCGAGCTGGCCTGCCGCTATTCGGGTCAGGTGCTTTCCTACACGAAGATGCTCGGCCAGCTGCAGGATGCCGGCAATGCCACGACGCTCGCCCACTACCTCGAGCTGCTCGCCGGCGCCGGCATGGTCCGCGGCCTGCCCAAGTACGCGGGCGATATGGCGCGCAGCCGCGGATCGAGCCCGAAGCTGCAGGTCATGAACACGGCGCTGATGACGGTGACGGCCGGGCTGAGCCCCGCCGATGTGCGTGCCGACCACGAGTTCTTCGGGCGCCTGGTCGAGTCCGCAATCGGTGCCCATCTGGCCAATGCGGCGGCCGCTGGCGAGTGCGAGCTGTACTACTGGCGCGACCGTGGGCAGGAAGTGGATTTCGTCGTCCGCTCGCGCAGCCGCCTGGTCACCATCGAGGTGAAGAGCGGCCGCGCGCCGCAGGCCCACGCGGGAACTGCCGCCTTTGCGGCGGCGTTCAAGGTGCGCCGCACCTTGCTGGTGGGCGGCGACGGAATTTCCGTGCAAGAATTCCTGACGCAGCCGGTGACGCACTGGCTGGCGGACTGAGCGGTGCCGGAACGGAAAGACGGCCGGGAAATGGCTACGATACGGGCTCAAAGACAAGTCCTGCCCATGAATCTGGTCAAATCAAAACAACGGGTCGCCGACCATGGGGAGGTCTTCACCCCCGCATGGCTGGTCGAGGCCATGCTTGACCTGGTCAAAGGTGAAACCGAGCGCATTGACGCCCGGTTCCTGGAACCCGCCTGCGGCAGCGGCAACTTCCTGGTCCGGATACTGAGGCGCAAGCTGGCTGCGGTCGAAACCAAGTTCGGCAAGTCGGATTTCGAGAAGCGGCATTATGCGTTGCTCGCGTTGATGTGCCTGTACGGCATCGA
>JADYZO010000060.1 GCA_020853135.1 Gammaproteobacteria bacterium
GCTCACCGTCAGCCTTTCCACCTCGACCACGGGCTCGGCGAAGCCGGCACGGACCAGGGCATCGCCCAGGTTGTGCATCTCGGTGAAGGCGAGCGCGTGGGGCAGTTCATCCACCTGTTCCCAGGCGTCACGCAGCTCGCGCAGGGTGTCCGGGCCGAGGGTGGTCAGCAGCAGCAGCCCGGGCACACGAAGTACCCGGCGGACCTCGCCGAGGACCGCCGCCGGGTCCTCGCACCAGTGCAGCAGCATGCCGGCGACCGCAAGGTCGACCGAGTGGTCGGCGAGGGGCAGTTGCGCGGCATCGGCGCAGAGGCGTTGCCAGGGTTGCGCAGCCGTGCCGAGCATGGCGGGCGCGAGGTCGACTGCCAGCAGTTGCGCATCCGGGTAGCGGCTGGCGAGCGGTGCGGTGGCTGGTGGCGGTCCCGCGCCCAGGTCGAGGATGGTGGCTGGTTGCAGCGTGACCAGGTCAAGCCGTTCGCGCAGCCGCGCGGCGATTTCCGCGTGCATGAAGTCGGCGCTGGCATAGACTCCCGCCACCCTGCCGAAGGCGCGCGCCACGGCATGGCGATCGGGTCCGGTGGTCATGCGCCAGGGGCTGCGGCCTTGGCGGGGAGGTGGCGCAACTTCAGGCCTGCTGCCCGGCGGCCACCAGTGGCTCGGGCCGCAGTCCCAGCCGGTCGAGGAGGACGAGGTCCCGGTCGGCTTGCGGGTTGGGGGTGGTGAGCAGGCGCTCGCCGTAGAACATGGAATTGGCGCCGGCGAAGAAACACAGCGCCTGCATTTCATCGCTCATGGCGGTGCGCCCGGCCGAGAGGCGCACATGGGAGGCCGGCATGAGGATGCGGGCCAGCGCGATGACACGCACGAAGTCCAGCGGATCCACCGGTGCAGCATCAGCCAGCGGCGTGCCCTCGACCGCCACCAGCTGGTTGACGGGTACGCTGTCCGGGTGTGCCGGAAGCGTCGCCAGGGTATGCAGGAGTTCCACCCGGTCGCGCAGTTCCTCGCCGAGGCCGATGATGCCGCCGCAGCAGACCTTCAGGCCGGCGTTGCGCACGTTCTGCAGGGTCTCCAGCCGGTCCTGGTAGCTGCGGGTGCTGATGATCTGCGGGTAGTGGCGCTCGGAGGTGTCGAGGTTGTGGTTGTAGTAGTCGAGTCCGGCATCCTTCAGCTGCTGCGCCTGGGGTCCGGTCAGCATGCCGAGCGTGGCGCAGGTCTCGAGGCCAAGCGCGCCCACCTCGCGGATCAGCCCGGCGAACTGCTCCACCTGGCGGGGCTTGGGCGAGCGCCAGGCCGCCCCCATGCAGAAGCGGGTCGCGCCGCTCGCGCGCGCGGCCCGCGCCCGGTCGAGGACCTCCGCCGCGTCCATCATGTGCCCGGCCTGCACGCCGGTCTCATGGTGCGCGCTCTGCGGACAGTAGGCGCAGTCCTCCGCGCAGCCCCCGGTCTTCACGCTCACCAGCGTGCTCATCTGCACGGCGTTGGGGTCGAAGTGCCGACGGTGGACCGTGTGGGCGCGGTACAGCAGGTCATTGAACGGCAGGCGGGCGAGCGCCCAGACCTCGTCGAGGGTCCAGTCGTGGCGGATGTCGGGGGTATCGGGCACCGGGGTGGCCTTCAATCTCGTTGATGTGGGGCCAAAAGGCGCTGGCGGCGCCCGGCCATCTGCGGCAAGGCTGGCAGTATCGAAACGCCACCTGCCGCTGTCAACCTCGAGCCATGAGCAAAGTCGACGACCTGCTGGCCTGGCTGCTTCCGCAGTGTTGCGTGCTCTGCGCCGGTCCGGGCGGGCGCCGGCTGATCTGTGCGCCCTGTGCCGCGGACCTGCCCCGGATCCCCGTATCCGCTGGTGCCGGCACTGTCTTTGCACCCCTTGCCTATGAGTATCCGGTCGACCGGCTGGTCCAGGGAGCCAAGTTCCACCAGCGGTTGCCCTACGCGCGGGCGCTGGGTGAACTCCTGGCTGAGGCGCTCGCCACCCGCCCCGCGGGCCCGGGCACATGGCCCGATGTGCTGGTCCCGGTGCCGCTGCACGAGCGCCGGCTCGCCGCGCGCGGCTACAACCAGGCGCTGGAAATCGCCCGTCCGGTGGCCGGTCGGCTCGGTGTCAGGCTCGCCCCGCGGCTGGCGCGGCGGATCGTGGCGACCGCCGAGCAGTCCGGCCTCAGCCGCGCTGCTCGCCGGCGCAATCTGCGCGGCGCCTTCACGGCGCGGGATTGCCGGGGCCTGCATGTGGCCGTGGTGGATGACGTCATCACCACGGGCAGCACCGTGGCGGCCCTGGCCCGGGCGCTGCGCCAGGCGGGCGCCGCCAGCGTCGAGGCCTGGGCGGTGGCCCGCACGCTGTGACGGCGGTCAGGCCGGCCGGAAGGTGTAATCCAGCACGATGCCCGCGAAGACCGCGGCACCCACCCAGTGGCTGTGGAGGAAGGCCTGGAAGCACAGCGCCGGTTCCCGCCCGGCGATCAGGCGGCGTTCCTTGAGCATCAGGGCCGCAGCCACCAGCAGTGCGCCGAAATACCAGGGTCCCAGCCCGGCCAGCTTTCCGGCCAGCGCCAGGGCCAGCACCAGCACGATCATCAGCAGGCTGACGATGAACACATCCGCGTTGCCGAAGAGGATGGCGGTGGACTTCACGCCCAGCTCGAGGTCATCGGCGCGGTCGGCCATGGCGTACAGGGTGTCGTAGACCAGCGCCCAGACGACCACCGCGAGCCACAGCAGCCAGGCGAGGCGCGGCACCGTCCCTGTCTGGGCGGCGAAGGCCATGGGGACGCTCCAGCCGAAAGCGGCACCGAGCACCAGTTGCGGGGCCGCGATGATGCGCTTCATGAACGGGTAGGCCACGGTCAGCAGGCCGCCGCCCACGGCCAGGAGCCGGGCCAGCCGGTTGAGCTGCAGGGCGAGGGCCACGGCCACCAGCGCCAAGGCCACGAACAGCGCCAGGGCTTCCTGTGGCGTGACCCGTCCGGCAGCCAGCGGCCGGTCGCGGGTGCGCTCGACATGCGGGTCCAGGTCGCGGTCGGCCCAGTCATTGATCACGCAGCCGGCCGAGCGCATCACCACGACGCCGAGCACCATCACACTGAACACCAGTGGCTGCGGCCGGCCATCGCCGGAGATCCACAGCGCCCAGAGCGTTGGCCACAGCAGCAGCCAGATGCCGATCGGCCGATCGAGCCGCATCAGCAGGGCATACTGGCGCAGGCTCTCTCCCAGCGTCGTGGTGCCGGTGTTGACTCGTTGACTTGCGGGTGGTCTCACGCTGTTGGTCCGCTACCTGGCTGGCAAACCGCGGCAAGCCACGGTGCCGGTGTTGACTTGTTGACTTGTCGTCGGGCGCATGCGCAAGCCACGGTGCCGGTGTTGACTTGTTGACTTGTCGTCGGGCGCATGAGCGCTATTCGGTGCCGGCGGGTTCGACAAGTCAACAAGTCAACACCGGCACCAGCTGTCTCAGACATTTCCGTAGTGTGCCGCATCGCCGACCCAGCGGCGGATCAGCGGGTCCACCAGCCCGGGGCTGTGGTCGAGCAGGTCGCGGCCCAGCCGCTGCACCAGCGGGGCGAGGTCGGCGTCCCGCAGGAGATCGGCCACCCGCAGCTGCATCAGGCCGGTCTGGCGCGTGCCGAGCACCTCGCCGGGGCCGCGCAGCTCCAGGTCCTTCTGCGCCACCACGAAGCCGTCATTGGTCTCGCGCATCACCTCCAGCCGCTGCCGCGCCATCTCCGGGAGCGGTGCCTGGTAGAGCAGCACGCAGTGGCTCGTCGTCGCCCCGCGCCCGACGCGGCCGCGCAGCTGGTGCAGCTGGGCGAGGCCCATGCGCTCGGCGTTCTCGATGATCATGAGCGTGGCCTCCGGCACGTCCACGCCGACCTCGATGACCGTCGTCGCCACCAGCACCTGCAACTCTCCGGCGGCGAAGGCGCGCATGACCGCGTCCTTGTCGTCGGGCTTCATGCGCCCGTGCACGAGTCCCACAGCCAGCCCGGGCAGGGCCTCGACCAGCATTGCATGGGTGGACTCGGCAGCCTGGTAGTCGAGTTCCTCCGAGTCCTCGATCAGCGGGCAGACCCAGTAGGCGCGGTGGCCGGCACTGGCGGCCTCGCGGACCCGTGCCACCACCTCGTCGCGGCGCCGGTCGGGCAGCGCGATGGTCTGCACCGGCTGGCGCCCGGGCGGCAGCTCGCGGATCACCGAGCTGTCGAGATCCGCGTACAGGGTCATGGCCAGCGTGCGCGGGATCGGCGTGGCCGTCATGACCAGCTGATGCGGGCGTGCGCTGCCCGCCGCGCCCTTCTGCATCAGCGCCAGGCGCTGGTACACGCCGAAGCGCTGCTGCTCGTCGACGATCATCAGCGCAAGGCTGCGGTAGCTCACGCCTTCCTGGAACAGCGCATGGGTACCGATCACCACCTGGCCGCTGCCGCTGCCGATGGCCTCATGGGCACGCTGGCGCTCGCGGCGGCCGAGGCTGCCGCTGAGCCACACCACCGAAATGCCCAGCGGCTCCAGCCAGCGCGTGAAGCTGCGCCGGTGCTGCTCGGTGAGCAGCTCGGTGGGCGCCATCACGGCGACCTGATGGCCGTTCTCCACGGCACGCAGCGCGGCGGCCGCCGCCACCACCGTCTTGCCGCAGCCGACGTCGCCCTGCACCAGCCGCATCATCGGGTGCGCCTCTGCCAGGTCGGCGTCGATGTCCGCCAGCGCCCCGCGCTGGCCGCCGGTCAGGCCGAAGCCGAGGCCCCCGAGAAAGCGCTCGCGCAGGTCGCTCCGCCTGGGCAGCGGCAGGGCCACCTCGTCGCGGCTGCGCTCCCGCAGGCGGCGCAGGCTCAGGTGATGCGCCAGCATCTCCTCCAGCGCCAGGCGGCGCTGCGCCGGGTGGCGGCCGGCGGCGAGCCGGGCGAGATCGGTGCCGGGTGGCGGCCGGTGCATGAGGCGCAGCGCTTCGTGCAGGCCGGGCAGCGGGCTGTCGGCCGGCAGCAGGCCGGCGAGCCAGTCAGGCAGCAGGGGCAGGCAACGCTCCAGCGCCTGGGCCGCGAGGCTGCGCAGGCGGAACTGCTGCAATCCGCCGGTGGCCGGGTAGACCGGGGTCAGGGCCTGCTCCAGCCTGACGTGCTCGTCGGGGCCGAGCAGCTGGTACTCCGGGTGCACCATCTCCAGCCCGCCGGGACCCGTCCGCGCCTCCCCGTAACACAGCAGGCGCGTGCCGCGTACCAGATTGGCCTGCTGCGCCTTGCTGAAATAGAAGAAGCGCAGCGTGAGCATGCCGGTGCCATCGCTGATCCGGCAGAGCAGGCTGCGCCGGCGGCGGTACACGACTTCGCTGAGTGCCACCTCGCCCTCGATCACCACCCGGCTGCCTGGCGTGACGGCGCCGATGGGCGTGAGGCGCGTGCGGTCCTCGTAACGCTGGGGCAGGAGGAAGAGCAGGTCGACCGGGCGGGTCACGCCGAGACGGCCCAGCTTTTCCGCCAGCGCCGGGCCGACGCCGTGCAGGGCGGTCAGCTCTCCAGGGATGGCGGCCTCGCTCGCCACGGCGTGCGGGCTAACCGGCGAGGATGGCGTCGGCCTCCACCGCCGCGCCCTTCGGCAGGGCCGAGACGCCGATGGCGGCCCGGGCCGGAAACGGCTGCGGGAAGTACTCGGTCATGATCTCGTTCACGGCCGCGAAGTTGCCGAGGTCGGTCAGGAACACGGTGACCTTCACGGCGCTGTCGAGGCCGAGGCCGGCTGCCCCGGCCACCGCCGCCAGGTTCCTGAACACCTGGTGGATCTGCGCACGGATGTCGCCCGCGACGAGCTGCCCGGTCGCCGGGTCGAGCGGAATCTGGCCGGAGACATAGACCGTGCCGGCCACGCGGATGGCCTGCGAATAGGCGCCGATGGCGGCGGGCGCCTGCGTCGTGTGGATGACCTGCTTGGGCATGGGGAACCTCGGGCCGGATGCTGTTGCCGGGAAAAGGCGCCCATGATCGGCTATTCAGCGGTGCAGCACCACGGTCAGGCGCAGGTGCGCGTGACCTTCTTGACCACCGGCATGTGGCGCAGCCGCCGGATGACCTGGGCCAGCTGCTTGCGGTCGCGCACCAGGATCGAGAAGATCAGGGCGGCGGTGTCTTCAAGCCGGTCATCGATCGAGACCTCGTCGATGTTCGAGCCGGCGTCCCCGATGCGTGCGGCCACCTCGGCCAGCACGCCGGGCCTGTTGTCCACGTCCACGCGGATCTCCGCGGAGAAGTCCCGGTCGATGCCGGCCTGCCAGGTCACCGGGATCCACTTGTGCGGCTGCTTGCGGTACTCGCTGAGGTTGCCGCAGGTGTTGCGGTGGATGACCACCCCGCGTCCGGCGCTGAGGTAGCCCATGATCTGGTCACCGGGAATCGGGTGACAGCAGCGCGCATAGCTCACCACCAGCCCCTCGGTGCCGGCAATGGTGATGGGCGAGGGCTTGCCCGGCACGGTGCCGGGTTCACCCGCGGCGGGCGCCTCGGTCTCGAGGCCTTCCTGCAGCAGCACCTTGGCCACCACCGGTGCCAGGCGCTCGCCCAGCCCGAGCTGCTCGAAGAGATCGTTGCTGTTTTCGAGCCCGAGCTCCACGAGCAGTTTCTGCATCTGCTCCTTGCTGATCTTGCGCAGGGCCGAGCGGAAGTCCCGCAGCGACTGGTCGAGCAGGCGCCGGCCGAGTTCGCGCGCCTCGCTCTGCTGCAGGTTCTTCAGGAACTGGCGGATGGCGGCCCGGGCCTTGGCCGAGACCACGAAGTTCATCCAGGCCGGGTTGGGGCGGGCGGTCTTCGCGGTGATGATCTCCACCGTCTCCCCGTTGTTCAGCGTGGTGCGCAGGGGCACCAGGCGGCGGTCGATTTTCGCGGCCACGCAGCGGTTGCCGACATCCGTGTGCACCGCGTAGGCGAAGTCCACGCAGGTGGAACCACGGGGCAGGCGCAGGATGTCGCCCTTGGGCGTGAAGACGTAGACCTTGTCCGGGTAGAGGTCCACCTTGACGTGCTCGAGGAATTCCTCGGAGTCTGCCGCCTGCTGCATCTCGCTGATGCCGGCGAGCCACTCGCGCGCGCGGGCCTGCGGCGGCACGACATCGCGCTGCGTGCCGGGTTCCTTGTACTGCCAGTGGGCGGCAATCCCGCTCTCGGCGATGCAGTCCATCTCCTCGGTGCGGATCTGGACCTCGATGGGAATGCCGTTGGGGCCGAGCAGCACGGTGTGCAGCGACTGGTAGCCGTTGACCCGCGGGATGGCGATGTAGTCCTTGAACCGTCCCGGCATCGGCTTGTAGAGCTGGTGGACGAGGCCGAGCCCGCGGTAGCAGCTGTCCGCGTCGGGCATGATGAGCCGGAACGCAAACACGTCGGCGATCTCCGACAGCGGCTGCTTCTTGCGCAGCATCTTGCGGTAGATGCTGTAGAGGTGCTTCTTGCGTCCCGCCACCTTGCCGGCAATGCCGGCGTCCTTCAGCGCCTTCTCCAGCCGGTCCTCGATCTTCTTGAGGAACTGGCGCTGGTTGCCCTCGGCCTTGCGCACCGCCCGCTCGAGCACGCGGTAGCGGAACGGAAAGGCGTGACGGAACCCGAGGTCCTCGAGCTCGGTCTTGATGGTGTTGATGCCGAGGCGGTTGGCGATGGGCGCATAGACGTCCAGGGTTTCCCGGGCGATGCGCTGGCGCTTTTCCGCCGGCATGGCGTCGAGGGTCTGCATGTTGTGCAGCCGGTCCGCGAGCTTGACGAGGATGACGCGGATGTCCTCCACCATCGCCAGCATCATCTTGCGGAAGCTTTCCGCCTGCGCCTCGGCGCGGCTGGTGAAGGAGAGCTGGTCGAGCTTGCTGACGCCATCCACCAGACCGGCGACTTCGGCGCCGAACCGCGCCTGGATCTCCACCTTGGCGGTGGGCGTGTCCTCGATCACGTCGTGGAGCAGTGCTGCCTCGATGGTCTGGTGATCGAGATACAGCTGGGCGAGGATGCTGGCCACCGCCACCGGGTGGGTGATGTAGGGTTCCCCGGAGCGGCGTTTCTGCCCGGCGTGCGCAGCCGCAGCGAATTCGAAGGCTTCCTCGACCTTGGCGAGCTGGTCGGCTGGCAGGTAGTCCAGGCGCGCCAGCAGCTGGCGCAGGCCGAAATTGCGCCGGCCCACCAGCGGCAGCCTGTCGAGCAGCAGCGTCCCGTAGTCCATGCCCTGATTCTAGCGGTGCCAGACCGGGCTTTCCGGGCTTTCAGGGCCTGTTCGGCAGTTGCAGCAACCCGGGAACCGGGCCGCCAGGCTGCACTGCGGGGTGCGGCGCGGGCGCGCCGCAGGAGGCTAGATCAGGTCGGAGTCGTCATGCATGTTGATCGGCTGGCCGGCCAGCGGATCGTGGGCCTGCTCGGTGGCGAACAGGTCGGCGGGGGTCGGGTCGGCCTCGGTGAGGATCTCCGGTCCGACGAGACCGGCGGCGATCTCGCGCAGCGCGAGCACCGTGGGCTTGTCGTTCTCCCAATCGAGCTGAGCCGGGGTGCCGTTGGCGAGGCGACGGGCGCGCTTGGCGGCCACCATGACGAGTTCGAAGATGTTTTCGACGTTGCCGAGGCAGTCTTCGACGGTGATTCTGGCCATGGGAAGGGTCCGGGGGGAGTCGCTTGGGGGTGCAAAGGCTAACCGGGCCGGGCGAAGGGTGCAACCGGGCGGGGGTGGCCGCCCTTGCGGCGGGGAGCATCACCCAGCGCCGGACCGCCCGGAGGCGGGGGCCTCCAAACCAAGCGAGTATCGGGGAGCGACTTTGGAGGCCCCCGCCGCAAGGGCGGCCACCGGCTGATGCTCCCCGCCGCAAGGGCGGCCACGGCGCCTGCCGAGCAGCACCTTCATGTCCCTCCAATAACCGCAGCCGCCAGCCGCCGCACGGCCGGGTCCGACGTCCGGCAGGCGGCTCCCCGGCCCGCCAGGATGGCCTGCAGGGTGGCCAGCGCCAGGGCGCGATCGTCGTTGATCACCACGTAGTCGAACTCCGGCCAGTGGCTCATCTCGGCCTGCGCTTCGGCCAGCCGCCGGCCGATGACTTCGTCGCTGTCGGTTGCGCGACCCCGCAGCCGGCGCCCGAGCTCCGCAAGCGAGGGCGGCATGATGAAGATCAGCACGCTTTCGGGCATGCGCTGGCGTACCTGGCGGGCACCCTGCCAGTCGATGTCGAGCAGCACGTCGCGGCCCGCGCGGATGTGCGCCTGCACCTGCGCGCGGCCGGTGCCGTAGAAGTTGCCGAAGACCGCCGCATGCTCCAGCAGTTCGTTGGCGGCGATCATCGCCTCGAACCGGGCGTGGTCGACGAAGAAGTAATCGTGCCCGTCGCGCTCGCCGGCGCGGGGCGGGCGGGTGGTGAAGGAGATGGAGAACCGCAGCCGCGGATCGGCGGCCAGCAGGGCGCGGGTCAGCGTGGTCTTGCCGGCACCCGAAGGCGCGGAGAGGACGAAGAGATTGCCGGGGGCTTTGGCGGCTGCGGTCATGGGCAGCCGCTGACTTTACCTCATTGCCGGGCGCAGGCGCGCTGGTAGGCCGAATAGCGCGGATTGTCGATGGCGAGCTTGGCCAGCGTGGTGAGGCGCAGGTGCCGCAGCAGCGCCGGATCGGCGCGGTCGAGTCGGCGTTGGCGCAGGCGCCCGCAAAGGGCGGCATTGAGCGCCGGGGTGGCGCCGGCCTCATCGAGCAGGGCCGCCAGGCGCGCATGCTCATCCGCCGCCAGCCGGTCGCCCAGTTCCAGTTCGCGGCGGACCAGGCGCAGCAGGCTCAGCGCGATGCGCGCGTCGTAGCTCAGGCCGGCGCCGGGCGGCGTCCCCGGCGGGGCCTCCAGCACCTCGAGCACGATGTCCAGCAGTTGCAGCCGGTCCGGGGGGTTGAGCGGCATCACTCGATTCCTTCGATGAGGTCCAGCAGGTCGAGCTCGGTTTCGCTGACCCGCCGCCCGATGGCCGCCCGCTCGATGACCGGCACCTCGCCGGACATGAACTGGTGGCCGAACCACTGGCAGATGATCCCCCAGCGCAGGGTGCCGAAGACCTCCCAGTAGCGGACCCGGCCCGCATCCACGGGCCGGCCGCCAGCCTCCCCGTAGGCGCGGTAGAACTCTGCGCGCTGGCCGAACCCCCCGACCGGGCGGTCGATCCGGCCGAAGCGCCAGGCATTCATGCACATCCAGCCGAGGTCCTCGAGCGGGTCGCCGAGATGGGCCGCCTCCCAGTCGAGAACCGCCACCATGCCCTGCCCGCCGACGATGAAATTGCCGTTGCGGAAATCGCCGTGCACCAGCTGCCGCTGGTGGTCATCGGGCCGGTGGTCCGCCAGCCAGGCAAACGCCAGTTCGAACACCGGCAGGTGCACGCCGAAGGCATCATGCGTGCGGCGCAGCTTCTCCAGCATCTCCGCCGGTGACTCGGCCGGCAGCGGCGGCAGCGGCGTGGTGTCCATGCGGTGGATGTCAGCGAGGATCCGCGCGCACTGCCCGGTGAGCGCCTGGCGGGCGGTGGCGAATTCCGGCGCCCGGGCGATGCGCTGGCCGAGGGTCTCCCCGGCGACGAATGCCGAGACGAAGCCCTCGCCGAGCCCGTCCCGTGCGTCGAAGACGACATCCACCCGGGGGGTCGGGATCCCGGCCGCGTGCGCTGCCTGCTGCACCAGTCCCTGCGTGCGCTTGTCGAGCGAGGCGGCAAACTGCCTTTCGCCGGTGAAGACCTGCAGGATCATCGCCTCGCGCGCGTCGCCGTCCTCGCGCTCGAATCGCCAGGTTTCGGCGGATGCGCCGGCCGACAGGCGTTGCAGCCCCACGATGCGGGTGCCGCTTGCACCGCGGCGCCGGTAGGCCGCGCCCAGCCGCCCTGCGAGCTCGGTGTCCTCCACGGCTCAGAGGCTGCTCAGCACATGCCCGCCGTCGACCACCAGCACCGAGCCGGTCATGAAGCTTCCGGCATCGCTGACCAGCAGGAGCAACGGCCCGGCCAGTTCCTCCAGGCGTCCGGGCCGGCGCATCGGGATGTTGGCGACCACCTTCCACCCCTCCTCGGTGTCGAGGAAGTCACCGAGGATGTCGGTGCGGAAGTAACCGGGCAGGAGTGCGTTGACGCGGATGTCCATGCGCGCCCACTCGAGCGCGAGCGCGCGGGTGAGGTGGATGAGGCCCGCCTTGGACGCCATGTAGGCGGCCACCGACTTCTGGGCGCGCAGGCCCAGGATCGAGGCCACGTTGACGATGGCGCCGCCCTTGCCGGCGCGCCCGGGCTGCATGGCGAAGGTCCGCGCCACGAGGAAGGCACCCTTGAGGTTCGTGTCCACGACCGCGTCCCAGTCGGCGGCAGTCAGCTGCGTGGCGAACATGGGCCGGTTGATGCCGGCATTGTTGACGAGGATGTCGGGCGTGCCGAGCTGGGTGCTGACCTCGGCGAATGCGGCGGTGACGCTCGCCTCGTCGGTCACGTCCATGGCCACGCAGGCCACGCGGCGCCCGGTGCCGGCGAGTTCGCTTGCGGTGGCCGCCAGCGGATCCCTGCGGCGTGCGCACAGCGCCACGTCGGCGCCGGCCTGCGCGAGCGCGGTGGCAAAGGCGCGCCCGAGGCCGGTGCCTCCGCCGGTGACCATGGCGATCCGGCCGTGCAGGTCGAAGGGGTTGTGGGGCGGGTTGCCTGGCGTGGTCATGGTGGTGGTTCCGCACTTGGCCGTATGCTGGACTAGTAGACGAAAGCTCGGCTAGCATGTCAATGAATTTGACTATCAGCCGCACTTCCACCGCACCACGCAAAACAGGGCATGGGGGACACCATGAGCGGTGACATGCAGGCAGGCGGGACATACCGGCACCTCGCGCTGGTGCACGAGGGCGCCGTCGGCTTCCTCGAGCTGGCGCGGCCCGCGGCGCTCAATGCACTGACGCGCGAGCTGCGCCTGGAGCTTCGCGATGCGCTCGAGCGGCTGGCGGCCGATGCGGCGATCCGCGCCGTGGTGCTGTCCGGGCAGGGGCGGGCCTTCTGCGCCGGCGCCGATCTCAAGGAGGCCGGCACGGGGGACGTCGAGCAGGAGCTGCTCGAGGAATACCTGCCCTGTTTCGACGCCATCGCCGGCATGGACAAGCCCGTGATCGCGGCGGTGGCCGGCTCGGCCTCCGGGGTCGGCCTCTCCCTGGCCCTGCACTGCGACCTGCTGGTCATGGCCGAGGATGCCTTCCTCGGCATCGCCTTCGGCCGCATCGGGCTGGTGCCTGATGGTGGCGCCAGCTGGCTGCTGGTGCGCCAGCTCGGCTATCGGCGGGCCCTCGAGCTGGCGCTGGAGTCCGCGCGCATCCCGGCGGCGCGGGCCCGCGAGCTGGGCCTGGCCAACCGCGTGGTCGAGGCGCCGCGGCTCATGGAAGAATGCCGGCAGTGGGCGCAGCAGCTCGCGGCACTGTCGCCGGTGGCGGTGGCCGGGACCAAGAAGCTCATGCGGCTCGCGGCGCAAGCCGGTTTCACGGAGGTCTTCCGCCGCGAGGCCGTGCTGCAGGAGCGCTGCGCGGCGAGCGGGTATTTCCGCGAACGTCTGGAGGAGTTCCGCCAGAAGCGCCCCGCCGGATCCGGGGTATCGCCCAAGTGAAAGCAGGGAGCAGTCGATGAGACCAGGCCATTTCGATGAAGACCACGAGATGTTCCGTGACTCCGTGAGGCGCTTCTTCCAGAAGGAAGTGGGGCCGAAGGCCGAGGCCTGGCGCGCGCAGGGCCAGGTGGACCGGGACATCTACCGGCTGGCCGGCGAGCAGGGCCTGCTCTGCATGTTCGTCGACCCCGCCTATGGCGGCAGCGGCATCGCCGATTTCCGCTACGAGCAGATCATCATGGAGGAGAACCAGCGCCACGGCGACCCGGGCTTCTTCATCCACCTCCACAACCGCCTGGTGACGCCCTACATCACGGTGCTCGGCACCGAGGAGCAGAAGCAGCGCTTCCTGCCGGGCTGCATCAGCGGCGAGACGATCCTCGGCGTGGCCATGACCGAGGCGGGCGCGGGCAGCGACCTGGCCGGCATGCGCAGCCGTGCCGAGGACCGCGGCGACCACTTCCTGCTCAACGGCCAGAAGACCTTCATCTCCAATGGCATCATCGGCGACCTGTTCGTGGTCGCGGCACGCACCAACCCGGAGGTGCCGCGGCAGATCGGCCTGTTTCTCGTCGAGCGCGGCATGGAGGGATTCTCGCGGGGGCGCAAGCTGAAGAAGATGGGGCTGGAGTCCCAGGACACCGCCGAGCTCTTCTTCGACAACGTGAAAGTGCCGAAGGCCAACGTGCTCGGCGACCCGGCGCGTGGCTTCTACTCCCTCATGCAGTTCCTCGCCGAGGAGCGGCTGATCGGCGCCTGCACCTATGTCGCCAACGCCCAGGTGGCCTTCGACATCACCATGGACTACATCCGCGACCGGAGGATGTTCGGCCAGACGGTGGCGGATTTCCAGGTCAACCGCTTCAAGATGGCCGACATGCGCACCCAGATCGATGTCACGCAGGTCTTCGTCGACCAGTGCGTCAGGCTGCACAACGAGGGGCAGCTCACCGGCGACATTGCCGCGCGGGCCAAGCTCTTCGCGAGCGAGGTGGAGGGGCGCGTGGCCGATGAGTGCGTGCAGCTGCACGGCGGGGCGGGCTACATGGACGAGTACCCGATCTCGCACCTCTACCGCAATGCCCGCATTTCGCGGATCTATGCGGGAACCTCCGAGGTCATGCGCGAGATCATCGCCCGCTCCATCGGGCTGGACCCACGCAAGAAGACGCCTGGCGGCAAGGGGGCCTGAGGCATGGGACCACTCGCCGGGGTGCGCGTCATCGAGGTCGCCGGGCTCGGCCCCGGGCCGTTCTGCGGCATGATGCTGGGCGACATGGGGGCGGAGGTCATCCGCATCGACCGCCCTGGGACCCATGCGCGCCAGCGCCTCGACCCGCTGTGCCGCAACCGTCGCTCGATCGTCCTCGACCTGAAATCCCCGCCTGCCGTCGAGGTGCTGCTGCGCCTGGTGGAGTCGGCCGATGCGCTTTACGAGGGCTTCCGGCCCGGCGTCGCCGAGCGGCTCGGATTCGGGCCAGAGGCCTGCATGGCGCGCAACCCGCGCCTGGTCTATGGCCGGGTGACCGGCTGGGGCCAGGACGGGCCGCTCGCCATGGTGGCTGGCCACGACATCAACTACATCGCCCTGTCCGGGGCGCTGGCCGGCGTCGGGCGCGCGGGCGAGCCGCCCGTACCGCCGCTCAACCTCGTCGGGGATTTCGGCGGTGGCGGCATGCTGCTCGCCTTCGGCCTGGTCTGCGCGCTGCTCGAGGCCAGCCGTTCCGGCAAGGGGCAGGTCATCGATGCCGCCATGATCGACGGTGCCAATGCGCTGATGGCGACCTTCCACGGCTTCCGGGCGCTGGGGCTCTACGACGACCGGCCGGGCACCCACTTCCTCTCGGGTGCCGCGCATTACTACGACAGTTACGAGACGCGCGACGGCAAGCACGTGGCCATCGGCGCGCTGGAGCCGCAGTTCTACCGGCTCCTGATCGAGAAGGCGGGCCTCGATCCAGGCCGTTTCGCGCCCCACGGCTTCGACTTCCGCATGGATCCGGCGACCCTGGGCCAGGAGCACTGGGCTGGCCTCAAGGCTGAGCTGGCCGAGGTGTTCCGCAGCAAGACCCGTGACGAATGGTGCGCGCTCCTCGAGGGCAGCGATGCCTGCTTTGCCCCGGTGCTGACGGCACGGGAGGCCAGGGAACATCCGCATCACCGCGCGCGGGGTTCCTTTGTCGAGGTCGATGGCGTGCTCCAGCATGCCCCCGCGCCGCGCTTCAGCCGCACCCCGTCCGCGCCGCCCGCGACACCGCCGCTGCCCGGGCAGGATGCGCGGGCCGTGTTGCGTGATGCGCGCTTCGGCGAGGCGGAGATCGACGAACTGGTCGCCGCGGGTGTCGTGGGCGCCTGATGAGGAGCCCGCGCACAGGAACCCTTCCCGAGCCCAACAACCGGACCCCATCACCATGACCACGCCTGACTGGAAGGACCTGCGCAGCCGCGTGCTGCGCTTCGTCGAGGATCGCGTCTACCCCGTCGAGGACGAGATGGACCAGGGCAGCCGCACCGAGCGCAATCTGGTCATGGCGCGCCTGATCGGGGAGGCGAAGGCCGCCGGCCTCTGGGCGCTCGGCCACCCGCGCGAGATCGGCGGCCAGGGCATGCCGTTCATGGACTACGTGCACGTCAACGAGGTCATCGGCCGATCCTTCCACGCGATGCAGGCGCTCGGCACGCTGTCGCTGCAGGACTCGCTGATGCTCCGCCGCTACGCGGCCCCGCAATGGCGGGAGCGCTACCTTGCGCCGATGGTGGCCGGGGAGATCATCCCGAGCTTCGCCATGACCGAGCCCGACGTGGCGAGCTCGGATCCCACGCAGTTGCGCACGACGGCCCGGCTGGAGGGTGGCCAGTGGGTCATCAATGGCCGCAAGTGGTTCACCACCGGCGCCGGTGATGCCGAATACACCACCGTCATGTGTCGCACCGAGGAGGATGCGCCAAAGCACGAGTGCTTCAGCATGATCATCGTGCCGACGAACACCCGCGGCTACCGCATCGTGCGCGAGACGCCGCTGCTCGGCATCGCCGGCGGACACTGGGAGGTCGAGTACGACGATGTCCGCGTGCCGGCGGACAACCTGCTCGGGCCGCGCGGCAAGGGTTTCGCCATCGCCCAGCAGCGGCTGGGCCCGGGGCGGATCTTCCACTGCATGCGCTGGCTCGGGCAGGCGCAGCGCGCCTTCGACCTGATGTGCCGGCGGCTGAACGAACGGGTGGCCTTCGGCGAGCCGCTGGCGAACAAGCAGCTCATGCAGGGGCACGTGTTCGAGAGCGCCGCCGAGATCCAGGCGAGCCGGATGCTGACGCTCGAGGCGGCCCGCCAGCTCGACGCCGGCGGGGAGGCGCGCGAGATCATCGGCCTCATCAAGGTCGTCGGGGCGCGCATGTTGCACAACGTCGTCGACCGGGCGATCCAGGTCCACGGCGCACTTGGCCTGACGGACGACACCCCCCTCAGCCGCATGTACCGCCATGCGCGCGAGGCGCGGATCTACGACGGCCCGGACGAGGTGCACATCCAGTCGGTGGCGCGCCGTTATCTCAAACGCTACCGCAGCGGCGGCCCGGGGGTCGACTTTGGTGCACCGGAGGGCGGCTGAGGCGGGCAGCCCTTCCGTTAGAACGTCAATAATATTGACAATAGCACCGGTCTGTGGGATGCTCCCATCGTCGCGGGCAACCGGTCGCAGCCGGCATGTCCGCCAGCGAACAACCCGAGGGAGTACATGCAGATGAGCAGCACGGCGCAGCAGAGCAGGCCAGGCAAGCTGGCCCCGATTCCCAGCATCCACCACGCGGCCTACCGCTGCCGCGATGCCGAACAGACCCGCTGGTTCTACGAGGACGTGCTCGGCATGCCGCTGGTCGCGGCCATCATCAACGAGAAGCCGGCGGGCAGGACCGAGGAAATCCCCTACCTGCACCTGTTCTTCGGGCTTGGTGACGGCAACACGATTGCCTTCTTCGACGAGCCGGAGGGCGCCACCGCGGAGCAGTTCGAGCGCATCGGCGGCTTCGACCGCCACGTGGCGTTCCTCGTCGACACCGAGGAGGAGCTGGTCGCCTGGCAGAAGCGCATCCAGGCGGCCGGCGTCAGCTGCCACGGGCCGATCGACCACGGCATCGTCAAGTCGATCTACATGTACGACCCGAACGGCCTGCAGACGGAGATCTGCATCCGGGCGCCCGGCTATGGGAGCGCCATGGCCCAGGAGCAGAAGGTGGCCGTGGACAACATCCGCAAATGGGATGCGCGCACGCGTGCCACCAAGGAACGGAAGTTCGGCCGCGAGGCGCTGGCCCGGCGCACGGCACAGCCCTCGCAGAAGCAGAAAAAGTCCTGATTCGGGAGCCGCCCTCCGACCCGCATTGGCGTCGTCACCCCCGGGGGGCGGGCATGGACCGGGTCGGGACTTCAGCGAGGCCGGCGGAACCTGCCACCGCCGGTCTCGCTGACCTCCGTTCCGCCGGGCGCCGATTCCACTGACTGGAGCCGACAACGTGGCCAGCAAGAGCAATGCGTCCGCGGGCTATGAGCGCATTCCCTACATCATCGTCTTCGAGGAAAAGGCGGCCTTCAAGGATACCTACGGTGGTGAGGTAGGCCGGGTCACCCTCAAGGCCCACCTGTTGCGGCCGAAGGATCGTCCCTCGGGGACGGTCATCGTGTTCATGCATCCGATCGGCGGCGGCGAGTACCTGCCGATGCCGGTGGCCCTGGCCAGGGCCGGATTCCACGTCATCTACTGCAACAGCCGCTATCCGGGCGTCGACTACGCGCTCATCATGGAAAAGGTCGCGGTCGACCTCGGCGCCTGCATCCGCGATGCACGCGAGCGCTGGGGCTACCAGAAGGTGGTGCTGGCGGGCTGGAGCGGCGGGGGCTCGCTGTCGGCCTTCTACCAGGCCGAGGCGCAGGCGCCGACCGTCAGGAGCACGCCGGCCGGCGATCCGCCGGACCTCACCGCAGCGGGTCTCGTGCCGGCCGATGGCCTCATGTTCCTCGCAGCACACGTGAGTCGCGCGCGCACCCTCACCGAGTGGATGGATGCCTCCATCCTCGATGAATCCAGACCGGAGGACCGTCACCCGGAACTGGACCTGTACAACCCCGCCAACCCGCACCAGCCGCCCTACAGTGCGGCCTTCATAGAGCGGTATCGCGCGGCCCAGGTCGCGCGCAACCGGCGCATCACCGCCTGGGTCCGCGGCAAGCTCGATGACCTGCGCCACCGTGGCCGCAATGCCGATGAGTTCGGCTTCGTGGTCCACGGCACCATGGCCGACCCCCGCTTCCTCGACCCGGGCATCGACCCCAACGACCGCAAGCCGCGCTGGTGCTACCTCGGGGAGCCGCAAGTGGTCAACAACGGTCCGGTCGGCCTCGCGCGCTTCTGCACGCTGCGCAGCTGGCTGTCCCAGTGGAGCCTGGAGGACTCGCATGCGGATGGCGAGCGTTGCACCGCCCGGGTCCAGGTGCCGGTGCTGGTCGTGTCGAACTCGGCCGACGACGCCTGCACGCCCAGCCATGCCCGCCGCCTCTACGAGGCCGTGGCGCACCCGCGCAAGGAACTGGCGGAAATTGCCGGCGCGAGCCATTACTATATCGGCCAGCCCCGCCAGGTCGAGGAAGCCGTGGGCGTCGTCGCACGCTGGCTGGAGACCCACCGCCTGACCTGACCAGTCGTGCCAGCCGCCCGAGGAGCCGCCCCGCATGCCCGTACCCGAAAAGTTCCTGATGCGTGGCCTGCTCCACGGCTTCTACTGGTTCGACGAGGGCCTGCACAAGAGTCTGGCCGCGGGCGGCTGGCCCCAGCTGTCGCGCACGCAGTCCATGGTCATGATCAACCTCATCGATGGCATCAGGCGGCCGTCGGACCTGGCACGCGCGATCGGCGTCAGCCGTCAGGCGATCCAGCGCACCCTGATGGAGATGGAGCGTGACGGGCTGGTGCACCTCGTGCCCGACCCGGAGGATGGCCGCGCCAAGATCGTCGAGGCGAGCACGGATGGCAAGGGCATCAATGCCACCGCGCTGCGGACCATCGTGCTGATGGAGGCGGAACTCGAGCGCCGCCTGGGCAAGAAGGCCGTCAGCGAACTGCGCAAGGCCCTCTACGCCGACTGGGGCCCGGTCGTCCTGGCGGCCCGCACGGCAGGCTCCCCGGGGCCCTCGGCCAACCGCCCGCAGCGCTCACGCTGGCGCAAGAGCAATCTCTGAGGCCCTGCGGGCCGGCACGATCCCCCGCGGACCGTGCTCAGTAGACGGCGAGGTCCTCGCTGATCTCCACGGGCCCGGCATAGTGCTTGTGCACATCGGCCAGGATGGCCTCCCGGTTGATGGCCTCGATGCCCGGCGAGGTGCCGATGTGCGTGATCACGACCTTCCTGACGCCAGCGGCTGCAGCCAGCCTGCCGACGTTCTCCGGCGTCAGGTGTTCCTGCACCATGTGGTCGATCAGCGGCTGCTGGTCGATTCCGGTGGCCGCCTGGCGCTTGCGCAGCGCCCCGACCACTGATTCCAGGTCGATCATCTCGCTCACCAGCAGGTCCGCACCCTTCGCGAGGTCCTCGACGGCGCGGCTCGGGCCGGTGTCGCCCGTGAACACGATCGAGCGGGCCGGGAGGTCGAAACGGTAGCTGTAGGAGCGGTCGATCCCATGCTCGGTCATGGGCAGCTTCATCGTGACGTAGTGCGAGTTCTCAACGGCGCGCACGGTGACCACCTCGTCCCGGTAGACCTCGCGTGCGGTCGTCGTCACCTCGATGTCCTTCCCGGAAAAGACGGATGCCATGAGCGGCAGCCCGGGGATTTCCAGGCGGAACAGCGTTTCACCGGTGCGCAGCGCGCCGACGGTGTCGGTGACCAGCTGGCGGGTCCCGGGCGGGCCGTAGAAGACGACGGGCGCCTGCCGGCGGTCCGTCCAGTCCAGCGCCACGAATTCCATGATTCCGGCGGTGTGGTCGAGGTGCTGGTGGGTGATGAAGACGGCATCCACGATGCTGGGCCGCACGCCGGCACGCACCAGCTGCCGTGCTGTTCCCGCCCCGACGTCGATCAGATAGGCCTTGCCACCGGCCTGCACCAGGTGTGCTGGCTGTGAGCGCCCGACGCGTGGAATGGGGCCACCGCCGGTACCGAGCATCACGAGCCGGTCCGTGGCGGGCCTGGGCTGGCTGGCTGCGGTGGCGGGTGGCGCGGAGGTTGCCTGTGGCGCGGCGGTGCTGGTGCCCGTCATGAATGGTGCCACCACTGCCAGGAACACCGGGGTGAGGAATCGTCTGTGCATGGCCAACCCTCCGCTGTTGCCTGAAGCATCGGCTCTCAGGTCGCAGTGGTCAAGTTGCTTGTCGGATCAGCGATCGGCTGCCCGGCCAGGGGCCTGTGGCGGGGCGGGTGTGGTCTGGCGCGACCCGCGCCAGGCGGGGGCCGGCTGGGCAGCGGCGGGAGGTCTGCTCCCGCCGCTGCCCAGCCGGTGCAACTCAGAAGTTGTAGGTCGCTTCCACGCCGATTTCGCGGAACCGGTCCGTGCCGATCACGTATGACATCGGATCCGTGACGACATTGACCGGGAAGGGGAACTGGAAAACGTGCGACTTGGTGTTTTCGTCCGTCAGGTTCCTGCCGAACAGCGCCACGACCCAACGGTCATTATCGATTCCCAATGCCACCCGGCCGTCGAGCCAGATCGTCGACTTCTGCATGCTGTCCTTCACGTTCCGGTTACCGGTCATTTCCAGCCAGGTGTCATCGCGATACTGGGCCGACAGGGTTGACTTCAATGTCATCCTGTCGCCGACGGGCCGTTCGTACGTGACCGACAGGTTTCCGCTCCACTCCGGCGCCCAGCCCAGCCTGGCACCAGTGAGATCCTGGCTGCAGCTCGGGGGGTTGCCCCAGGCGCACTGGCCGCCCGGGAACTTGTCGTATTTGGCATCCAGATAGGCCATGCCTCCCTGCAGGCTCCACTGCTCGGCCACCCGCCATGAGCCATCGAGCTCGAAGCCCCTGGATGTCGCCTTGGCGGCGTTTTTCGTCAGGAAGGCCGTTCCGGTCCACTGAGACACCTGCAGGTTCGTGAACTCGGTGTTGAAGGCCGTGGCGGCAATGAACGCACGGCCTTCCAGCAACCGCAGCTTCACGCCAGTTTCGTAGTTTTCCGATGATTCACCATTGATGATCCAGGTGTTTGCTGTCGTCGAGCGATCATTTCCCTGCCAGCCGCCGCTCTTCGAGCCTTCCGTATAGGACACATAGGCCATCAGGTCCGGGTTGGGTTGCCACTTCAGCTTCACCCGGGGATCCAGTGTCGAGTCACTGCGCCGGCCGGAGAGCGTCAGCGTGGTCCAGGATGCCGGAGCGGTGGCTGATGCCGAGCGAACCTGCGTGGCGTTCTTATTGTCATCCGTGTAACGCAGGTCGCCGCTGAGGCTCCACTGGTCGTTGATGTTCCATGTCAGGCTGCCGAACAGGGAGTAGACATGGCTGTCCTGCCTGAAGGTTGAAGTGCCGGTGCCCACCGGTGAAACGGTTGCGGGCCTGATCCAGGCATCCGCCCGGAGTGGATCGATCTCGTTGTAGTGGAAATAGGCACCGAAGAGGTATTCGAACGTGCCGCCCAGCACTGAGGCATAACGCAATTCCTGGGAGAACTGCTGGAAATCCTCGCGGAAATTGGTCAGGTAGGCAGCTTCCGGAACCGCCGAGGGGTTGATCCACTTGCTGTACTCGAACTGTGAATACGCAGTGATGGAGGTCAGCGTCCCTGACCCAAGGTCGAAGTTGAAGGTCAGTTCGGCGTTGGTGGCCTTGCTGTCGTCCGCATCCTTGTGCCAGACGTCACCTTCTTCCTTGTACTTGTCCTGCTTGTATCCCCTGGAGCGCAGGATCCGCTGGAAATTGCTTCCTTCGCTGTCGAAGTTTGCATATTCGAGTTTGAACAGTGCAGATATGTTGTCTACTGGCTGCCAGGCCAGGGAACCGCGGATGAGGAGGTTGTTGGATTCGGGTTCGTCCTTCCCGGTCACGGTGTTCTTGAGGTAGCCGCCGATATCCTGGTAGTTGACCGCAATCCGTCCCTGCAGATTGTCGGTCAGCGGGCCCGACACCACGCCGCCAACCTCCCATGACTCGTATTCGAATTCATAGCTGGCCTTGACATTGCCGACGAATTCCTTTGTTGGCTTGGCGGTGATGACACTCACCGCGCCGGCACTGGTATTGATGCCAAAGGTCGCTCCCTGCGGGCCGCGCAGGACCTCCACGCGCTCGACGTCGAGGAACGGGGCCATGAACTGCCGGCTCCGGCCGGCATAGACGCCGTCGACGAACAGTGCCACCGATTGCTCGACCGCGAGGTTGCCCGCCGTGGAGCCGATACCACGAATGAACACGGCATTGTTGCCAGGAGTCGAGTTGATGTACAGGCTGGGAACCAGACGATCGAGCTCATCCAGAGCCGTAATTTTGTAGTCGCTGATCAGGTCACCGCCAACGACGGCTACTGATACCGGAACGTCGATGAGACGCTCCTCGCGTTTCTGTGCCGTGACGACGATTTCCGGCAGCGCCAGGCTGCTGGTCTGCTGGGCAATCGCCGGTGAACCAGAGGCAATGGCCATCGCGAGTGCCGATCCGGCTGCGATGTGCTGGATCCCGAGTTGCGACATGGAACCTCCCCTCGATATATGCAGGACTGTGAAGTGGCATTGACCTGTCGATGGCGGACCCGCGCCGTCAGTTTGTCTGCGTGGTGACCGCAAATCCCCTTCTGGCCAACCTACTTGAGCGGCGGTAAGCTGTCAATTGAATTGACGCCGTCTTCATTTTTCCCCGGGTGTTATCCCGGAGAATGGGGCCGTGACCCCTGACCAGCGGTTGTGACTTCACGGGCAGGAGCACATTCATGCAGACCATGCGCGCAGTCCTCTGCCAGCGCCACGGGCCGCCCCAGTCACTGGAACTGGGTACGGCAGCGGTGCCGCAGCCCGGGCCGGGGCAGGTGCGCATCCGCGTCGCCGCCTGCGGCATCAATTTCCCGGACCTGCTCCTGGTCGCCGGCACGTATCAGGACAAGCCGCCGCTGCCGTTCATCCCGGGCGGCGAGGTGGCGGGCGTCATCGAGCAGGCCGGGCCCGGCACGGGGTTGCTGCGCGCAGGCCAGCAGGTCATGGCCGCGACGCTCCTCGGCGGCCTTGCCGAATACGTGGTGGTGGCAGCCAGGGATGTCGAGGTCCTGCCACCGTGCCTGAGCCCCGAGGAGGGCGCGGCATTTCCCGGGGTCTACGGCACGGCCTATCACGCCCTGGTGCAGCGCGCGCAGCTGCGCGCCGGCGAGACCCTGCTGGTGCTGGGCGCTGCGGGTGGCACCGGGATCGCGGCCGTGCAGCTCGGTCGGGCGCTGGGCGCGCGGGTGCTGGCAGCGGCCGGCAGCGACGCCAAGCTGGCTTTCCTCGAGGCGCAGGGAGCCGATGCCGTCATCAATTACCGGACCACCGCGCTGCGCGATGCGCTGCGCGGGCTCACCGGGGGCCGTGGTGCCGATGTCGTCTTCGATCCGGTCGGCGGGGAACTCTTCGACCAGGCCACCCGCTGCCTCAACTGGAACGGGCGTCTGCTGGTGGTGGGTTTCGCCAGCGGGACGATCGGCCGCTTGCCCGCCAACCTCGCGCTCCTCAAGGGTTACGCGCTGGTTGGCGTGTACTACGGGCGGTTTCGCGAGGAGCAGCCGGCCGAGGCGGCAGCCAACGCGCAGGCATTGCGTGCACTGGTGGATGCCGGGAAGATCAGGCCGCCGATCCATCGCGTATTCCCGCTGGAGGAGGCGGCCGCGGCGCTCGCCTGCCTGCAGGACCGCACCGTGATGGGCAAGGTCGTGGTCACGATCGGCGGCCGGCAGGGCGCCTTCCATTCCGCAGCCTGAGGTCTTGTGCCATGACTTCGACGATCAGGAAACGCCCCGGCTCGATGCCCCGCATCGCCTGGTTCCTCGGCCGGGAGTACGTCACGCGCCTGTATGACAGGTACATCCGCCGCCAGAGCCGCGAGCATGCGGTGCTCGAGTACGTGGTGCGCCACGCCACCCGGGGCTCGCCCGGTTCGGTCCTGCAGACCATGGACACGTTTGCCAGGGAGCGGCGCTGGTTGCAGAACGTCGGCCCGAGCAAGGGCGCCGTCCTGCTGCAGGCGCTGCGCGATGCGCAGGCGAGGCGCGTGCTCGAGATCGGCAGCTACTGCGGCTATTCGGCGACGCTCATCGGCAATTACCTCGCGGCGCATGGTGGGCAGCTGACGGCGATCGAGCTCAGCCGGCGCAATGCCGAGGTGGCCCGCCAGGTCGTCGCACACGCCGGGCTGGCTTCGACGGTGACGTTCCGCCGGGGCACGCTGGAGACCGAGATCGGCGCGCTGGCCGGCCCGTTCGACCTGGTCTTCCTCGACCACTGGAAGGACGTCTATCTCCCCGACCTGCGCCGGCTGGAGGATGCCGGGCTGCTGCGTCCGGGCACCATCGTCGTGGCGGACAACGTGGGGTTCTTCGACGTCACCGACTATCTCGAACACGTGCGCAACTGCGGCCGCTACCGCAGCCGCTTCGAACGCGCCAGCGTCGAGTACCAGGACGCGCTGGAAGACGGCGTGGAAGTCTCGGTGTTCACCGGCTGACCGGCGCCGCGCCTACACCTGGCGCGGCCGCGTTTCCCAGAACGGCGCGCGCAGCTCGCGCTTGAGGATCTTGTTGGCGCCGCTCAGCGGGAAGGGCGCGGTGCGGAAGTCGATGCTGCGCACGCATTTGTACCCGGCCAAGTGCCCGCGGCAGTGGGCGATCAGCTCCTCGGTGCTGGCGGTACACCCTTCGCGCAGCCGGACCACGGCATGTACGCGCTCGCCCCAGCGCTCGTCGGGCACGCCAAACACCGCGCACTCGGCCACCGCCGGGTGCGCGCCGAGCACGTTCTCGACTTCCTGCGAGTACACGTTCTCGCCCCCGGTGATGATCATGTCCTTGACCCGGTCGACGATGTAGAGGAAGCCATCCGCATCGAGGTGGCCTGCATCGCCGGTGTGCAGCCAGCCATTGCGGTTCACGCGGGCGGTTTCCTCCGGCTGGTTCCAGTAGCCGGGCGACACGGTCAGCCCGCGCACGCAGATCTCGCCAACCTGGCCTGCGGGCACGGGCCTGTCGTCGGCGTCGAGGATGACGACCTCGGTGCCGACGATCGGCTGGCCTGCGGACCGGAGCCGGCCTTCCCCATGCGCGCCCGGCAGGTGGTGTTCGGGCTTCAGCACCGAGATGTTCGGCCCGCCCTCGGTCTGGCCGTAGACCTGGTAGAGCCTGACCTGCGGCATTGCCTCGAGCGTCCGCCGCAGCAGGGATTCCGGGATGGGTGATCCCCCGTAGGAGATGCGCCGCAGGCTGGAGAGATCGAAGCCGGCGATGTCCGGGTGCGCGAGGATCGCCGTCATCATCGTGGGCACCAGCGCCATCTTGGTGACTCGCTCGCCGGCGATCGTCTGCAGGACCGCCTGCGCATCGAAGCGGGGCATCAGGCAGACCCCGGCGGCGAGCACCGTCGCCGCGACTGAATTGAGGCCGCCGACGAGATGGAACATCGGTGCCACGATGAGGAGCAGGTCATCGCGGGCAACGCCGATCTCGAACGCCCACTGCAGCGTGTTGGTGATGATCCCCGCGTGCGTCAGCATGACGCCCCTGGGGCGCCCGGTGGTACCGCCGGTGTAATACAGCGCGAACAGATCATCGCCGCCGCGCCCCGCGTCGACGGCCGGGGTGGCGTCCGCCAGCAGGGCCTCGAACGGGCCAGGTCCCTGCGCGCAGCCGCTGCTGTCGGCATGCACGAGCCGCTCGATGGCAGGCGCCAGGGCGTGCAGCCTGGCGGCGGTGGCCGTGAAGCCCTCGTCCACGACCAGGAAGCGGCTCCCGGAATCATCCAGGCAATGGGCCAGCTCCTCCAGGCTGAGGCGGGTGTTGAGCGGAACCGCGATACCGCCGGCCCACGGGATGGCGAACAGCAGCTGGAAGTAGATGTCGCTGTTGCCGGCGAGGATCGCCACGCGGTCGCCTGGCGCGAGCCCGGTCTCGCGCAACAGCGCCGCGATCCGCTGCACCCGGTCCAGCGTGAGTGCCCAGCTGGTCTGGCGCCCCTGGCAGCGGCTGGCGATCCCCCGGGGATTGACCGTTGCCGCGCGGCGCAACGCCTGGGCCAGCGAGCAGTGGGTGGTCAAGGGGCGCCGCTGCGCTGGAAACGCAGGATGCCGGCCGCATCACTGCTGCGGACCAGCTCCCCCTTGTGGTACAGGTGATTGAGGTGGGCGATGGACTCGCCCATTGCAAAGGGGATCTGCTGCGAGTCCAGGCGGCGGCTGAACAGCACCTGCATGATGTCGGCCGCGCAGCGGGGTTCCCGGCAGGCGTCCAGCACCTCCTGCAGCCGCAGCGCATGGTGCCTGGCGAGGAACGCGAGCCGCGGGTGCAGGCCCGTGAACGGGGTGCCATGGGCCGGGAGCACCAGCGTCTGCGCCGGCAGCTCCCCGAAGCGATCGAGCGATGCCAGGAACAGGCGCACCGGATCACCCTCGGGGTCGAGGTGCCAGACGCTGATGTGCGGGGTGATCGCCGGCAGGATCTGGTCGCCGGCCAGGAGCACATCCAGCGCGGAGCAGTGCAGCGTCGCATGTTCGGGCGAGTGCCCGCGCCCGACGATGACCTGCCAGTCATGCGCGCCGATGCGCAGCACCTGCCCGTCCTGGAGAACGTTGAAGTCCGGCGGAACCCCCGCAACGTTGCGGCGGTAGGAGGCGCCCCAGTTGGCCATGCCGGCCAGGTGCTCACCGGCAAGGCCATGCCTGCGGAAGAAGTCCGTGCGGACCTGGTTGTCCTCGCTGAACAGGCGGGCGGCCACGCGGTGTTCGCCCGCCGTCATCCAGATCCCGCAGTCCGCCTGTCCGGCGAGCCATGCCGCGAGTCCGATGTGGTCGGGGTGGTAGTGCGTGACGATGATGCGCGTCACGGGCCGCCCCAGCATCGGGCCCGCACGCAGCGCGAGCCAGAGGTCGCGGATCGGCTGGGAGTTCAGGCCCGTGTCGACGATGCACCAGCCATCGCCATCCTCGATCAGCCACAGGTTGATGTGGTTGAGCGCAAAGGGCAGCGGCATGCGCAGCCAGAACACCCCGGGCGCCACTTCGATCGTCGCTGCCGGGGCCGGGAGCGCCGGGAACGGGCAGACGATGCCGTCACTCGCCTGCAGGGGCATGCTGTTGCTCACTGGGCGTCCACCGGGAAGCAGGGTTGGCGGGGCGCGGGATGCGCGACAAGGGAGCCTTTCAGCGGCATTCTAGGCAATCATGCACAGGGGCTCAACGAAGGCCGGCGCAGGGTCCCGGCCAGCCGGGCCGGGGCCGGGCGTCATGCTGGACGCTGGCGGGGTTCCTTGTTTAACATGGTTTAACATGTCAATACAATTGACTACTGAAGACGACCTCGAGCCGGGTCACCGGCCGCACATCGGAGGCCACCAGAATGACTGAGGCGTTCATTTTCGATCACGTGCGCACGCCGCGCGGACGCGGCAAGCCGAACGGCAGCCTGCACGAGATCCCCTCCATCGAGCTGGCCACGCAGGCGCTGCGGGCCATCCGCGACCGCAACTCGCTGGACACCGGCCGGGTCGACGATGTCGTGCTCGGTTGCGTCGGGCCGATCGGCGAGCAGGGCGCCAATATCGCGCGCGTCGCCACGCTCAATGCGGGCTACGCCATCAGCGTCCCCGGCAAGCAGCTCAACCGCTTCTGCGCCTCGGGGCTGGAGGCGGTCAACACCGCCGCGGCGCAGGTGATGTCCGGCCAGTCGGACCTCTGCATCGCCGGAGGCGTGGAGGCCCTCTCGCGCGTGGCCATGGGTTCCGATGGCGGCGCCTGGGCGGTGGATCCCGCGGTGGCGCACCGCACGCGCTACATCCCGCAGGGCATCAGCGCGGACCTGCTCGCAACCCTCTACGGCATCACGCGGGACGCGGTGGACCGCTATGCGCTCGAGAGCCAGCGCCGGGCTGCCCACGCCTGGGAGCAGGGGCATTTCCGCCGGTCCATCGTCCCCGTCGTCGACCAGCTGGGCCTCACGGTCCTGGATCGCGATGAGCACATGCGCCCCGGCACGACCCTCGAGGAGCTGGCGGGCCTGAAGCCCTCCTTCGACCGCATGGGCGAGGACTTCGGCTTCGACGCCATCGCCCTGCAGCGCTATCCGCAGGTCGAGCGCATCGACCACATACATCATGCGGGCAACTCCAGCGGCATCGTCGACGGCGCTGCCGCGACGCTCATCGGCACGCGGGAGATGGGCAAGGCGCTGGGGCTGACCCCGCGGGCGCGCATCGTCGGCTTCGCCTCGACGGGCACCGAGCCGACCATCATGCTGACGGGGCCGGCGCCCTCGGCGGAGAAGGTGCTCGGGCGCTGCGGGATGAAGGTGGGCGACATCGACCTGTTCGAGGTCAACGAAGCCTTCGCGGCCGTCGTGCTCCGGTTCATGCAGGCGCTGGACGTCCCTCACGACAAGGTCAATGTCAACGGCGGGGCCATTGCGCTCGGCCATCCGCTGGGGGCGACCGGCGCCATGATCCTCGGCACCGCGCTCGATGAACTCGAGCGGCGCGACCTGCGCACGGCGCTGGTGACCCTCTGCGTGGGCGCCGGCATGGGTACCGCCACCATCATCGAGCGTGTCTGACCATGAACAATCCAACTGCCATGAACGACCCCATCCGCCTCGACATCGATGCCGCGGGCATCGCCACGCTGACCATCGATGTCCCCGGCAAGTCGATGAACGTCATCGACCAGGCCTTCATGGCCTGCCTGAAGTCGCTCGTCGAGACGGTGGCCACGGACCAGCGCATCAAGGGGGCGATCATCACCACGGGCAAGGCGGATTTCGTGGCCGGCGCCGACCTCAAGTGGCTGCTGCAGGACATGTCCCGGCAGGCGCCGGTGGCCGATCTGTACGCGTCCAACTCCATCCTCAATGGCGTCCTGCGGCGCCTGGAAACCTGTGGCAAGCCGGTCGTGGCCGCCATCCGGGGCACGGCGCTCGGCGGCGGACTGGAACTTGCGCTCGCCTGCCATCGGCGCATCGCCGCACGCTCGGCCAAGGCACGCATCGGCCTGCCGGAGGTCACGGTCGGCCTGTTGCCCGGTGCGGGCGGCACGCAGCGACTGCCGCGCATGATCGGCATCCAGCGGGCGCTCGAACTGCTGACGAAGGGCACCCACCTTTCCGTGGACGAGGCGCATGCCCTCGGCATCATCAACGAGGTCGTCGATGCGGCCGAGCTGATCGGCGCGGCCACCCGCTGGCTGCAGGCCGGCGCTGATCCGGTGCAGCCCTGGGACAAGCGCGGCTTCAAGGTGCCTGGCGGTGCCGGGTTCGACAATCCGGCCACCGTGCAGCTCTTCACCGTGGCCACTGCGCTGACGGGCAAGGCGGCCGGCGACAACTACCCGGCACCGATGGCGATCCTCTCGGCGGTCTACGAAGGCACGACCGTGCCGATCGACGCCGGGCTGCGCATCGAGTCGCGCTACTTCACGACGCTGCTGGCCAACCCCGTGGCGCGCAACATGACGCGCACGCTGTTCGTGAACAAGCAGGCGGCCGACAAGCTGGTGCGCCGGCCAAAGGGCGTGCCGGAGAGCCGCGTCGGCAAGCTTGGCATCCTGGGCGCGGGCATGATGGGTGCCGGCATCGCCTATTGCAGTGCCGGGGCCGGCATCCAGACCGTGCTGCTCGACCGCACGCAGGAGGAGGCCGGGCGCGGCAAGGGCTACTCGGAGAAGCTGGTGAAGCGCGCGGTGGAGAAGTCGCGCATGACGGAGGCCAGGGCCCAGGCGCTCCTCGGCAACATCCGGCCCACGACCGATTACGCCGACCTGGCGGGCTGCGATCTCGTCATCGAGGCCGTGTTCGAGGACCGCGAGATCAAGAAGGGCGTCATCGAACAGGCCGACAAGGTGATCCCCGGGACGGCGATCCTCGCCTCGAACACCTCCACGCTGCCGATCTCCGGACTGGCGCAGATGGCGCGGCGGCCGAAGTCCTTCATCGGGCTGCACTTCTTCTCGCCGGTGGACCGCATGCCGCTGGTCGAGGTGATCCTCGGCAAGGAAACCTCCGAGGAGGCGCTGGCGCGCGCGCTCGACTTCGTCAGGCAGATCCGCAAGACCCCGATCGTCGTGCACGACAGCCGCAGCTTCTACACCAGCCGCGTCTTTGCCACCTATACCAACGAGGGCATGGCCCTGCTGAAGGATGGCGTGCACCCGGCGATCATCGAGAACGCGGCGGTCCAGGCGGGCATGGCGGTGGGACCGCTCGCGGTCAGCGACGAGGTGACCATCGAACTGATCTACAAGGTGGACCGCCAGTCGCGACTCGATCTCGGCAAGTCCTACAATGCGCCCTCGGCGATGGACGTCGTGCACGAGATGGTGGAACGCCAGAAGCGCCCCGGCCGGCGGTTCGGCAAGGGCTTCTACGACTACCCGGAGGGCCAGAAGAAGCGCCTTTGGCCGGGACTCGCGCAGGTCTGGCCGCTGGCCGCCGCACAACCCGACGTCGAGGAGGTCAAGCGCCGCCTGCTCTACATCCAGGCACTGGAAACCGCCCGCTGCCACGAGGAGGGCGTGATCACCGCGCCGGCCGATGCCGACATCGGTTCCATCCTGGGCTGGGGCTTCCCTTCCTGGACGGGGGGCACGCTCTCGCTCATCGATACCGTCGGCGCTGCGGCTTTCGTCGCCGAGTGCGAGCGCATGGCGAAGGCCCATGGTCCGAGGTTTGTACCGACGGAGGGCCTGCGCCGCATGGCGGGCCGCGGCGAACTCTACTTCCCCGTCACCACGAACTGAGGCGGGAAGACCGGACGCGTGGCGAGGCTGCTGCACATCGAGGCGAGCCCACGGGGCGCGGAGTCGTTCTCGGCGCGGGCTGCGGCGGCCTTCGTCGACGAGTACCGGCGCAGCCACCCGCAGGACGAGATCGAGCAGCTCCGGCTGTTCGAACATGGCCTGCCCGACTTCGATGCCGAGGCCGCCGCGCAGAAGATGCAGCACATCGCGCAACTGATGCGCGGCGAGCAGGGCGTGGCGCCGATCGGCAAGTGGGCCGGTGTGGTCGCCGAGATCGAACGGCTGAAGGCGGCCGACAAGGTGCTGATTTCCACGCCGATGTGGAACTTTTCCCTGCCTTACCGGCTCAAGCATTACCTGGACATCGTCCTGCAGCCGGGACTCACCTTCTACGTCAACCGGCGTGGCGAGTACATCGGCATGGTGCGCGGCAAGCCCATGCAGCTGGTCATCGCCAGCGGCAGTGCCTACGCGCCGGGCTTCCCCCGCGCCGATGGCGGCACCAAGACCGACTTCCTGCAGGCCTACCTGCAGCACGTCGGGCGCTGGATGGGTTTCGAGGACATCCGGGTGATCCGCATCCAGCCGACGGCAAACCCGGTGCCCGGCGAGGCGGATGCCCTGATGCGGGGCGGTATCGAGGAGGCACGCGCGGCGGCCCGCTTGTTCTAGTCGCCGTCTGGCTGCGGGAGCTGTTCGCCGCCCACTGCCTGTTGCCTGCTGCCACCCACGTTTGCCGCCTGGTCACCCCGCATGTAGCGCTGCCGCAGGGCGCTGTCCGGTGCTTATAATGCGCACCCTGCAACCACGGACACGGCTGCACGGCGCTCTCCTGGTCGCCGGGGCCGGCGCCGGCATGGCAACGGAGCGCGCATGGATGGCCTGACCTACCTGATCGTACCCCTGCTGCAGGGCTTCGAGTGGTTCGACGAGAGCCTCCAGCGCAGCCTGCAGGCGCGCGGTTGGCCGCAGCTCACCCAGCCCGAATCCAGCGTGATGATCCACATCATCCTCGGCATCAACCGCCCGGCGGATATCGCCCGGAGCATGGGCCTGACGCGCCAGGCCGTGCACATGACCATCAAGCAGGTCATCGGCAAGGGCATCTTCGAGCTGCGTGGCGACCCGCATGACAAGCGCAGCAAGATCGTGGTCCTCACGACCGTTGGCCGTGCGATGCGCCGCGATGCCCAGGCCACCATCCAGTACCTGACCGAGCAGCTTGCGGCGCGGATCGGGCGCCGGTACGTCGATGGCCTCAAGGCGGCCTTCGCCAGGGACTGGGGGCCACCCATCATCTGTCCGCCCGCCTACCGGCGCCGCAAGGCCGCAGCGGCGCGCAGCGCCCCGGGCCGGCTCAGCGGTGCAAGGCCGCGCGCCCCGAGCCGGCGCAACGGTGCCGCGGCGGCAGGCCGTTAGCGTCCGCCCCGCGGCAGCCTGTCGGCTGCGCCCTCAGACCGCACGTTCGCGACCCGACCAATGGGGGGCGCGCAGGTCGCGCTTGAGCACCTTGCCGGCGGCGCTGCGGGGGAGTCGCTCCGCGCGGATTTCCAGGCTCCTCGGGCACTTGTAGGTGGCGAGCTGCTCCCGGCAGAAGGCGTCGAGGGCCGGGAAATCCAGCTGCGCCCCTGCCTTCAGCACGACGATGGCGTGCACGCGCTCGCCCCAGCGCTCGTCGGGAACGCCGATGACGGCGCACTCATCCACGGAGGGGTGCCGGGACACCACGTTCTCGACCTCGATCGAGTACACGTTCTCCGCGCCGGTGATGATCATGTCCTTCTTGCGGTCGGTGATGTAGACGAAGCCGTCCTCGTCCATGAAGCCCACGTCCTGCGTGTACAGCCAGCCCTCGCGCAGGACCTTGGCGGTTTCCTCCGGCTGCCGCCAGTACCCGGCCATGACGTTGTCGCCGCGGCCGATGATCTCCCCGACCTGCCGCCGCGGCAGCTCACGGCCGTCCGGCCCGACCACCATGACCTCGAAGCCATAGCTGGCCTGGCCGGCCGACTTCATCTTTTCCGGGTCGGCCCCGGGCCGGTGGTGGCGCGGCCCGAGGAAGGTGTGCGAAGGCATCTCGGTGAGCCCGAATCCCTGGATGAAGTCGACGCCGGGGAAACGCTGCCGGGCGACTTCATAGGTTCCGAGCGGCATGGGCGCTCCCCCGTAGCCGAGTGCGCGCAGCGAGGAGACATCCGTGGTGGCGGATGCGGGATGCTTGGCCAGCCGGTCGATCACCGCCGGGACCGTGCACAGGTGGGTGATGCGCTCGCGGGCGATCAGCTCGAGGATCTTCGCCTCGTTGAGCTGGCGCACGAAGACGTGCGTGCCCGCCACCATCGTGGCCATGAACGTGCCGATGTCGCCCAGGTGGAACATCGGAGCGCAGTGCAGGATCACGCAATCCTCGTCCACCTGGATGCACATGACCAGGTTCACGGCCATCGCCGCGAGATTGCCATGGGTGAGCATCACGCCCTTGGGCCGCCCGCTGGTGCCGCTGGTGTAGAAGATTCCGGCGAGGTCACTGCCTTCACGCGGCACTTCCGCCGCCGGCCCATGGCCGGCGATGAGGTCCTCGATGCCCTGGTCAGCGGGTTCGCCGGCACCGTCGAGCCCGATGCAGGCCAGCCCGAGTGCGGGCTCCCGGCGCAGCGCGGCCACCACCGGGGCGAACTCGGCACCGAAGAACAGCATGCGCGCGCCGGAATCGGCGAGCTGCGCCCGCAGTTCCTCCACCCTGAGCCGCGTGTTCAGCGGCACGATGACCGCCCCGGCCCAGAGGATGGCAAAGTAGGTCTCGAAAAAGAGGTCGCAGTTGTGGGCCAGCACGGCCACCCGGTCTCCGGGAGCCAGGCCGCGTGCAAGCAGCCCCCCTGCCAGGCGGGCCACCCGCCGGCTGACTTCCTCCCAGGTCTGCCGCCGCGCGCCGTCGATGGTGGCCAGACCGTGCGGCCGGACCTGGACTGCCCGGCAGAGACTCTGCGTCAGGCGCATGGGCTTTCTCCTCCAGCATCCCGGATGCTTTTCCCAATCCTACAGGCAATCGCCACGGGGTGGCCACTTCGTCAAGACCAGTTGACACTAATGATGCCGGGTGCCACAGTCGCCAGCGCGTGGGGTCAGGGGCTGGCGGTCGCACGACCGAAGGGGGCCATGTGAGCAAGCTGTTGCCATACCGGGTTGCTTGTGCCGGGTTGTCGCTCTTCATCCTCGGCCACGGCACTGCCGCCTACGCAGCGCCGGCGGCGGGCGCGAAAATGGAAGAGATCATCGTCACGGCGCAAAAGCGCGAGCAGCGCCTCCAGGACGTGCCGCTGGCGATTTCGGCCTATGGCAGCAAGGAACTCGAGGCACAGGCCGTGCAGGGCCTGTCTGACCTGAGTTCGAAGGCGCCGAACGTGATCCTGGCACCGGTGGGCGCGTTCCCGTACGCAGCCAACTTCTACGTCCGCGGGCTCGGTTTCTCGGACGTGGAATCCTCCTTCGAGCCGGCGGTGGGCGTCGAGATGAATGGCGTCTACCTGGCACGCAATTCCGGGGCGCTGATGGACTTCTTCGACATCGAGGCCGTCGAGCTCCTGCGTGGCCCGCAGGGCACCCTGTATGGGCGGAACACGATCGGCGGCGTGCTGAGCCTGAGGACCAAGCGTCCCACCGGCAAGTTCGACGGCATGGTGCAGGGTACCCTGGGGGATCGCGGCCGCGTCGAAGGGCGTGGTGCCGTGGATTTCCCGATCCTCGAGGGCACGCTGTCCGGCCGCGTGTCACTGCTGTACAAGGACTACGACGGGTACTGGTACAACGACACCCTGCACCGGGAGATCGGTGACAACGAGGTCAAGGCGGGTCGCGCCACCTTCGTCTACGACGCGGGCGGCATCTTTGATGCGACGCTGATCGTCGACAAGTCCAGGGAACGGGGCAGTGGCCCGGGGATGAACAACGCCAGCCTGCCTTCCATGGTATTGCCGCTCCTCGGCTATCCGGCCGACCAGGGAGATCCCTACACCGTCCACGGTGACACCCCGCCGCTGATGGACCTCGACTCCAAGGGGCTGTCCCTCGAGGCCAACTGGCAGCTCGGTTTCGCGACACTGACCTCGATCACCGGCTACCGGAAATTCAAGGATCACGTCGTCACCGATTTCGACGCGAGCAACATCCCCTTCTTCTTCGGTGATCGCAACCAGACCCACGAGCAGACCAGCGAGGAGCTGCGCCTGGCTTCGAAGAACGCCGGGGCGTTCGACTATGTCGTTGGCCTGTTCTATCTCGACCAGCACTATCGCATCACGAATGCGCAGGGCGGCGGCCTTTTCGGTGGCGCCACCCTGGCACAGCATGCCAGCCAGCAGAACACGGCCTATGCGCTGTTCGGCCAGCTGGACTATCACCTGACGGAGCAGTGGACGCTGACGGCAGGCGCGCGCTACAGCTACGAGGACAAGGACTTCATCAACCAGCCAGTCGGCTACACGACGTCCATGGAATACACCCACCATTGGGACGATCTTTCGCCCAAACTTGGTGTGAGCTACCAGTTCTCCCCCGACCTGATGGTCTACGCGCAGTGGTCGCAGGGCTTCCGCAGCGGCGGCTACAACGGGCGTGCCGGGACCTTCACCTCGGCGGGTCCGTTCGGTGCGGAGAACGTCGACAGCTACGAGACCGGAGTGAAGAGCGAACTGGCCGACGGGCGGCTGCGCCTGAACGCCGCGGCGTTCTACAGCGACTACAAGGACATGCAGCTGACCGTGCAGGGCCTGACCCAGGCCAACACCTACGAATCGATCACCGCCAATGCCGGCAAGGCGACGATCAAGGGCGTCGAACTGGATGCAAGGCTGCTGGCCGGGGACTTCACCTTCGACCTGGCGGTCGGCTACCTGGATGCCGGCTTTGACCGGTTTTTCGCGGCGCTGACCAGTTCGGGCATTCCGACCGACAATTCCAACCTGCCGTTGCCGTTCGCGCCGGACTGGACGGCCAGCCTGGGGGTCACCTACGCGGTGGACACGCCGCTGGGAGCACTGAGCCTGCAGACCAGCGCGACCTACACCGACGACATGTACACCAGTTTTACGCCCTACAACGCCGTCTCTGATTTCACGGTGCGCAGGGCCAATGTGCTGGTCGACGCGGCAGTGGCGCTGACGCTGCCGGATGAGCACTGGAAGATCGCCCTCTGGGGCAAGAACCTCACCGACCGGGAGCTGGTCAACAACGTGTTCAGTGTCGGTCCGCTCTTCGCACCCGGCGTGTACCAGCCGCCCAGGACCTGGGCGCTGGATGTCAGCTACCGGTTCTGAGCGCTGCGACGGGCTGTCCGGCAGCTGCCGGACAGCGGCGGTTGGGCATCAGAAATTCAGGCGCAGGCCGGGGCGCGGCCAGCGCGTCTTGTACAGGCGGCCGCTGCCCGCGGCGGTGATCCAGGCATCCTGGTGGTCGCTGCCACCAAAGCAGATGTTGGTGACGATGATCTCGCCCGGGATCCCGACGAATTCCGTGTGCCCGTCGGGGTCGAACGTGGTGATCCCGCCGACCGGGCCGCCGGCCACGCAGACGCGACCGGATGCCTCCACGGCCAGGCTGTCGAGCATGTTGAAGCCCGGCAGGGTGGCGATGAGCCGCCCGCAGAGCCAGGGCGCCGGCGCGGGCGCCAGCACGCCGGGCGAGACGATGTCGAAGGCCCACAGCCGGCCGGTGTAGCTCTCGGAGACGTACAGGACATCCTGCCGGGGTGAGAGGCCGATGCCGTTTGGACCGAGCAGGCCCCCGCGGGCGCAGCTGATGCGCGAGCCGTCGGCGCGCGCATAGTAGATCGCGCCGCGATCGAAGGTCCGCTCCGAGAACTTGCCGAAGTCCGTGAACCAGAACCCGCCATGGGCATCGAACACGAGGTCGTTCGGGCCGCGCAGGGGGTGGCCATCGCACTGGGTGTAGAGCGTCGTGACCCGGCCATCGGCGAGGTCCACGCGCTGGATGGAGCCGGTCTGGTAATCGGGCGGTATGTCACCGCCCGGCACCAGCAACCCGTCGTGTTCGTGCCAGGTGAAACCGCCGTTGTTGCACACGTAGACGCCATTGCCCGGACCCAGGGCCGCACCGTTCGGCCCCCCGCCCAGGTGGGCCACGGCCTCACGCCGGCCATCGGGCGCCACCCGGCCGAGGATGCCGCCGCGGATGTCGACGTAGAGGACCGAACCATCGGGCATGGCGATGGGGCCTTCGGCGAACCCCAGTCCCTCGCTGATCAGCTCGAATGTCCTGGCCATGAGTGCTTCCCCCGCAGTGAACCTGCGACAGTCAGGTGCGTACCAGCATCGCCAGATCGTGCTGGTTGTCAAGAAATCTGACCGATGGGCACCCGGGTTCGGGGGTGTTCGATGAGCTGTGGCCCGGGGTGCGGTGGCGGTCTTGCGGAGTGCTACTCGACGTTCTGCACCTGCTCCCTCATCTGCTCGATCAGCACCTTGAGGTCGACCGCGTGGCGCGTGGTCTCGGCGTCCGCGGACTTGGAGGCCAGCGTGTTGGCCTCGCGATTGAATTCCTGCAGCAGGAAATCGAGGCGCCGGCCGGCGGGTTCGCCGGGCTTCTCCATGGTGGCGCGGAATTCGGCCACGTGGCCCTCAAGCCGGTCGAGTTCCTCGCTGACGTCGAGCTTCTGGGCGATGAGCACCAGCTCCTGCTCGAGGCGCTCCGGGTCGATGCTGGTGGCGAGGCTGCGCACGCGCTCGGCGAGTTTCTCGCGGATGGCCTGCAGCACCAGCGGCAGGCGTGCGCGCACGGCGGCGACACGCACCAGGATCTCGGCACAGCGGGCTTCCAGCAGCTCGTGGATGCGCGCGCCTTCGCGGGAGCGGCTCGCGGCGAGTTCCGCCACGGCGCGCTCCAGCCCCGCGAGGGCTGGCGGGTGCGCCGTCTCGGCGGTCGCCCCCTGCTCCTCGAGCACGCCGGGCCAGCGCAGGATGTCCACGGGGTCGATCGGCGCCGGATCGGAGATCTGGCTGCCCACGGCCACGGCGTGGGCGATGATCTCGCCGGCCCGCGGCAGGTTCAGCCGGGTCTGCGCCTGTTCCCTGCCGGCCGTGCGCAGCGTGAGCGAGGCATCGAGCTTGCCCCGGCGCAGGCTGCGGGTGATGAGCTGCCGGGCCTCGGTCTCGAGGGAGCGGAACCCGTCCGGCAGCTTGAACTGCACCTCGAGGTAACGATGGTTGACCGAGCGCAGCTCCCACAGCAGGGGTCCCAATGGCGAGTCGATCTCGCTGCGCGCGAAGCCGGTCATGCTGCTGATCATGGGCGGGTGTCCTTCAGGTCGGAGGGGGCGACCATCCGGCGTGCGGGCGGTCGCAATATGGAAATAATCAGATGCGTTGCTGTCGGCTGCGGCTTAAACTCTTGCGGATCATCACGCTGGCGCAAATGCGCCGGCCGGTCAAGCGGGTATGGCGCCCGCATCTCGGGAGCGGGCGGTCTTGCAGGTCGAGTGTGCAGAGGTGAGCCTGGTCGGTGACCGGCAGGAGAACCAGGATCGCGTGGCCGTCGCCAGGTCGCCAGCTGCGGCACTGCTGATTGCCGTCGATGGCATGGGCGGCCACGCCGATGGGGCGAAGGCTGCCGCCGTGGCCACCGAGACCATCCTCGCGACGTTCCAGCGTGCGCCCCAGCCGCTGTTCGACCCGCAGGGATTCCTCCACATCACCCTGGGCAAGGCGCACGCCAACCTGGCGCAGCTTGGCACCGAGTTGCGCATGGAGGCGCGTCCGCGCGCCACCTGCGCCCTGTGCCTGGTCCAGGACGGCCTGGCGTGGTTCGCGCACGTTGGTGACAGTCGCATCTACCACGTCCGGCAACGGCAGGTCTGGGGGCGCACCCGCGACCACAGCCACGTCGAGCTGCTCCTGCAGGAGGGCCTGATCACCGAGGAGGAGATCAGCGACCACCCGATGCGCAACTTCGTGGAATGCTGCCTGGGCGGAAACCTGGTGTTGCCGGGCATGAGCGTCAGCCCGGCCCGCCGCCTCCAGCCGGGCGATCTCCTGCTCGTCTGCACCGACGGTTTCTGGTCCGGCCTGGAAGAGGCCGACATCGCCACCCTCGGGGCGGGCACCGAGACGGTGGAGCAGGGCCTGCGCCGGCTTGCGGCCCAGGCGGTGCAGGCCAATGGCCGCAGCAGCGACAACACGTCCGCGGCCGCGCTGCGCTGGGCTGGCTGAAGGCGGAATCATGCAAAGACCGAGCGGCCGGCGCCCCGATGAGTTGCGCCACATTGCCTTTGACATCGGCTTTACACGCCATGCCGAGGGTTCGGTGCTCACGGAGTCCGGCGCCACGCGCGTGCTCTGCACCGCAAGCGTGGAGGCGGGCGTACCACCGTTTCTGCGGGGCCAGGGCCAGGGCTGGATCACGGCGGAGTACGGCATGCTGCCGCGGGCCACCCACACGCGTTCCGCCCGCGAGGCAGCCCGCGGCAGGCAGACGGGCCGCACCCAGGAAATCCAGCGGCTGATCGGCCGGTCCCTGCGCGCGCAGGCGGATTTGAAAGCCCTCGGCGAGCGCACGGTGACACTGGATTGCGACGTCCTGCAGGCCGATGGCGGGACCCGCACCGCGGCCATCTGCGGTGCCTGGGTCGCGCTGGCCGTGGCTGTCGAATCGCTGGTCCGCAATGGCGACGTCAAGCGCCATCCGTTGCATGGCCAGGTGGCCGCCGTCTCGGTCGGCATCTACCAGGGGGTGCCGGTGCTGGATCTCGATTATGCGGAGGATGGCCAGGCTGAAACCGACATGAACGTGGTCATGAACGACTCCGGTGCCTTCATCGAGGTGCAGGGAACAGCCGAGGGCCATGCCTTCCGCCGCGAGGAACTCGACCAGATGCTGGCCCTGGCAGCCACGGGCAGTGCCCGGATCATGGAAGTCCAGCGCCAGGCGCTCGCCGAGTGGCGCCGGGCCAGGTCCTGAGGCGGCCCTGGTGCACCGTGTCGTGCTGGCCACCGGGAACCGGGGCAAGGCACGCGAGATTTCGCAGCTGCTGGGCCCGGGCTGGCAGCTGCTCCTGCAGTCGGAACTCGGCGTGAGGCCGGTTGCGGAGACCGGGACGGGCTTTGCCGAGAATGCGCTGCTCAAGGCGCGGCATGCCGCCGCCGCCACCGGGCTGCCGGCGCTGGCGGATGACTCCGGGCTCGAGGTGGATGCACTCGGTGGTGCGCCGGGTGTGCGCTCGGCCCGCTATGCCGGCGAGGACGCGAGCGATGCCGACAACGTGCGCCACCTGCTGGAGGAGATGGCCGGGCTGCCGGCCGGCCGGCGAACTGCGCGCTTCCGGTGCGTATTGGCTTATGTGCGCACGGGCGATGATCCCCGGCCGCTGCTGGCCGAGGGTGTCTGGGAGGGCGCCGTTGCCACCGCACCGCGCGGCACCGCCGGCTTCGGTTATGACCCGGTTTTCGAGGATGGCCAGAGTGGGCTCACCGCAGCGGAGTTGCCCGCCGGGCGCAAGGACGAACTCAGCCACCGGGGGCAGGCGTTGCGGGTCCTGCGGCAATTGCTCGGCCCGGATTCCAGCGGTGTCCCCGGGCGGGTTTGATGCAGGGCCGCAGTCCTTTATGCACAGACCGTCGTGATTCCATAACCATGAGGCCGATTTGAGCAAGAATAATATGAGCAGGCTTTAAATCATCGCGTAACTAATTGTTTCTACAAACAATACTAAAAATGCTCATTTCTTGCCCAAAACTGCTGTTTTTCTTGTGTCCGGGCACTGGTCGACCCAGGTCGGGATCGTTGCCCACAGAGTTATCCACAAATTTTGTGGATAAGGGGGACAGCTTGCGGATGCTTGCCACGGCGGCTCATGCCCGTTATTCTCTGCGGCCCTTTTTCCGGCTCCCGCCATGTCACTGGGGTCAGCAGTCATGAAGTCCGAAATCCACCCGCAGTACCAGGACATCAAGGTCATCTGCAGCTGCGGCAACGAGTTCACGACCCGCTCGACCCTCAAGGACGAACTGCGCATCGAGGTCTGCTCGTCCTGCCACCCGTTTTACACCGGCAAGCAGAAGCTCGTGGATTCCGGTGGCCGGGTCGACAAGTTCCGCAAGAAGTACAAGATGGCCTGAGGCGGGCCGCCTCCTCCCCAGCCTTCCCGCGGACGGAAGGCGCAAAATTCCCGCTGCCGCGCATGGCGAGCCGTGCGCGGCTTTCCTATAATGAGCCGCCCGTTGTGCCGCGGCCGGCCGTGCAAGTCTGGCCCGGCGCCTTTCCCGCAGCATGGACCCGGGGCGCTTTGCCCGAGGGGCGGCTTTGGCCGCGCGGCGGGCGATGACGGGTGACTTGCTTCCACAGGATCAGGACCAGCCGGGAACGCCGATGAGCACAAAAAAATACATTCTCCAGGATCCCGCCACCGGCAAGCAGCTCGAGCTGCAGTCGCGTGCCGGCACCGTTGGGCCCGAAGTGCTCGACATCCGTGCACTGTATGGCGACACCGGGCTCTTTACCTACGATCCCGGCTTTGGTTCGACGGCTTCATGCGAGAGCAAGATCACGTACATCGACGGGGACCAGGGCATCCTCATGTACCGTGGCTATCCGGTCGAGCAGCTCGCAGAGAAGAGTTCCTTCATGGAAGTCTGCTATCTGCTGCTCCACGGCGAGCTGCCCACATCGGCACAGCTCGAGGAATTCATCCACACCGTGACCACGCACACGATGCTCAATGAGACCATCCTGCGCCTGTTCAGCGGATTCCACTACGATGCCCACCCGATGGCCATGGTGGCCGGTGTCGTCGGCTCGATGTCGGCGTTCTATCACGACACCACCGACATCATGAATCCCCGCCACCGCGACATCTTTGCCCACCGGATCATCGCCAAGCTGCCGACCATCGCGGCCGCAGCCTACAAGCACACGGTGGGCCAGCCTTTCACCTACCCGCGCAACGACCTCGACTACTGTTCGAACCTGCTGCACATGTTCTTTGCCGTGCCAGCCGAGAAATACGCGGTGGACCCGGTGGCGGCGCAGGCGCTTGACCTGCTCTTCATCCTGCACGCGGATCACGAACAGAACTGCAGCACCTCGACGGTGCGGCTGGCCGGGAGTTCCCAGACCAACCCCTATTCGGCCATTGCGGCCGGCATCTCCGCGCTGTGGGGGCCTGCCCACGGCGGCGCCAACGAGGCGGTGCTGGAGATGCTGCAGGAGATCGGCACACCGGAGCGCATCCCGCAGTACATCGCCCGCGCCAAGGACAAGAACGACAGCTTCCGGCTGATGGGCTTTGGCCACCGCGTCTACAAGAACTACGACCCGCGCGCTAAGATCATCCGCACCATGACCTACAAGGTGCTCAAGCAGCTTGGCAAGGCCGATCCGCTGCTCGACGTCGCCATGCGGCTGGAGGAGATCGCGCTCAAGGATGACTACTTCGTGGAGAAGAAGCTCTATCCGAACGTGGATTTCTACTCGGGCATCATCTACAAGGCACTGGGCATCCCCACCTCCATGTTCACCGTGATGTTCGCCATCGGGCGGACGGTGGGCTGGTGCGCGCACTGGCGCGAGATGATCACGGATCGCGACGGCCGCATCGGCCGCCCGCGGCAGCTCTATACCGGGCCCGCGCGCCGCGACTACGTCGCTGTCGACAGGCGCTGAGCGAGCAACAGCTCCACGTCGCGCGGCGTAGCGCGACGCATCGGGCGGCCGTCCACGGCTGACAGTGGCGCATTGCCCCGGCCGCGCTCCGGGAACACGGTCACGGTGAATTCGAAGTCGCCGTGGCGGAAGCGGTAACCGGGGAACGGCTTGAGCTGGTCGCTGCGCACGCGCAGGCGCTGCTCGGAGGGCTGGTTGGGCAGGCCCAGGGTGTCCAGCGCCGCGCCCACGGCTTCCATGGAATCGCTGAAGGCGTGCAGCTCGATGGTGCTGGCTTCGGTGGCGTGTCCCGTCAGCACGGTGCCCACCAGCCGCGCGTCGAAGGCGGCGAGGCTGCGCATGACACCCAGGGCTTCCCCGCGCAGGACATCGAGGAATGCGCCGTGTTCATCGCCACGGAAGATGCGGTTGCGTTCGGCGATGGCGTGCTCGACCTCCTGGTTGCTGGGCAGGGCACCCTGCTCGGCAAGGCCGAGGCGCTGGCCGGCCTTGTCCTTGGCGCTGCGGAAGTCCCGCTGGCCCTGCTCCTGCATGATGCGGGCGGCTTCCTGGGCGATGGCCGTGCGCCGGTGGTCGGTTCGCGGGTGGTGTCGTCTGGGCATGGCGCAGGCTCCCTGCCAGCTGCTGGTCAGAAGATCTCGGCGGCCTGGTCGGCATGCGGGGATGGATTGGCCAGGCGCGGTGCGGCGTCGGGGTCGCCCTGGCCACGCGGAGCCAGGTCCGCAGGGCGGAAATACTCGAAGATCGCACCCGGGTCACCGACGGCCGCGAGCTGGCCGGTCTCCGGGGAGATGCGTGCCGAGATGATGTCCGGCGGCTGGCGCAACGGTTGCTCCGCCGTATGGTGGAGTGCCCGGGCCATGAAGTATTTCCACATCGGCAGGGCAGTCTGCCCGCCCTCCTCGCGGGGGCCGAGTGAGCGTTCCTTGTCGAAGCCGACCCAGGCCGTTGCCACCAGCGCGCCGTTGAAGCCGCTGAACCAGGTGTCGCGGCGTTCGTTGGAGGTCCCGGTTTTGCCGGCGATGTCGGTGCGGCCGAGGTCGCGCGCCCGCTGGCCGGTGCCGCGGCGGATCACGTCGCGCATCATGTCGTAGACCAGGAAGGCGTTGTCGGCAGGAATGACCCGTGGTGCCAGGCGGCGATCGCGGAAGAACGCCGGTGCATCGGCAACCGTCGGCCGCCAGCTCATGCCGTGCGCAATCATGTCCTCCACGCCGCGGTAGGCAGGTACCTCGTCCGGCCGATCCACGCTGCTGCCGTCCATGGCATAGCCGGCGCGCAATCCGGCGCTGTCGACGGGGAAGGTGCGCGCTGCGTCCGCGCCTGCGGGCGCCTCCGCCGTTGCATCGGGGGCTGCCGGCGGGTCGCAGGCATCGCAGGCGCGCAGCGGATCGGTGGCGAATACCTCCTTTCCGCTGGCATCGAACACGCGGTCGATGACGTAGTGCTGCACGCGGCGGCCGCCGTTCGCGAAAGCGGAGTAGCCCGCCGCCATATCCCAGGGCGAGGCACCGCCGCTGCCCAGGGCGAGGGACAGGTTGTGTGGCAGTGCCGTGTCGTCGAAGCCGAAGGCGCGGATGTGGCGGATCGCCGCCTCGATGCCCGTACCCATCAGGATGCGCACCGAGCAGAGGTTGAGGGACTTGACCAGGGCCTCGCGCATCCGCGTCGGACCGTTGAATTCGCGTGAATAGTTCTCCGGCCGCCAGACATCCTCGAGCTCGCCGTCGCCGAACACCAGGGGCGCGTCGTTGATGATGCTGGCGGGCGTGAAGCCATGCTCCAGGCCGGCCGAGTAGACGAAGGGCTTGAACGATGAACCAGGCTGGCGCCTGGCCTGCACGGCGCGGTTGTACTTGCTTTCATAGAAGTCGAAGCCGCCGGACAGGGCAACGGTAGCCCCATCGGCCGGATCCAGCGCGACGAAGGCCCCTTCCACGGCCGGCGGCTGCGCCAGCAGCCAGCCGCGGTTGGTGGTATGCAACAGGTGCACGACATCCCCGGGCGCCACCACCTCGGCCACGGCCTTCGGCACCGGGCCGGTTGCCGCGTCAGTCAGGTAGCGGCGCCAGCGCAGGCCGTCCCAGGGGACGGTCAATTCCCCGACGCCCCGGACGAAAAGGCGCGCTGAATTGTCTGGCGCGAGCGAGAGAACCACCGCCGGCCTGAAATCGGCATCTCCCGGGTGGCGGTCCAGCAGGGCCTGCAGGGCCTGGTCGCGGGCGGGGCCTGGTTCAGCCGGTATCCGGGCGAGGACATCGCGGGCGCTCGGCCCGCGGTATCCGTGCCGGCGGTCGTATTCGAAGAGCGCAGTGGCCAGGGCCGTGTTGGCGGCCGCCTGCAGGCGGCTGTCGACCGTGGTGACGACCTGGTAGCCGTCCGTGTAGGCCGCCGGGCCGAAGCGCTCGACCATCTCCGCGCGCACCATCTCGGTGACGTAAGGTGCGTCGAGCTCGACCTTGGGCCCGTGGAGCCGCGAGACCAGCGGCGTGGCAATCGCCTCCTCGTACTGCGCGCTGTCGATGAAGCCGAGGCTGCGCATGCGCCCGAGCACGTAGCGGCGGCGCTGCGTGGCACGGTCCGGCCCATTCACGGGGTTGAGCTGTGAGGGCGCCTTGGGAATGCCGGCGAGCGTGGCCGCTTCGGCGAGCGTCAGTTCCGGCAGGTCCTTGTCGAAATACACCTCGGCAGCCGCGGCAATGCCGTAGGCACGCTGCCCGAGGAAGATCTTGTTCAGGTAGAGCGAGAGGATTTCCGGCTTGGTGAATTCCTTCTCGATCCGGACCGCCAGGATCAACTCCCTGGCCTTGCGGACGAAGCTGCGTTCCGGGGTGAGGAAGTAGGCGCGGGCGAGCTGCTGGGTGATGGTGCTGCCGCCTTGCGTGCGCGCACCCGTCAGGGCGTAGTTGATGCCGGCGCGCAGGATGCCCTGGTAATCGAATCCCGGGTGTTCGAAGAAGCGGTCGTCCTCGGCGGCGAGGAAGGCCTTGACCACCACGTCGGGAACATCCTCGAAGCGCACCGGCGTGCGCCATTGTTCGCCGAGCTGGGCCATGAGACGGCCATCGCGCGAGTAGATCCGCAGCGGCGTCTGCAGCTTCACCTCGCGCATGGTGTCCGCGCCCGGCAGGCCGGGTTCGAGATAGTAGTAGCCCGCCGCGGCGATGCCCGCGATGAGGATGGCAAGGGTCAGGAGGAGCGCTAGGACCGCGGTCCCAAGGCGAAACAAGAACTGCATCGCAAAATCCCGCGCTGATCCCTTGCCTCAGGGGTGGCGATTATGCATCCTGTGCGCGAATTTTGGGCAAACTCACCGAAAGGTGGGGGCGCAAAGCCACCGGTCTAAGGGAATCCGGGTTGCCTGCAGTTGGGATGCTCCCCGTTGCTGCAGGATGCCGGTGCCTACGATAGCGGGGTTGCCAGGCCGCGGAGCGCGTGTCCACTGACCGCCGCCTGCCTTCCATCCCGCCATCCTGGGCCCGGCCGGGGCCTTGACGCTGCCCACCGGCGGCCCTGGGCTGAGCCGCCGGGCCTGAGCGGTGGTCCAGCGGCTGCTGTTGCCGATCTGCGAATCTCGTCACGGGTGGTTTGTGCCGGCCGTGATATATGGTTAAATTGGGTTTCTGAGGTGGGGCCCGATTTTTCTTGTGCAAGTTGCCGGGATAGAAGGGGAAAAACGTGCTTTTTTCGCCACGATCGAGACCCCTGATCGGGCTTGACATAACCGCATCCTCGATCAAGCTGATCGAGCTGTCAGGTTCCGTCAGCAACTGCCGTGCGGAATGCTACGCGGCGGAGGCGACCCCGCCCAATGCCATCAATGAGAAGACCATCGTCGACGCTGCTGCCGTGGGCGATGCGATCCGGCGCGCCGTCAAGCGTGCGAACACCAAGACCCGCGAGGTGGCCATCGGCATCAGTGGCGATGTGGCCATCACCAAGCTGATCCAGCTGCCGAAGGCGCTCGATGACAACCAGCTCGAGGCGCAGGTCGAGATCCAGGCCGACCAGTACATCCCCTTCCCGATGGAAGAGGTCAGTTACGACTTCCAGCGGATGGGCCCGTCGAAAGCCGATCCGGACATGGTCGATGTGCTCCTGGTTGCAACACGCACCGAAAACGTGGATCAGCGCCGTGCGGCGGTCGAAGCGGCAGGCCTCATCCCGCGTGTGGTGGATGTCGAGGCCTTTGCGCTCGAGAATGCCTGCCAGCTGATGGCGTACCAGATGCCCGACGGCGGCATGGGCCATCTCATCGCGGTGGTGGACTTCGGCGCCAGCAACACCACGTTCAGTGTCCTGCAGGACATGCGCGTGGACTACGCCCGCGACTTCTCCTTCGGCGGCCAGCAGCTGACGGAGGAGATCATGCGCACCTACGGCCTGTCGCTCGAGGATGCCGGGCGTGCCAAGAAGGAAGGTGGCCTGCCGAGCAACTATGTGCCGGAGGTCCTCGATCCGTTCATCGACGACATGACCCAGCAGGTCAGCCGTTCGCTGCAGTTCTTCCTCGCCTCCGGCAGCAATCGCGAGCAGCCCGACCAGATACTCATCTGTGGTGGCTGCGCCAACATCCCCGGCGTGGCCGACGTGATTTCCAGCAAGGTGGGCATCCCGACGGAAGTCGGGGATCCCCTGGGGCAGATGAAGATTTCCTCCCGGGCAAAGGCCCAGGGCATCCGCAAGGACGCGACGGCACTGCTCACGGCCTGCGGCCTGGCGCTACGGAGTTTCGACTGACATGCCTCGCATAAACCTGTTGGCATGGCGTGCCGAGCTGCGCGCCAGGCGGCGCAACCAGTTCTTCATCGGGCTCGGTGGCGCGGTGGTCGCCGCGGCGGTGGTCATCGGTCTGGCCAGCCTCGTCATGGGGGCCATCATCGACAACCAGCACGCGCGCAACAACCTGCTCAAGGGCGAGATCCAGGCGCTCGACCAGCGCATCAAGGAGATCCTCGACCTGGAGGCGAAGAAGGACCGCCTGCTGGCGCGCATGGAGATCATCGAGCAGCTGCAGCGCAGCCGGCCCGAGATCGTCCACGTCTTCGACCAGCTGGTGCGCACCCTGCCTGATGGCGTGAACCTCAGCTCGATCAAGCAGAAGGGCGCCAGCATCGAACTCAAGGGCCTGGCGGAGTCCAACACGCGCGTGTCGGCCTTCATGCGCAACATCGACAAGTCGGGCTGGCTCAAGGACCCGGACCTCGAGGTCGTCGAGGTCAAGTCCACCGGCAAGAAGGGCGACGCGACCGCGCCGCGTGCCAGCGAATTCACGGTCGTGGCCAAGCAGGCTGCGCATCCTGAGGGGGGGCAGCCATGAACTTCCTCCAGCAACTGCGCCAGCTCAATTTCAACGACATCGGCCGCTGGCCCTTCGTGTTCCACGCGTTCTTCGTCGGCATCTTCTTTGCCATCGTGGCGATCATGGGTTTCTACCTGATCGTGTGGCAGAGCCGGATGCCCCTGCTGGAGAGGGCCGAGCGCGAGGAGCAGGAGCTGCGCCAGTCCTTCGAGCAGAAGCAGAAGAAGGCGGCCAACTTCAGCGTCTACAAGGCCCAGCTCGCCGAGATCGAGCGTTCGTTCGGCACGATGCTGCGCCAGCTGCCAGGCCAGACCGAGATCCCGAACCTGCTGGTCGACATCTCGCAGACCGGCCTTGGCGCCGGCCTGCAGGAAGAGTTGTTCCAGCCGCTGGATGAGGTTCGCAAGGACTTCTACGCGGAGAAGCCCATCAAGATCCGCCTGCGCGGCACGTACCACGAGTTCGGCCGCTTCGTCAGCGACATCGCCGCCCTGCCGCGCATCGTCACGCTGCACGACATCGAGATCCTGCCGGCTGGCAAGGATGCGCCGGCCGACCAGCTGATCCTGAACGTCACCGCGAAGACCTACCGCTATCTTGACGAGAATGAGAGCGGTGCGGGCGCTGACAAGGGTGGTGCCGCCGGCAAGGCGCCCACCCGCGTGGGCGGCAAGCCCGGCGCGGCACCACAGGGCAAGCCACAGAACGCCGCTGCGGCGAAGAAGGCGGGTTAAGGCCATGACGTTGCTCAGCCACAAGCTCGTCCGCATGCTGGTTGTCCCGGCCGTGGCTTTGTCCCTGGCCGGTTGCATCGGCGGCAACGACGACCTCGACAAGTACATCAACGATGTCAAGGCGCGTCCCGGCGGGCGCATCGATCCGCTGCCGCAGATCAAGCCCTACGAGACGTTCGTCTACGAGGCGCAGTCGCTGCGCTCGCCCTTCCAGCCCGATGCACCGCGGGGGCGCGCTGCCGCGGGCCCGCGGCCCGAGGCGAACCGGCCCAAGGAATATCTGGAACAGTTCCCGCTGGACACCCTGAAGATGGTCGGCACGCTGAACAGGGGCAACCAGCGGTATGCGCTGCTGCAGACCCGGGACGGCCTGGTGCACCGCGTGGTGCCCGGGAACTACGTCGGGCAGAACGACGGCCGGGTGCTGGCGGTGACCGACGGAGAAGTGCAGGTCGAGGAGCTGGTGCCGGATGGCATCGGCGGTTTTTACAAGCGGTCGGCTGCCATCGGGCTGGCCAACTGACAGCGCCCCCCCGGGGAGAGCGTGGGAGTAAGTGACGATGAGCACGGCTAGGCCAGCAACAGTATTTCCGGTGCCCGGGGTTTCCGGCACCGCCCGCAGTCTGCCAGGGCGGATGATCGCCGCCGTGGCAATGGCTGCCCTGACCGCGGTGGCGGCCCTCTTCGCGGGTCCGGCACCCGCGCTGGCCGCCGAGGGCGACCTGCAGCTGCGCGACATCCAGGTCCAGACCCTGCCGGGCAACAAGGTCGAGCTGGAGCTCAAGCTCTCCGGTGCGGCGCCAGAACCGCTCGCCTTCACTATCGAGAACCCGGCGCGGATCGCGCTCGACTTCCCCAACACCAGCATCGCCCTGCCTTCCCGGCGCAAGGATGTCGGCATCGGGGGGCTGTCCACTGTGCTGGCGGCCGAGTCCGGCGGCCGCACCCGCGTGGTGCTCAACCTCGATGCGATGGTTCCCTACCAGACCCGCGCCGCAGGCAACAGCGTGTTCGTGACGCTCGGCGCCCAGGGCTCGGCTGCCGTGACTGCCGCTGCGCCGGTCGCAGCTTCCGCGCCGGCCGTGACGGCCGGCCGCAGCATCCAGTCGGTCGACTTCCGCCGCGGGGAGCAGGGTGGCGGGCGCGTGGTGCTCAACCTGTCCGAGGTGGGCGCCCCGGTGGACGTGCGCAAGGAAGCGGGCCAGATCATCCTGAGCCTGGCCAACACCCAGTTGCCCGACGCCATGGTCAAGCGCCTGGACGTCACGGATTTCGCCACACCGGTCGATACGGTCGATGTCACCCGCATGGGCGCCAACGCCCGGATCGTCATTGCCGCCCACGGCGCCTTCGAGGAACTGGCCTACCAGTCCGACAAGGTGTTCACGGTCGAGGTCAAGCCGGTCAGCAAGGCTGCCGCCGAGAAGAAGGCCACCCTCTTCAGCCCGGACAAGCAGTACACGGGCGAGAAGCTGACGCTGAATTTCCAGGATATCGAGACGAGGGCCGTGCTGCAGTTGCTGGCCGATGTCAGCGGCCGCAACATCGTCGTCTCCGACTCCGTCCAGGGCAACGTCACGCTGCGCCTGCAGAGCGTGCCCTGGGACCAGGCGCTCGACATCGTGCTGGCGACCAAGGGTCTCGACAAGCGGCAGAACGGCAACGTGATGATCATCGCGCCCTCCGACGAGATCGCCGCCCGCGAGAAGGCCGACCTCGAGGCACGCAAGGAGATCCGCGAGCTCGAGCCGCTGGTCTCGGAGTACCTGCAGGTCAATTATGCCAAGGCACGGGAACTCTCCGACCTGGTCAAGGGCAAGGGCAAGGGCGGCATGCTGTCCGACCGCGGTTCGGTGGCCCTGGACGAACGTACCAATACGCTGATGGTGCAGGATACTGCGGACCGTGTCGGGGAGATCCGCCGCCTGGTGGCGACCCTGGACATCCCGGTCCGGCAGGTGCTCATCGAGTCCCGGGTCGTGGTGGTCCGCGATGACTTCAGCCGCGACCTCGGCGTGCGCTGGGGCGTCACCGGTGCGAATCGGCACGGCGATTCCCTGCTCACGACGAGCGGCAGTGCCGCAGGCACCGATACCATGACGGGCTCGGCAATCACCAACATCAACACCACCGGCAGCCCATACCCGCTGGATACGCCGAAGCTGAGTGACCGCTACAACGTCAACCTGCCGGTGGCCAATCCGGCGGGCCGTGTGGCCGTGGCGCTCCTCAGCGAGCATTTCCTCGTCGACCTGGAGCTCTCGGCGCTGCAGGCCGAGGGCAAGGGCGAGGTGATCTCCTCCCCGCGGGTGATCACCGCCAACCAGAAGGAGGCGTTCATCAAGCAGGGCGTGGAAATCCCCTACCAGCAGGCCTCCAGCAGCGGCGCCACGACCACGCAGTTCAAGGAGGCGGTGCTGTCACTGACCGTGACGCCGCTGATCACCCCGGACGACCGCATCATCATGGACCTCAAGGTCACCAAGGACAGCGTCGGCAAGGTGATCACCAATGAGCGCGGTGGCCAGGTGCCCAGCATCGACACGCGCTCGGTCGAGACCCAGGTGCTGGTCAACAACGGGCAGACCGTGGTGCTCGGCGGCATCTACGAGACCGAGCAGGGCGAGGACATGAACAAGGTGCCGCTGCTCGGCGATATTCCCGGCCTCGGAAACCTGTTCCGCTCCAGTACCCGCGTCTCCAAGAAGTCCGAACTCCTGATCTTCGTGACGCCGAAGATCCTCAAGGAAGGCTCGAGCATCTACTGAGCGAGGGGAAGCGATTCCCTCCGGCGAAGCCGGCCCAGGTGGCCGGCTTCGTCTTTTCAGGCCTGCCCGCCGGTCGCGCTAGAATGCGCGCATGCAGTCCAGCGGGAGCATCTTCCTCATTGGCCCGATGGGTGCCGGCAAGTCGGTCGTGGGGCGCAGGCTGGCCCGTGAGCTCGGCCGGCGGTTCATCGACAGCGACGAGGTCATCAAGGAGCGGACCGGGGTGGACATCCCCTACATCTTCGAGCGCGAGGGTGAGGCAGGCTTCCGGGTGCGCGAGCGCGAGGTCATCGAGGAGCTGTCCCGGCTGGGCGGGGTGGTGCTCGCCACGGGCGGCGGTGCAGTGCAGGACCCCGGCAGCCGCGAGCTGCTCGGCACGCGGGGCAGCGTCGTGTACCTGCATGCGTCGGTGGACCAGCAGCTCAGCCGTATCCGCAGTGACCGGGACCGGCCGATGCTCAGGGGCGGCGATCCGCGCGAAATCCTTGCGGGCCTGATGGCACGGCGCGACCCGCAGTACCGCGAGATCGCTGACATCGTCATCGAGACCGATGGCCGCCGGGTGCCCGCCGTGGTCCGCGAAATCCGCCGGCGCCTCGACGAACTGGAGCAGGTGCGGGAGCCGCAGCCATGATGAGCATCACGGTCGACCTGGACGAACGCAGCTATCCGATCTACATCGGCAGTGGCCTGCTGGGCCGCCAGGGCCTGCTCGATCCGCACCTGGCCGGGCGCGACGCCTTCATCGTGACCAACACGACGGTCGGGCCGCTGTACCTCGAGCGGCTGGTGGGGATGATCGGCCCGCGGGGCCGGGGCCGTATCGGGTCCATCGTCCTGCCCGATGGCGAGGCGCACAAGACCATGGCCACCACGCAGGCCATCCTCGATGCGCTGGTCGGGGGCCGCTTCGCCCGCGACTGTGTCGTGCTGGCGCTGGGCGGGGGCGTGGTGGGGGACATCACCGGCTTCGCCGCGGCGATCTACCAGCGCGGGGTGGATTTCATCCAGGTGCCGACGACCCTGCTCGCGCAGGTCGATTCCTCCGTCGGTGGCAAGACCGGCATCAACCATCCCGGCGGCAAGAACCTGGTCGGCGCCTTTCACCAGCCCCTGTGCGTGGTGGCGGATTCCGATTCCCTGCGCACCCTCCCGGACCGGGAGCTGTCGGCGGGCCTCGCCGAGGTGCTCAAGGCTGCGCTCATCGCCGATGCCGGGTTTTTCCAGTGGATCGAGGCGCATGCCGCCGATCTGCTCGGCCGGCAGCCCGCTGCGCTCCACCACGCCATCCGCCGGTCCTGCGAGATCAAGGCCGGGGTGGTGGCAGAGGATGAGCGCGAGCACGGCCGTCGCGCCCTGCTCAACCTCGGCCACAGCTTTGGCCATGCGATCGAGCTCTGTGCGGGCTATGGGCAGTGGTTGCACGGTGAGGCCGTGGGCGCGGGCATGGGCATGGCCGCGCGGTTCTCGCAGCGCCTGGGCTGGCTGCCCGCCGCTGAAGTGGCGCGCATCACCCGCCTGCTGGAGGGCCTGCGCCTGCCGGTCAAGCCGCCGGCAGCCGACATGGATGCCTTCCTTGGCGCCATGGCCATGGACAAGAAGGTGCTGGCCGGGCAGCTGCGGCTGATCCTGCTGCCGGCCATCGGCCAGGGCAGGGTGACCGCGGAGTTCACCATGCGGGAGCTGCAGGACTTCGTGCGTGCCGAAGTCGGGTCGTAGCAGGCCTGTCCGCGGAGCGGGGCGGACATCCTCCCGGCTGATCGGGCCGGCGTGGGATGCTCCCTCCCCGTTTGCTGCACCTCTCGCGCCCTATGCCGCCAGCGATGCCACGAGCCGTGGCCGGCGCTACGCGGAGCCGGCCCATCCCTACCGAAGCGCCTTCCAGCGTGACCGCGACCGGGTACTGCATTCCGGCGCCTTCCGCCGCCTGGTCTACAAGACCCAGGTCTTCGTCAATCACGAGGGTGATCTCTACCGCACGCGCCTGACCCACTCGCTCGAGGTGGCGCAGATCGGCCGCACGGTGGCCGGGCGCCTCGGCCTGAACCAGGACCTCGTGGAGGCCATCTGCCTGGCCCACGACCTCGGCCACACGCCGTTCGGGCACTCCGGCCAGGACGCCCTCAACCACTGCATGCGGCCCTGGGGCGGCTTCGAGCACAACCTGCAGTCGCTGCGCGTCGTCGAGGAACTCGAGGAGCGCTACCTGGCCTTCCCGGGCCTGAACCTCACCTTCGAGACACGCGAGGGCATCCTCAAGCACTGCGCGCCCGGCAATGCCGCTGGACTCGGGGAGCTGGGCGAGCGCTTCATCGCCCGCCGCCAGCCGGGCCTCGAGGCCCAGCTCGCCAACCTGGCCGACGAGATTGCCTACAACAACCATGATGTCGATGACGGCCTGCGCGCCGGCCTGCTCACGGTGGAGGAGCTGGCGGCGGTCGGCCTGTTCCGCCGCCATCACGCGGGGGTCCGCAGGCTGCGTGCCCGGCCGGGCCGGCGGGTGCTGATCCACGAGATCGTGCGACGCATGATCAACGAGGTGGTCACGGATCTCGTGGCAACCAGCCTGCACAACCTCGCCGCTGCCGCGCCGGGGTCCATCGAGGATGTCCGCGTCCGCGCGCGGCCCCTGGTCGGCTTCAGCACGCGCATCGCCGCCGAGCACCGCGAGCTCAAGGCGTTCCTGCGCCATGGCCTCTATCGTCACGAGCGTGTGCTGGCCATGAACCGCCAGGCGCGGCACGTGATCGGGGCGTTGTTCGGGCTGTTCATGGACGACGCCCGCGCCATGCCCGCGGCGCAGGCCGCGCGCGCGGCCCGCCAGGCGCGCCGGTACGGCGCGGCCGCCCGGGCCCGGGTCGTCGCTGACTACATCGCCGGCATGACCGACCGCTACGCTGTCGCCGCCTATCGGCGCCTGGTGGACCCGCGGCTCGACTGGTAGCCGCGCGCCAGCCGGTGCGCCGCATTGGGTACACTGTCGCCACTTCTTCCGGAGGACGCAGACCATGCCCCGCGACAAGACCATGGACCGGCGAGACCGCCTCATCTTCGCGATGGATGTCGCCGAGCCGGCGACCGCGCGTGACCTCGTCGCAACGCTGGGCGATGCCGTGCAGTTCTACAAGCTCGGGCTCGAGATGATGATGTCGGGCGGCTACTTCGAGCTGCTGGACTGGCTGGTCAAGCAGGACAAGAAGGTGTTCGCCGACCTCAAGTTCTTCGACGTCCCGGCCACCGTGGGGGCCGCCGTGCGCCAGCTCGCCCGGCGCGGTGTCAGCTTCGCCACCGTGCACGGCAACCAGGGCATCATGGAGGCCGCCGCAAAGGCCAAGGGCGGGGTGAAGATACTTGCGGTCACGGTGCTCACCAGCCTCGACCGCGGGGACCTCGATGACCTCGGCTTTGACTGCGATGTCGAGGAGCTGGTGCTCTCGAGGGCGCGCCGTGCGTTGTCGGCCGGTTGCGATGGCGTGGTGGCTTCCGGCCTGGAGCTGCCCGCCATGCGCAGGGCCGTCGACCAGCGCCTCCTCGTCGTCACGCCCGGCATCCGCCCGGTCGACAACCGCCCCGTGGACGACCAGAAGCGTGTCGTCACCGTCGAGCAGGCATTCCGCGACGGCGCGGACTATATTGTCGTCGGCCGGCCGATCCGCGACGCGGCCGATCCGCGCCAGGCGGCGCAGGCCATCCAGGCGACGATCGCCGGCATCTTCCCTTCCTAGGAGCACGATGATGATTCTTCTGACTGGCGCCACCGGCAAGACCGGCAGCGAGACCGCCAAGGCGCTCGCCGCCCGCGGCGTGAAGGCCCGCGCGCTGGTGCGCAACGCCGGGAAGGCTGCGGCGCTGCAGGCCGCCGGCATGGAGCTCGTCGTCGGTGACGTGACCGATGCGGACTGCGTCAGGAAGGCGCTGGCCGGCGTCAGCAAGCTGCTGCTGTTGTTGCCGAACAGCGAGCAGCAGCTGGCCCAGGAGAAGCAGGTGGTGGACCTGGCCCGTGCGGCGGGCGTGCGCCACATCGTGAAGATGTCCTCCATGGAAGCCGTGCCGGGTGCCAGCGCACCCATCCGCCAGATCCACTGGGAGTCCGAGCAGTACCTGCGCGCCTCCGGGCTGGCCTGGACGATGATCAGGCCGGATTTCTTCATGGACAACTTCCTCGGCAGCGCCGGGACGATCCGCGAGAAGAAGCTGTTCGCCCTGCCCCTGGGCGAGAGCCGGTCCGCCATGATCGATGCGCGTGACATCGGCGCGGTCACGGCCGAGGCGCTGGCCGGCCAGGGCCACGAGGGGAAGAGCCATGACATCACCGGGCCGGAGCTGCTGAGTTGCCACCAGGTGGCGGAGTGCCTGTCCGGGGTGCTCGGGACGACGATCACGTACGTGGCCGCCGATCCGCAGGCCTACCTCGGCATCCTCAGGCGCGTGCTGCCCAATGAGTGGCACGCCAACGCCGTGTCGGCCCTGTTCCGCGAGATCGCCGAGGGTGTCGTGCCATCCCGCGTGACCGACACCGTGCGCAAGGTCACCGGGCGCGGGCCCTTCACGCTGGCCCAGTTCCTGCGCGAGCACATCGCCGCCTTCCGCTGAGCGGCAGCGGCCACCGGTCCGCCCTCAGGGCGTGGCCGGCCGCGTTCCGTGGCCGGGCTTCGCCGCCAGCGCCCGGACTTCCTGCTCGATCACCGGCCAGGCATTGTCGAGCAGCCGTGGCTGGCCGGCGGCATTCGGGTGGATGCCATCGGCCTGCATCAGCGCCGGGTCGAGTGCCACGCCCTGCAGGAAGAAGCCGATGAGCGGGGCGCCCGTGGCCTTCGCCACCGCGGGCCAGACCGCCGCGAAGTCGGCCGTGTAGCGCATGCCATAGTTCGGCGGCATCTGCATGCCGGCGAGGATGACGCGTGCGCCGGCCGCCTGCGCCAGCCTGACCATGGCGGCCAGGTTGTCACGGATCAGGGCGACGGGTGTCGCCCGCAGGCCATCGTTGCCACCGAGTTCGATCAGGACGATCGCCGGCTGATGCAGCCGCAGCGCCCGCGGCAGGCGCCCGAGGCCGGCGGTGGTGGTGTCGCCGCTGATGCTGGCGTTCACCACCCGATAGCCGTAACCTCTGGCTTCCAGCCGGTCTTGCAGCAGCGTGACCCAGCCCTGCCCGGGCTCGAGGCCGAAGCCGGCACTCAGGCTGTCGCCCACCACCAGCAAGGTCCGCTGTGCATCGGCGGCGTGTGCCGGCTGCCAGGCGACAACCAGCATCAGGATGGCGAGCTTGGCGAATCGGGACGGCAATCTGGACGGGGTGGCACTGCGCACGGCGGGACTCGGCAAGCAGGTTAGCAGCCCGGAGGGTCTGCTGACCATCCTCGACGACATCAACCTGGAGATCCGCGCCGGCGAATCGGTCGCGCTGGTCGGGCCCTCGGGTGCCGGCAAGACCACGCTGCTCGCGCTCCTGGCGGGCCTGGACCAGCCCAGCGCCGGCCGCGTGTGGCTGTGCGGCACGGACCTGACGACACTCGATGAGGACGGCCGCGCGCGGCTGCGCGGCAGGAAGGTCGGGTTCGTGTTCCAGTCCTTCCACCTGCTCCCCGCGCTGACCGCGCTGGAGAACGTCATGCTGCCGCTCGAGCTGGCGGGCGAGCCGCGCGCCGCAGTCCGCGCACGCGAGGCGCTGTCTGCGGTGGGCCTCGACCAGCGCTTCTCCCACCATCCACGGCAGCTGTCGGGCGGCGAGAAGCAGCGCGTGGCCATCGCGCGGGCCTTCGTCACGCGGCCCGAGGTGCTGTTTGCCGACGAGCCCACCGGCAACCTCGATGCAGCCAGCGGTGCGCGCGTCGCGGACCTGCTGTTCGACCTCAACCGGCAGGCCGGCACCACGCTGGTGCTGGTGACCCACGAGCGTACGCTGGCCGGGCGCTGCGACCGTGTCCTCGGCATCAGCGGCGGCCGGCTGCAACCGTGAACGTCCCCGGCTTTGCCCTGCGATCCCTCGGTCGCGACCTGCGGGCCGGCGAGCTCAACGTGCTCGTCGCGGCCATCGTGCTGGCCGTCGCGGCGACCACGGCGGTCGGTTTCTTCACCGACCGCGTCGGGCGCGCCATCCGCCAGCAGGCCAGCGTGGTGCTGGCGGCGGACCTGGTGATCCGCTCGCCAGCGCCCATCCGCCCGGATTTCCTTGCGGAGGCCCGCGCCCGGGGGCTCGCCACGGCGGAGGCGGTCAGCTTCCCTTCGGTGGTGCTGACGCAGACCGACCAGAGCTCGCTCGCCACCATCGAGGCCGTCAGCGCCGGATACCCGCTGCGGGGCGAGATGCAGGTCTCGACACAGCTGTTCGGCACCGCGGTGTCCACCACGGCCATCCCGGCACCCGGCGAGGCCTGGGCCGAGCCCGGCCTGCTCGGCAAGCTCGGCATCGATGTCGGCGCCCGGGTGCAGGTCGGCAACCGCCATCTGCTCATCAGCCGCGTGCTCGATTACCAGCCGGACCAGAACCCCGGCTTCATGAACCTCGCGCCATCGCTGCTGGTGAACATGGCGGACATTCCCGCCATGGACGTGTTGCGCCCCGGCAGCCGTGTCAGCTACCGCCAGCTCTACGCCGGCGACGAGGGAGCGCTGGCGGGGTTTCGCCAATCCGTCCAGCCGCGGCTGGATGGCGAAGCGGTGGTCCGCGACCAGCGCGATGCGGGCGAGCAGATCAGCGCGGCGATCGACCGCGCGCAGCGCTTCCTGACGCTGGCCTCGCTGGTGACCGTGGTGCTGGCCGCCGTCGCCACCGCCATGGCGGCCCGGCTCTACGCCCTGCGGCACCTCGACACGGTGGCGCTCATCAAGAGCCTCGGGGGCACGCAGTCCCTCCTCGAGCGCAGCTCCGTGATCCAGCTGGGGGTCATCATCATCGGGACGACTGCGGTCGGCTCGCTCACCGGCTTTGCCGCGCAGGAGGTGCTCGCCATCCTCTCCGGCGGGCTGCTCCAGGTGCGGCTGCCGGCGCCCCGCCTGCTGCCGGCGTGGCTTGGCGCCCTCACGGCCGCGACCGTGGTCTTCGGCTTTGCGCTGCCCCAGCTGTGGCAGCTGCGCAGGACACCGCCGATCCGGGTTCTGCGCCGGGACCTGCCGCCGCCACGGCTTCGCACGGGCCTGGCCCATGCCCTGGCCGTGGCAGCGCTGGTGGGCATGATCTACGTGATCGTGCGCGACCTGAAGCTGGTGACGCTGATCGTCGGCGGGCTGCTGGTGCTCGCGGCCGTGGCGGGCCTGGCGGGCTGGGGACTGGTGGCCCTGGTCACCAGCCTGCGTGGGGTCGCTGGCGTCGCCTGGCGTTTCGGGCTGGCCAACATCGCGCGGCGTGGACCGGAGAGCGTGATCCAGGTCGTCGGCTTCGGCCTCAGCCTGATGGTGCTCCTGTTGCTGACCGTGGTCCGCACGGACCTGCTGGCGGCCTGGCGACGCACCATCCCGGCCGATGCGCCCAACTATTTCCTGATCAACATCGATCCGCCCGCCTGGCCGGCGATGGGCGAGTTCATCCGGCAGGAAACCGGCGTCCATCCGTCATCGCTGCCGTTCATCCGCGGCCGGCTCACCGCCATCAATGGCACCGCGGCGGCGCAGCTGCGGATCAGTGATGCCCAGGGAGCCGGCTTCCTCCGCCGCGAACAGAACATCACCTGGTCGGGCGGGTTGCCGGCAGGCAACCGCATCCAGGGCGGCAGGTGGTGGGGCGCCGGCTACGCGGGTCCGCCGCAGATCTCGGTCGAGCAGGGTGTGGCGCAGAGCCTCGGCGTGAAGCTGGGCGACACCATGGGCTTCAACGTGGGTGGCGAGGAATTCACGGCGACGGTGACCAGCATCCGCGTCGTCGAGTGGGATTCCTTCGCGCCGAACTTCTTCCTGGTGCTGTCGCCGGGCCTGGCCGCCGAGCTGCCCCAGACCCGCATCGCCAGCTTCTACGTGGCGCCCGAACACCGGCGCATGCTCAATGAGCTGGTGCGCAGGTTCCCCGGCGTGACGGTGTTCGACATCGAGACGATCCTTGCCCAGGTCCGCCTGGTGGTGGAGCGTGCCTCGCTGGCGGTCCAGTACGTGTTCGCATTCACGCTGCTGGCCGGCGTGATGGTGCTGCTGGCGGCTGTCCAGGTGACACGCGACGAGCGCCGCTTCGAAAGCGCGGTCCTGCGCGCGCTCGGTGCCGACCGGCGCACGATCCTCAAGGGTGTGGCTGCGGAATTCATCGCGCTCGGGGCACTGGCGGGCACGCTGGCGGCCTTGGGCGCCACGGCGGCCGGCCTGGTGCTGGCGCGCCGGGTCTTCGACCTGCAGTACAGCGCGAGCCCGCTGCTCTGGCCGGTCGGCCTGCTGGCCGGCGCGGTGCTGGTGGGGCTCACCGGCACCCTGGCGGCACGCCGCGCCGTGAACGCGCCACCGGTCACGGTGTTGCGCGACACCTGAGCCGGCGGGGTTCGCCTTATACTGCCGGACCCATGAAACGGGCGGGCAAGGTGCTGTCCTGCGGTGCGGTGATCCTGCGGGAGACGGAGGAGGGCTGGCGGCTGCTGCTGCTGCGCGCCTTCACCCACTGGGACTTCCCCAAGGGCCTGCTGGAGGCCGGGGAGGAGCCGCTGCAGGCGGCCGTGCGCGAGGTGCAGGAGGAGACCACCCTTGATGACCTGGTGTTTCCCTGGGGTGATGCGTTCTTCGAGAGCGGCCCGTATGCCCGCGGCAAGACCGCCCGCTACTACCTCGCACGCACCGGGCGCGCCGACGTCGCCATCCTGCCGAATCCCGAGACCGGGCGCCCCGAGCACAGCGAATTCCGCTGGTGCAGCTTTGCCGAGGCCCGCCAGCTGGCCGCGCCGCGGGTGCGGGCGGTGATCGCCTGGGCGGCGGACAGGACAGGTGCCGCGTGAGGCCTGGTCACTGGATGCAGGTGTAGACGCCCCAGCGGCTGTACTTGCGGAAAGTCACTGCCTCGGAGTCCCATGCCACGCCATTGACCAGTAGTGCAGGCATCCTGGCAGTGAAATGCTCCACCGCCGGGATGCCGGTTTCGGCTGCTGGCCGATCCTCCGCGAGAGAGAACCAGAAGCTGTACATGCCCATGGAGTCCTCGTCCGAGCCGGCCAGTTCGGCATCGGCCGTGAACTGCCGTGGACCGGGGGCGCTGATGACCTGGACTGACAGCAACCGTGGTTGCGCCCAGTGCTCGCTGTCCAGCACCAGTGCCGGGCTGGTGAGCTGCACGGTGACGCCTGCCGGGATGGTCATGTACACATGCATCGTGATCGTGTCCGTGTCCTCGTCCCGGCCTGCCCGCCAGTGGATGCCGACTCCATCGCGGCTTTCCACCAGGCGGAGTTCATTCAGTCCCGCCACACAATAGTCACGTTCGCGTTTCCCTGGTCCGGATGCTTCATAGCCCGAAAATTTCGCCGGTATGCACCCGGCAAGGATAAATGCGCCTGCTATCGCAGCGCAGAGCGCGGCTGCCCTGCGCTTAGTCATCGAAGGCACCGTAGGCGTAGGCCGGTACGGCCGATGCAGCTGCGAACGGGGTGGCGACGAGGACATTCCCCGCATTGACCATCTGGAAAATCCCCGAACGACCGACGTTGTTGCCCAGCTCGTTGTAGAAGATGGGCGAATTCAGGTAGTCATGCGGTCCGGCATAGGTCTCGATCAGGTGGTCCAGGAAGGAGCCAGGCTGGTACTTGTTACCGAAAAAATAGCCTTGGCCACCCTGCTCGCCGCCAAGCAGACTCTTTGTACACGGTGAGCGGCATCCGCCCAGTTTGAAGCGGTCACCACGGAAGCCATCGCTGATGCCCCTGGCATTGTCGCCATTCAGCCGCGACTGTTCCACCATGGCCTGCCGCATTTCCAGCGCCGCCCAGGTCAGCGACGACATGGTGCCGCTGGCGATGAAGCCGTCGCGGAAGTCCCCGCCCTGCAATTCCGCGCCGATGCCGCCCACGGTGGCTTCCGCCAGCACGCGGCCGGCGCTGTAGCCACTGCCGAACTGCGCACCAATGCCGCTCATCATGCCTCCGGTCAGGGCACCGGACACGACGCCGCGCAGGTTGCCCGTCGAGATGACCCCGGCCACGGCCCCGCCGGCGGCACCGCCGATCATGGTGCTCGAGACGGTTGCCGCAGTGAGCGTATTGGCGGCCACCACGCCACTGGTCGTGCCGGCCGTGGCTCCGATCGCCGTGGTCTGCGCCGCATAGGCCCAGGAGGACACGGCTCCCGCAGTGTAGTAGGCGGCGACCGCCGCCGCCACGGGCCGTCCCCAGTTGCGGACCAGCCGCTGCGTGAAGCTGCCGACGTGGCGGATGGCGCGCCTGATGGCCTTGCGCAGCTTGCCGAGCAGGAAGCCGCTCGGATCGAAGTAGGAGGTCGGGTTGTTGTTGACGTAGCTGTAGGGATTGAGCGCCTGGGGATCCAGGGCGCCGGCCAGGATGGGATCGGGGCTGAGCATCCTGCCGAGCAGGGGATCTTCCAGCCGGCCGTTCATGTGCACCAGCCGCACGCCGTCCAGGTGCTCGTGGCCGGTGAAGCCGCGCTCGACCCAGTGCGTGTCGCCGTAGCGCAGGTCGCGCGCGTCCGGGCTCCAGTTCACCTGCCGGCGCTTGCCCCAGGCGTCGAAGCTCAGGGTGAGCAGGTCGAGGCCGTCGCCGGCGGCACGCACCAGCCGGTCGACGCTGCCCAGGTGGTCGTGCAGGACGTAGTAGGCATCGAGCCCGCCCGGCGTCGTCTCGACCTGGCTGTAGACGGCACGCCCGTAGGCGAACACCGTGGCGCGGTACCGGTGTATCCCGCCCTCCATCTCGACCTCGAAATGCGGGCCGACGTAATGGATCGTCTTGCTGGCCTGCCCCGTCGCCTGCTCCTGCATGACACGGCTGCGGCCCGGCCCGTAGGAAAAGCGCACCGTATCGGCCCCCTGGCTGACCTGGCTGGGGAGGTTGAAGCTGGTCCAGGCGAGCGAGGAAGTCCCGCGGGCGGTCATGTTGCCGTTGTCGTCGTAGGCGTACTGGATTGCGCCGCGGGGACCGCCCGAGACGCTGGTCACGGCATGTGGCCGCTGGCCGCCGCCGCCGTAGGCGAAGTTGCCGACGTCCGACTTCGAGAGGATGTTGCCATCGGCGCTGTAGGTCATGGACAGCGATGGTGTGCCATTGAGGCTGGTGCGTACCAGCCGGTTCAGGTCGTCATACGTGAATTGCTCCAGATACGTCGCCGTCACGAGCCGGTTGCGCCGCGATGCCAGGTTGCCGACGGGATCCCATTCATAGGAATAGTCCTGGACAGTGACCGGGAAGCCGGCGGCCTCGCTGTGGATGGCGGTCAGCCGCCCGGTGGCGTCATCGTAGGTGTTGCGTTCCTCGAGGGCGTTGGCGCCGAAGACGGCGCGTTGCTCGCGGGCCTGGGCGTCCATTTCCAGCAGCGTGTAGACAGGCGCCATGCCCACGGCTTCCTGGGTGATCGTGCTGAGGTGGCCGTTGGCATAGCCGAACAGGAACCTGGGGCGCCAGCCGATGGTTGCCGGATAGGTCATTTCGCTGATCTTGCCCTCTGCCCCGTAGGCGTAATCGCTCTGGTAGATGCCCTCGTCGATGACCGTCGTCGTGCGCCGGAGCAGGCCGCTGGAGTTGTAGAGGTAGTACTCCTGGAATTCACCGTGCCCGGGGCCCAGTGCGGAGACCACCTTCTGCAGCAGCCCGCGGCCAGGTCCCGGGTTGGCGAGGTAGGTCCAGCTGGTCCTGCCTTCGGGCTCGTCGCGCGACACGATCCGGCCCAGCTGGTCATAGCGCAGGGTGACGACACTGGCCGGGGTCCTGCCGTCAGCCTGCCGCACGACCTGCCCGAAGGCGTCGTAGCCGAAGCTGCGTTGGCCCGCGTCCGGGTCTTCGCTGGACATGAGCAGCCCACGCTCATCGTAGGTGTAGCGCCGGGTGTTGCCGCCGGCATCGACCACCGATGTGAGCAGGCCGGCGGCATCGTAGGCATAGGCGGCCGTGCTGCCCAGCGGGGCGGTGACCCGCGTCACGTGCCCGGCGGCATCGTGGTGGACCACGGTGGTCTGCCCTGCGGCATTGTGCAGCGTGGTATCCAGCCCCGCATAGCTGTAGGTAGAGACTGCGCCAGCCGGCAGCGCAGCGCTCGCCGGCCGGGTGACAGACTTGGCGCGGCCGGCCAGGTCGTAACTGGTGCTGGTCCAGTAGCGCGTGGTCGAGCCCTCCCTGAACGGTGCCGAGCGCCGCTGCAGGCGACCGAGCGCGTCGTACTCGAGCAGTTCGCGGCTCGCCAGGCCATCGACCAGCACGAAGGCGCGGCCGACGACCCGCCCCAGGCTGTCATGCTGGGTCTCGCTCCAGTAGTTGTCGCCGCGCGTCTCGCGGATGGCGTAGCGGGCGCCGGGCGCAAAGCAGGGCCCGCAGGCCGCATAGCTGATGCGCGTGATGCCGGTGGAGCGGGTTTCCACGCGGATGCGGCCGAAATCATCCAGTTGCCAGCCGGTGAGCATGCCCTGCGGATCCGACCGGCCGGTCTCCAGGCCGAGCGCCTCGTTCCAGGCGTGGCCGACAGCCAGGTCCCTCTCGCCGCTGATGACCTGGGCCTCGGTCACGGGCCGGCTGCTGCGGCTGGCGTAGGTGAACCGCGTGACACGCGGCGCCAGGGCCCCGATGGCATCGACGCGCGTGATGCTCTCGGTGCGTCCGTTGGCGTCATAGGCATAGGTGGTGCGCAGTTGCCGGGCCGGGTCGGACTCCGGCCCGCTGGTTTGCGTGATGAGGCGGCAGGTGGTGGCGCTGTAGGTCATCAGGACGCTGCGGGTCTGCGTGCCCGCGCCCGAGACGTCCTGCGTGACATCCACCCGGTTGGGCAGTGCGAGGCAGCCGTTGGCGCGTGCGGCCTCGTCGAAGCTGACGTTGCGTGTCGTGCGGAACACCTGCCCCGGGCTCATGGGGGAGCTCACCTCGGTCAGTTCCCGCGAGACCGCCCCGTGCGCGAGGTTCCATGTGAGGCTGCGCCGGGTCGTGCGCACCAGGCTGCCGCGCTGGCCGCCATCCGGGTCCACCTCGTAACTGTCCGCCTGGTCGCTGGCCAGGTGGACGAAATACGTGAACCTGGCCGTATCGGGCATCTCGGTCAGCACCGAGGTCCATGCCGGCTCGTAGGTCGATACCTTGCGGTCCTGGTCGCGTACGGTCGTCAGCCTGATCCGCCCCGTGAAGGGGAACTCCTGCCGGAACTGGCTGACGGTTTCCAGGCCGCTGCGTGAGTCGAGCGTACGCACCGTCTCGAAGCCGAGGAAACCGCGGCCGACGGTACTGCGCCGGCCACCGCTGTAGGCATAGCTGAGCTGGTAACCACTTGCGCCTTCGGCACTCGCCCGGCTCAGGACCGGCAGCGCGCCGCCGCGCACCCTGAGTGTCTGCAACGGGTTGGTTCCTGATGGCCCGTAGCCAGGAAACTGGCTGAGTGGCAGGTAGGAAAAAGCCGTGGTGTTGCCGAGGCCATCCGCCACGCGGTGCAGCAGCCCGGGCTGCGGGGCGGGTGCGCCGCCGTCGGGATCGGCTGGCCGCACGTGGCGGAGCACTGACCAGGGCACGGACGATATTGAGCTGTACAGTACGTCGGTATTGCCATCGCCATCGATATCCGCGGGATAGATGCGGGCGAAGATGGGCCACACCAGTGGCGGAGAAGGGATGACTTCCCCGTCAGGAGTCATGCAGGCGCCATCGGCGAGGTGGACGCGCCAGGTACCCATCACGTCGCGCTGCAGGATGTCCGCGTACCCGTCACCGTTGTAATCGAGGGCCACCGCTGGTTCGGGTGGTGCGCCCCAGTGGCCGGGCGGGCGGCTGGCCGGGGTTGGGCAGCTCTGCGGCACCAGGCCGGGTGTCGCGGCCGAGCCAGTGCCGCGGCTGAGATGGGGCAGCCAGGTGCCGCCTGCATCGCGCAGGAGGTCGGTGAGCCCGTCACCATTGATGTCGAGCAGGACCACGTTGTCCCGGCCGGGAGCGGTGGTGAACGTGGCAAATGGCTCGGGGCCAAAGCCGGTCCCGGTGGAGAGGAAGGCTTCCCAGCGGTAGTTCGCGACGCCCTGCGGCTCGGCGGAGCGGGTGATCAGGAGGTCGCTGCGGCCGTCGCCATCGAAGTCCGCCGCCTCGATGAAGGTGGCGCTTTCCGCGCTGGGGGTGTTCGGTGGTGCGACGGCCGTGATCCCCGCCGGCTGCTCCGCCGCGAATGCGCCGCCGGTGTTGCGACGCAACCAGACCTGGCCAGCGCGCACATAGGCGAGGTCATCGAGCCCGTCACCATCGATGTCGAGGACGACTGCCGTGGTGGACCAGGGCACACCGGTGTTGCGGACCACGAAGGCCTCACCCGGGGTCATCGGTGACTGGTAGACGAGCCAGTTCGGTCCCTCGGTGGACCCCAGCATGAGGTCGGCGAGGCCATCGCCGTTGTAGTCGATGATCTTGGCCGCGGTGGTTGCCGTGTAGTTCCCGCCGATTGCCACGAGCGCGCGCAAGCCGCCGGTCTGGGGATCCGCGGGCTGGACTGCCCAGTAGCCATTGGCTTGGGTGAAGATGTCGGTGGCGCCATCCCCATTGAAATCCCCGACCAGGGCGTTGTCCGTCTGGGCGCCCGGTATCGATTGCAGCACGTGGCTGGTCTGGCCGTCGTTCCACTGGAACGTGGTGGGAGGCAGGCAGTCGTTGGGGCCGCACTGCGTGATGCTGGCCAGCAGGCTGCGGGTGCTGCCCCCGGACACCGGAGCGGCATAGGCGAGCGCGTAGTGGTGCACGCGGGCAAAGCCGCTGCCCGGATCGTGGGCGTACTCGATGGCCGACAACCGCTGGGAGTCCCGCCAGGGCATGCCCCAGACGAAGCCGCTGCGCTGGTCGGCTGCCGGGCGCATTTCCCAGGAGAATGACAGGCGATAGCGCGCCTGTGCCGGCGTCTCGCCGGCGCCGAAGGTCCAGAGGATCTCCACGGGGTGGTATTCACCGCCCACGCTGTCCTCGGCGTACCGGAATGCCATGCGCTGGCCAAACCGGTCCTCGACCTCGTTGAGCGCCCAGGCGCGCACCTCGCTGCCGCCGCCCACCTCGATGCGCGAGTCGGCATCGTTGCCGTAGCGGTAGACCAGGCCGTCGGGGCGGCGCAGCTCGAAGGACAGCGGGCCGCTGCCCTGGGATCCCAGCGAGGTCACGACTTCATGGCCGTGCACCTCCGTGCGGTACTGCGCGCCCTGGGCGCCATGGGTGCCGGACATCAGCACGAGTGGCTGGTCATCCAGGCAGAAGCGATCATCGCGCGAGAAGCGCACGCCCTGCACCCGGCCATCCACGGCCTGTGTACGCGGACAGCGCGTGATCGTCGAGAAGCCGGTGAGTGACCAGCCCGCCCCGGCCTCACCGCGGCCCGCCTGGCTGTTGTACGCCAGGGCGATACCCGGGCCGAGCCCGTTCATGCCGGCCGCGACCTCGATCGGGATGGCGTAGGTCGCGGCTCCCGTGGGAGTGGTGCCCGGGTCGCCGTTGACCCGGCCGACGACGGTGCCTGCCGTCGCCACTCCGGTGGCACAGGCGAGCATCCCTGCCAGGAGGCCACTGCATTGCGTGAGTCCGCGCATGTCCCGTTCCTTCGCGATCCACCGGGCGGGTGCCCGTGCGTGCCATCAAAGCAGCGCAGCCGTTGGTGGGCGAGGCGGCAATCAGCGGCGTTCCTGCGCTTTTGGCTGCAGCGGCCCAATGGCTGCGCAATGCCCGGAAATGCGCGGGCTGTGCGCAGTGCCACGCTCGGGCATAATTCCATCCAGGCTGAATTCCGCGGAGAGATGGATATGGCAGCGCGCATCAGGCAGGCAACATGGATGCTGGTTTCGTGTCTGGGCATGGTGCTGCCCAGGCTGGCCCCGGCAGCCGTGGAACCGGGGTACACCTATGTGGAGGCCGGCTATCTCCACACGGATTTCGACAGGCATGGCGATGGCAGCGGCCTCCTCGCCGGGGGGTCCTACGCGCTCAACAGGAACATCCACGCTGTGGCGGCCTATGAGACCGCGGACCTCGACCACGGGGCCGACTACAGCGCGGTCAGCGTCGGCCTGGGGCTGAACCTGCCGCTGCGCCCGGGGCTGGACCTGGTCGGCCGTGCACGCTTCATCAATGCCGACGTGGACCGGCCCGGGGATGACGACGAGACCGGCTTCAGCCTGGAAGGGCTGGCCCGTGTCATGATCAATCCGCAGCTCGAACTCAACGGCGGCGTCCTGTACGAGGACGTCTTCGACAGCAACACGGCGTTGGAACTCGGCGCCGTCTACGAGGTCGTGAAGAACGTCGCGATCGGTGCGGGCCTCGCGGTCTCCGACGACGTCACCCGGTTCAACCTGGGCGTGCGGTTCTACTTCACCCCGCCAGCCCAGCTGCGGTAGGCGGACGGCGCAGGACAGCGCCCGCGATCCATCCAGCCTGCAGCCGGAGACAATCATGCCCCCTCGCTCGTCGACCCTGTGGCTGGCCACTGCGTTCACCGCCGCCGCGCTGGCGTGCGCGGGCTGCGCGTCGCACCCGCCGCCGCGCCCGCTGCAGGCGGACGTGATCGTCGTGGGGGCCGGCATCGCGGGCCTCGCCGCGGCGCTGCAGGCCGCCGATGGCGGGGCGCGCGTGGTCGTGGTGGACAGCAACTCGGTGGGGGGCGGGCATGCCATGCTGGCGAGCGGCTTCTCGCTGGTCGGCACGCCGTTGCAGCAGAAGCTCGGCTACCACGACGATGTGGAACGGGCGGTCCGTGACATCCTCGCCTGGGGCGGCGACGCAGACCCGTACTGGGTGCGCCGCTACGTCGAGGACTCGCGCCACGAGGTTTACGACTGGCTGGTCGACCGGGGCGTGGAATTCGCGATGATCCTGCCGAACCCGGAGGACTCGGTACCCCGCTTCCACCTGCCGCGGGGCGCGGCCGCCCGGGCCGTGCTGCCGATGTTGCGCGGAGCGCTGGGGAGCCCGCAGATCGCCTTCCTCTGGAACCACGAGGTGACCGGGGTGCTGCGCGGTGCCGCTGGCATCACCGGGGTCACGGTCCGCGACTCGCGCAGCGGCCACCAGCTGCGGGTGGATGCGCCCGCGGTGGTCATCGCCACCGGCGGCTTCGAGAGCAATGATGCCCTCGTGCGCGAACACTGGCCCGGGGACCGGGCGGTCCCCGAGCCGCTCTATGTCGGTTCCGGCCAGTTCGCCACCGGCAGTGGCCTGCAGCTCGCCGTCGGTGCGGGCGCGACGCTCGAGCGCATGGACCGCCAGCTGGTCTACGTGACCGGGATGCCCAATCCGCGTGATCCCGCACACCGCCGCGGCCTGCTGGTGCTCAACCCCGCAGCGATCATGGTCGACGCCCAGGGACGGCGCTTCGTCAACGAGGCGGCGCCGTCGAAGGACATCGAGTCGCTGCTCCTCTCGCGCCCGCAAGCCAGCCACTGGCTGGTCTTCGACGAGGGCAGCCGGGCGCAGCTGATGATCCGCGGCGGGCCCTGGCTGGACCGCAAGGCCATGGAGGCCGACATCATGGCCAACCCGGCGCTCGTGAGCCGTGCGGACGACATCGCTGCGCTGGCCGTGGCCGCCGGGCTGCCGCCCGATGCCCTGGCCGCCACCCTCGACCGGTACAACGGCTTCGTCAGCGCGGGCCGGGACGCGGATTTCCAGCGCTTTGGCCAGGGCACGGCGGGGCCTCCACCGCCCGCACTCAAGGTGCCGCCCTTCTATGCCATCAAGCTCTCGCCGATGACGCGCAAGAGCATGGGCGGCATCGCCATCGATCACGATGCGCATGCCCTCGGCGCCGGCGGCCAGCCCGTGCGGGGGCTGTATGCGGCCGGCGAGGCCACGGGCGTGGCGGGGATCAATGGCAGCCACGGCGGCAGCGGCACGTTCCTCGGGCCCTCGCTGCTGCTCGGTCGCATCGCGGGCCGCACGGCCGCCGCCGAGGCGGTGCCGCTGCGCCGGCCCGACGTCGGTGGCGCGGTGGACCTGCCGCTGCGCGCGCCGGCGGACCGCGATCCCGTCCCGCCGGAGGCACTCGGGCCGCGCCTCGCGCAGGAGCAACCGGGGTTCTGGCACTTCACGCAGGTGCATCGCCTGGTCATGGAGAGGCAGCAGGCCTGCGCCAGCTGCCATGACGCCACCTGGCCGCCCGGCCCGGCCGTCACGCGCGAGCAGCAGCTGACGCAGCTCGCCAGCTGCACCCGGTGCCATTGAGGCGGGCACGGCGCGGGCAGCGGCAGCACGTCCGTCAGGGACCGCGGGAAGGTCAGCCCATCCGCGCGAATGCGGATTCCCGCCAGCATCTCTGCCACGGTGTCCTGGACCCAAATGCCCCGCCTTCCAGGTGTTCAGGCCGGACCATAGACCAGTGCGTGGCCAGTCAAGGAACTAAAAGCCCCGGCACCCCGGCCCGACGCCTGGTGCCCGAGCCGGAAACTACTTGATACGGCCCGTCCCGGTAGCGGCCTTGTTGTTCGCGGCGGATGGGTTGGCGCCGGTCCTGGCATGGCTTTTCGCCTCGGCGGCTACGATCGCGCAAGCAGCTTCATTCTCGACATTCGCGCAGGTGAGGCGATATAGATCGCTCAGGATCGCGGTGTCCGGTGGTCCGAACGTCCCGCTCTTGACCTCCTCGGCGATGAAATCGCAGCGGGACATGAAGCCCTTGACCTCACCGGGCAAGGCACAGCTCAGCGTCAAGTAGGCTAACCGCCGCGCCTGTGCCTGCTGTTCGCCGATCTTGGCGTCACGGGAGGACCCTGCGTAGCGGCAGGCCAACGGAACGCGTCGGGCATGGCACTCGACCATGCCAAGGTTGTGCTGGATCGTGTTCAGATAGTCGTCCCGATACGCGCTGGCTGCTTGCTCCGAGGCCAGCAGCACGGGCATACAGTTGGTTGCCACGCTCGTCGAGCAGCTCGCGGGATCGAAAGCGGCCTTTATCGCTTCGAGGCCGCGGAGTTGCTCCGGTCGCGAGCCGCGTCGAATGACGCCGGCCTCGTACTGCGTTGCGGCTGTCTGAGCTTCTTCGACGAGCGCCGCCTCCTGCTGACGGGACAGCCGGGCGAGCAGGGGAAAGTCGATGCCTGCCGCCCGCCAGCGGGCGTCGACTGCCGCAAGCAGGCGCTTGGTCGTCGCCGCTTCGGCCGACATTCTCTGTCGCCTCAGGGCATCGTCAGCCCTGGCTGCCGCGGCGATCTGCGCCTGGGCCTGCTGTCGCGCCGTCTCCAGCTGAACGACATGGGCGTTGTGGCGCTCCGTCAAATTGATCGGTGCCGGCGCCTTCAGTGCGGATTGCTTGCCGAGCGCAACCGCGTCCCGCCACCTTGCTACCCCTTTCTCGAATGAAACCTTGTCGGATACGAACGAATCGAGTCGGCGCAGTGCTATCTGACTGAACACCTGGTCGGCCTCATCCTGATAGCCGAGATGGCCCGCAATGCTGAGGTAGAGCTCCGCATCCAGCATCCAGTTACTGGGTTGTTCGGCCTCCGTCAGCTCGATACGGGCCACTGCCATTCGGAGAAACAGCGGCCCCCAGAAGGTTGGATCCCGCTTCCACGCCTCTTCCATTTCGTTACCGCTTACATTCGAACCCATTATCCACTGGGAAGGCTTGGACAGATCCGTGGCGAAGCGGCTGATGTATGGTTTGTACTCCCCGACCCTGACCTGATCGAACACCGGTTGGAACTGTTCGGCGAATGGTCTGGCAGCAGCGATCTTCTCCGCGTTTTCCCGCTTCTCCCTTTCTCTGGCCCGCGCGAGTGACTCCTGGTTGGCCTTCGATATCCCCCCTCGTTCGGGCGCCACCTGCGAAGGCGGATCCTGTCGGGAAGGGGCCGAGCCGCGCATGATCCATTGATTCGACATCGGATCCCAGACGCAGTTGATCGTGTCGCGGTTGTCGCACTTCTGCTGAGCTACCGCGTCGGTCACGCCGAGTACTGATGCGCAGCAAAGGACAGCCATGATCGTGAAACGCCCCATCTTGCCCCCAACCGGATGATTCGAAGCAGAACTCGCTGTCGGCCGATCCTGCCCAATGGCAGCGCCGGTCCGCGCGCGATTCAAGCGCATGCGGAATCGCCGGTCAATCCTGCGTCCTGCAAGGATGGCCGTTGCGGGCCTGTCGTCGTTCAGGCAGCAGGGCCATGCGCCGGTGGGCCGGCGATGCGCTGCAACCGTAGCCGACAAAAAAAGAGCCCCGCAGTGCGGGGCTCTGTCATCGCCCGGTCCAGGCGCCGCCCCGGGTCATCAGGGGGGGGAGGGGATGCGACCCGGGGAGGGGGTCGGCGCCTGTCCGGTTTTCTCTCGATGATCGCTTAGAGCAGGACGGCCATCGTCAGAACCGCGAACATCACCGCGACCAGCGCGATCGTCAGGCCTTCCAGTCGCTCGAAGATGCTCAAGCTGCAGTTGCAGTTCATGGTCCGTCCTCCTCGAAATCCGCGTCGTTTCCTGACGCCACGGTGCCAATCTAGCGGCTGGGCGTCGGCAGGTCCTTTCAGTGCGGTAACACTTTGTACCAAGTTGTAACAGTGCTGGTTTTGGCGCGTATTCCGGGCATTTCCGCGCCGGGGCAACCGCCACGGACACTGGTTTCGAGTCGATACCGATCAGAAAGTTCCCGCCATCTCCGGTGCCTGCCGTGATTGCCGGGGACTGCCCGCTGACGGGCTGCGGGGCAGTCAGGCTTCGGCGCTGAGGAATGCGCCGCGGGACCGCGGGAAGATCACGCTGAGGAACCCGGCGCCCACCAGCCAGCTGCCCTCCGTGCCGGAGGGATCAACGTGGACACTGGCAACCCGGGCGACGGCCAGGCACCACTTGCTGTCGATCTTGATGATGGCCTGCGGCACCAGCTGCTCCCGTGCCACGAAGCTGATGCCGTTGGGCGACAGGTCGCGCGAGTACGCGATGAGAGCCGTCCCCGGCCAGGAGGTGAACAGGCGCAGGGTGTGGTTGCGCAGCACGCGGTGGACCCTGCGCCGGTCCCCGGTGGCCAGCCGCCAGGCGGTGGCCGGGTACAGCGGGCTGCCGCAGGCGCGGCAGCGGGCATCCCGCTGCCGGCTGGGCCGCGACGGGTGGGGCGCATGGCAGAAGAGGCAGTGCGCCGCATCGTTTCGTGGACGTGTACGCAGCACCCCGGTTGCCAGGGGCTGCCCGCCAGCCATCCCGCGCGTATCGATCACCCGTGCCTGGAACTCGCGGTCGTACCCCGCCCGTTTGTCCGGGTCGGTGAGGACGGCATAGGCCTCGTTGAGCAGGACCGCGTGCCGATGGCTGCCACCGAGGTCCGGGTGCGCCTTGAGGCGCTGCATCAGCGTGCGGTAGCTGGCCCGGATGATCTCCACCGGTGCGCCGGGCTGAACCTGCAGGAGGCGATAGTAATTCCGGCGGTTCTGCATGCCGGCCAGCCTACGCCGGGTCGCCCGGCGATTTCTGTGGCCGCATTCGCGCTTCTGCCACATCCCGGGCGGGCGCTGCCGCCCGTGCTCCGGCCGCGGCTCAGGCCGGCCGTGCCGCAGCCCGGGCGTGGAAGTCCGCCAGCATCTCCTTGTAGACCATGCGGAACCAGGTGGCACCGATGCCGCCGGCGACGAAGTTGGCCGTGGCCGCGGCGATGAAGATGCCGATCAGCCCGAACAGGTGCGAGAGCAGCCAGGCCAGCGGGGCATAAACGGCGATGGTGCGCGACAGTGACACGAACATGGCGATCATCGGCTTGCCGAGCGCGTTGAGCGCCCCGTTGACCGTCATCGAGATGCCGAAGGCCATGTAGCTGATCGGGACGATGTGCATCTGGAGCAGGGCGGCTTCCCGCGCTTCCGCCTCCAGCCCGAACAGCCGCGTCAGCAGCCCGCCGGCCGCGAACATCACCACGGCCACGCAGGCGCCATAGCCCAGCGAGAACCGGTAGGCGAAGCTCACGCCCTCGCGGACGCGGTCGAGCCGCCCGGCGCCGAAATTCTGGCCGGTGAACGGCGTCAGGGCGGCGGACAGGGCCATCAGCACCATCAGCGTCAGGCCCTCCAGGCGCGCCGCCATGCCGAAACCGGCCACGGCGCCGTGGCCGTAGCCGGCCACCTGGCTGGTGATGAATGCCGTGGTGAGCGGTGCCACCAGCCCGCTCGCCAGCGATGGCAGGCCCACGTGCAGGATCCGCCGCCAGGAATCGCCGATCAGCCGTGCCTTGAAGTTGCGCAGGCTCACCAGCTGCTCGCCGTACATGACGAAGTAGACCGAGGCGCACATGGTGATGGCGTTGGCGATCACCGCGCCGAGGGCGGCGCCCTCGATCTCCATCCGCGGGAAGCCGAGCAGCCCGAAGATCAGCACCGGGTCGATGAGGATGTTGAGCACCGCCGAGGTGGTCATGATCATGGCCGGCCGCTTCGCATCCCCCAGCGCGCGGAGCACGGAGTTGGCGATCATGGGTGCCACCATGAAGACACCGCCCCAGTAGTAGATCCGCATGTAGCGGTGGATCATCGGCAGCATGTGGTCGTCGGCGCCCAGCAGGCGGAACAGCGGGTCGATGGTCAGCAGGCCGGTGATCAGCACGGCGAGCGCGCAGGCCACGGCCAGCAGCATGGCGTGGCCGGTGATGCGCCGGACGTCATCGCGGTTTCCGCCACCGAAGAGCCGCGACACGACCGAGGAGGTGCCGGTGCCGAGCGACATGGCGATGACGCCGACGACGAAGCTCACCGGGAAGGTGAAGCTGATTGCCGCCAGCTGCTCGGTGCTGACCCGCGCGATGAAGAACGCGCCGACGACGTTGTTCAGCACCACGGCGATCATGCCGAGCGCCATGGGGATCATCAGCGAAAAGATGTTCCTGCTGATCGGCCCTTCGGTGAGCAGTGCGCGCTTCCTGGTTGCGGCTTTCATCGGTCTCCCGGAGCGTCCACGCCGGCGATCGAGAGGTACTTGATTTCCAGGTAGTCCCCGATGCCGTATTTCGAGCCCTCACGGCCGATGCCGGATTCCTTCATGCCGCCGAAGGGTGCCACCGCGGTGGAGAGCAGTCCGGTGTTGAGCCCGACCATGCCGTACTCGAGCGCCTCGGCGACACGGAAGCTGCGGCCGAGGTCCCGCGTGTAGAGATAGGCCGCGAGCCCGGCGTCGGTGTCGTTCGCGATGCGGATGGCCTCGGCCTCGGTCCCGAAGCGCAGGAGCGGGGCGACCGGGCCAAAGGTCTCCTCGCGCGCGACCTTCATGGCCGGTGTCACGTCCGCGAGGATGGTGGGTTCGAAGAAGGTGCCGCCCAGCGCATGGCGGCGCCCGCCGGCGACGATGCGTGCACCCCCGGCGAGGGCATCGGCGATGTGCTCCTCCACCTTGGCCACGGCGCGCATGCCGATCAGGGGCCCCTGGTCCACCCCGTCGGCCAGGCCGTCGCCGACGCGCAGCGTGGCCACCGCCGCGGCGAGGCGGCGGGTGAACTCCGCGTAGATCCCGGACTGCACCAGCAACCGGTTGGCGCAGACGCAGGTCTGGCCGGCGTTGCGGTACTTGCTGGCCATGGCACCCGCCACCGCGGCATCGAGGTCGGCATCGTCCAAGACGATGAAGGGCGCGTTGCCCCCGAGTTCCATGGACACCTTCTTTACCGTGGCGGCGCATTGGGCGAGCAGCAGCTTGCCGACCGCGGTGGAGCCAGTGAAGCTCAGCTTGCGCACCAGGGGGTTGGTGGTGAGTTCGGCACCAATCTCCGCAGCAGGTCCGGTGACGACATTGAGCACGCCGGGTGGCAGGCCGGCCCGGCTCGCGAGCTCGGCCAGCGCCAGCGCCGAGAGGGGCGTCTCGATCGCCGGCTTCACGACCACGGTGCAGCCGGCCGCCAGTGCGGGGGCGATCTTCCGGGCGATCATGGCCGATGGAAAATTCCACGGCGTGATGGCGGCGACCACCCCCACCGGCTGCCTGATCACCAGGATGCGCCGGTCAGGCTGCTGGCCGGGGATCACATCGCCATAGATGCGTCGTGCCTCCTCGGCGAACCACTCGACGAAGGAAGCCGCATAGCCGATCTCGCCACGCGACTCGCGCAGCGGCTTGCCCTGCTCGGTGGTCATGATGACGGCCAGGTCATCCTGGTGCGCCAGCATCAGCGCATGCAGCCGCTTGAGGATCGCGGCGCGCTCCCCCGCGGTGCGGGCCCGCCAGGCGGGCAGTGCGGCGTGGGCGGCGCCGATGGCGCACCGGGTGTCGGCACCACCCATGGCCGGGACGCTGCCGACAGCCTCGCCGGTGGCCGGGTTGCGCACCTCGAGCGTGGCGCCGGATGCAGCGCCTGCCCAGCGCCCGTCGACGTAACAGTGCTGGCGCAGGAGCTGGGGGTCTGAGAGGCGCATCGGGCTGCCATAATATCGGAAACCGCTCCGGCGGCCCGAGGGGAGTCCCGCATCGTGAAATTCGCCAGCTTTCGTATCCACGGCGTGGCCGGCTATGGCCTCGTCACCGAGGAGGGCCTGCGGCCCGTTCCGGCGACGTTTGCCGCCCGCCATCCCGACCTGAAGTCCGTGCTGGCCGCGGGCGCGCTCGATGCGGCCGCCAGCGCCGCGCGGGCCAATCCGCGGCTGCCCGATCCCGCCGAGGTGGTGCTGGAAGCGGTGATACCCAACCCGGGGAAGATCCTCTGCGTCGGCGTGAACTACCTCGGGCACATCCGCGAGATGGGGCGCGAGCCGCCCGCGCATCCCGTCCTGTTCGTGCGCTTCCCGGACACGCTGGTCGGGCATGAACGGCCCATCATCCGCCCCCGCGTGTCCAGCCAGTACGATTTCGAGGGCGAGCTCGCCTTCATCATCGGCCGGCGGGCGCGTTACATCGCCAGGGAGCAGGCACTGGATTACGTGGCCGGCTACGCCTGCCTGATGGACGGCTCGCTGCGTGACTTCCAGCGCCAGACCTCGCAGTTCACCGCGGGCAAGAACTTCCCGGCGAGTGGCTCGTTCGGCCCGCACCTGGTCACGACCGATGAGGTGCCCGACCCGACCGCGCTCCGGCTGGAGACAAGGCTGAATGGCACGGTGATGCAGCGCGCACCCACCGGCGACATGCGCTTTGGCGTCGCCGACCTGCTCGCCCATGCCTCGACGATCACGCAGCTCGAGCCCGGTGATGTCATCACGACAGGCACCCCGGGCGGCGTGGGCTTCGCGCGCCAGCCACCGGTGTGGCTGCAGGCGGGCGATGTCCTGGAGGTCGAGATCAGCGGGCTCGGCGTGTTGCGCAACCGCGTGGCCGACGAAGCCTGAGCACGGCTATTGCAGCAGGCTCGCGAGGGCCCCGCCCAGGCCGCCCAGCAGCAGGATCATCACCGGCAGCGCGGAGATGCCGAAGCCCGCGCCACGCTTCTTCGGGTCGGCGACATAGCCGCGCAGGTAGAGGATGCGCCCGGCGATGAAGACCAGGCCGAGCACCGCCGCGCCGGTGGCGCTCACGTAGCTGCCGAAGAGCAGCATGCCGGGCACGAAGCACACCAGCTGCTCCATGGTGTTGTAGTGCACCCGGTAGTAGCGCTCGAACAGCGGGTGGCCGGTGACCGCGGGTGCCTCCACCTTGTAGAGCGCACGCGCGCGCCCCACCAAGGCGCCGAAGACGAAGAACTCGATCAATGCGAGGGCGATGACGGCGTGGACGAGGGCCATGGAACCTCCGTTCTCCTCAACCCACATGCTGCTGGAGGAAATCCAGGCTGCGCTCCAGCGCGAGCGCCGCGCTGGCGGCATGGTATTCGTGGCGTTCGTCGCAGTTGAACCCGTGGCCCGCCTCCTCATAGATGAAGAACGTGCCCTGCTGCCGCCCCGCCTGTATCGCGGCGACGGTCTCCGGCGGGATGTACGGGTCGAGCCTGCCGAAGTGGTACATCACCGGACATCGCGGCTGCAGTTTCAGCCAGGTGGCGGTGTGGCGGCCGTAATAGGACACCGCGGCATCGACGCCGCACTCGCAGGCGGCAAGGTCAGCCAGCGCACCACCCCAGCAGTAACCGATGGCGCCGACGCGGCCGGCGCTGCGGACCGCATCGATTGCCGCCCGCATGTCGAGCAGGATGCCCGCGCGCTTCAGCGACATCATCACCTCGCGGCCGGTGGCGATTTCGTCATAAGGCAGTTCGACCCCGCGCCGTGCGCGGTCGAAGAGCGCCGGGGCGATCGCCAGGTAGCCCTCGGCGGCGAAGCGCCCGGTGACCTGCCGGATGTGGTGGTTCACGCCGAAAATCTCCTGCAGCACCACCAGGCCGCCGCGCGGCGTGCCTGCCGGTTCGGCGAGCCAGGCGGAGAAGCGGTGGCCATCCGCGGCCTGCAGTTCGATGGGCCTGCCCATGCGCAATCGCCTTTCCCGTGAGGAGCGTCGTGATGGGGATGTTAACGGTGCCGGCAGGGTCGACGCCACAGTGGCAGCTGCCGCAACGCCGGGTCGGACCCGGCGGGAAAACCCCCGCGCTGTTCAGCGCTCGACGATGGCCGTGACACCCATGCCGCCCGCCGTGCACACCGAGATCAGCCCGCGGCCCGCGCCACGCGCGGCGAGCTGCCCGGCGAGGCCGCCCAGGATGCGCGCTCCGGTGGCGGCGAAGGGGTGACCCAGTGCGAGGCTGCCGCCCCTGGTGTTGAGGCGGCTGCGGTCGATCGCGCCAAGCGGCTGCTGGCGCCCCAGGCGCTCGCGGCAGAATTCGGCACTCTCCCAGGCCGCGAGGGTGGCCAGCACCTGGGCGGCGAAGGCCTCGTGGATCTCGTAGAGATCGAAGTCCTGCAGCCCGAGCCCGGCCTGCTGGAGCATCGTGGACACCGCATAGGCCGGCGCCATCAGCAGCCCCTCGCCATCGGTGAAATCCACCGCCGCTGCCTGGCCGTGGCGCAGCCAGGCCAGCACGGGCAGCCCGCGCTTCGCCGCCCACTCCCCGGAGGCGAGCAGCACGGCCGCCGCGCCATCGGTGAGCGGGGTGCTGTTGCCCGCGGTCATCGTTCCCCGCGGTCCGCGGTCGAAGGCGGGCTTGAGTGCCGCGAGTTTCGCCGGCGTGGTGTCGCGGCGGATGTTGTTGTCCTCGCTGGCGCCACGCCAGGGCATGACGAGGCCGGCGTGGAAGCCCTCGTCCCAGGCGCGTGCCGCGTTCTGGTGGCTGGCGAGCGCCAGCTCGTCCTGCGCCGCACGGCTGATGCCCCAGGCCTTGGCGGTGATCTCGGTGCTCTCGCCCATGGAGAGTCCCGTGCGCGGTTCCACCACGGCGGGCAGCCCGGGCCTGAAGTGGCGCGGGCGCAGGTCGAGCCAGGGCCTGAGCCGTCCGCCCAGCGTGCGGGCACGGTGGCTGCGCAGCAGGATGCGCCGGTACTCGTCCGGGTAGACCATCGGCGTGTCGCTGACGCTGTCGGTCCCGCCGGCGATCCCCGCCTCGATCTGCCCCAGCGCGATCTTGTTGCCGATGAGGATGGCCGCCTCGAGGCTGGTGCCGCAGGCCCGCTGGAGGTCGAAAGCCGGTGTCTCCGGTGCCAGCCCGCTGTCGAGGGCGCACTCGCGGGCCAGGTTGAAATCCCGCGGGTGCTTCATCACCGCACCGAGCGCCACCTCACCGAGGCGCTCGCCCTGCAGCCGGCAGCGCTCGACGAGGCCGCGCAGGACGGCCGTCATCATGTCCTGGTTGGAGGCTTCGGCGTAATGCGTGTGGGCCCGGCAGAAGGGGATGCGCAGGCTGCCGACGATGGCCACGGGGCGGGTGGGCTGGGCGTGCATCCCTATTGCCCGAAGCTCGGGGCGTCGGCCGCGAGGTAGGCGTCTTCCTCGGGCGTGTTGGCGCGCCCGAGCAGCCGGTTGCGGTGCGGGAAGCGCCCGAAGCGGGCGATGATGTCCCGGTGCAGCTCGGCGAACTGCGCGAAGGTGAGGAAGGTCTCGCGCAGCGTCCCGGAGACGCTTTCGGCCAGCGCCGTGTAGATGCGCACCGACTTCTCCTGCACGCCGATGGATTCCGCGTGCTGCAGCGGCATGAAGAAGAACACGCGCTGCACCGGGGAGAGCACGCCATACTTGTTGTCCATCGAGCCCTCGACGCAGAGCTTCAGCGCGCGCCGGTCACCGGCGAAGGCGCGGGCGGTGCCGCGGAAGATGTTGCGGCAGAACTGGTCGAGCAGCAGGATCAGCGCCAGGCGGCCCTCGGCGGTGGCGGCCCAGTCCTCGTGCCGGCCTGCCAGCGCCTCCTCCACCAGCGGCCCGAATTCATCGCGGATCTGCTGGTCGAGCGCCGGGTCGCTGCCGAACCAGCGCTCCATGCGGCTGTCGATCTGCGGGGCATCCAGCTCCCTTGCCGAGAACCAGAACTCGAGGATTTGGCCGATCGCTGCGGTCTGCATGGCGGGGAATCATCGCAGGCAGGCAGCGGTGCGGCAACCGTGCCGGTACCGGTGGCCCTGCCGTGCCCTTACCGCAGCCAGCCGCGCAGCGCACCGAGCTGGAGCAGCCCGGCGACGCTCAGCGCATCGGTGATGCCGCCGGTGCGGGCCATGTGGATCGCCTCGGTGACCGGCAGCCGGCGGATCTCGATCTTCTCGGTGGATTCGAATTCAGGCTCACCCTGGGCCAGCCCTTCGGCCACGAAGACGTAGCCTTCCTCGTCGGTCACCGAATTGCTGGTGTGGAGGAACAGGATCTGCTCCCAGCGCTCGGCGCTGAGCCCGGTCTCCTCCTTCAGCTCGCGCCTTGCGGTGTCGAGCACGCTGGCCGGGTGCGGCGAGCCGCCCATGGGGATTTCCCAGGAGTAATCGTTCAGGCAGTAGCGATACTGCCCGACCAGCCAGGTGCAGCCCTCCTCGTCGATCGGGATGATGCCCACGGCCTTGCTGCGGAAGCTGACGCGCCCGTAGAGCGCGGGCTGGCCGCCCGGGTCCAGGCAGCGTTCCTCCCAGAGCTCGAGCCAGGGATTGGCATAGACCTTGCGCACCGAGAGCGTGGTCCAGGGGTTGTCCTTCCTGCTCATGGACGAATCATGACATGCGGCCGGAACCCGTGGCGCGACCCGCAGTCGAACCTGTCTCGCGGGTCCGCCGGGGATTGCCGGCAGCCCCGGGTTCTGGGATAAGCTTGCCCGCCCCGCGTGGCGGGATTCATGAGGAGCGATGCGATGCTGTCGGGACGTGCGAAAAGGAAGCTGGCCCTGGCTGGCCTGATGGGCCTGCTGGTGCTGGCGGGTGGCTGCGAGCACATGCAGACCACCGATCCGTACACGGGCGAGACGAAGGTCAACAAGACCACCAAGGGTGCGGCCATCGGTGCGGCCTCGGGCATCGCCATCGGACTCATCACCGGCCGGGACTCCGCCGATCGCAAGAAGCGGGCGTTGATCCTCGGCGGCGTGGGCGGCCTGGCGGGTGGTGCCGTCGGCAATTACATGGACCGCCAGGATGACGCGTTGCGGGCCAGGTTGCAGGGCACGGGCGTGAGCGTGACGCGCACGGGGCCGAATGGCGAGAACATCACGCTGAACATGCCCGGCAACATCACCTTCGCGGTGGACAGCGCCGACATCAGCTCGTCGTTCTACCCGGTGCTCGACTCGGTGGCCCTGGTCCTCAAGGAATACGACAAGACCATGGTCGAGGTGGCCGGCCACACGGACAGCGACGGCAGCGCCGCCTACAACCAGCTGCTGTCGGAGAAGCGTGCCAACAGCGTGGTGGCCTACATGGTCTCGCGCCAGATCCGTGGTGACCGGTTCATCGCCGTCGGTGCGGGCAAGAGCCGCCCCATTGCCAGCAATGCCACAGCCGAGGGCAAGGCGCAGAACCGGCGCGTGGAGATCACCATCGTGCCGCTGACTGCCAACTGACCAGCCGCATCAGGGAAAAGGCCGTCCCCGGGGAACCGGGGACGGCCTTTTTCATGCCTTGCAGAGACGGGGCTTGCGGGTCAGGCGGCAACCGCGCCGCGCAGCGCACGGATGGCCTGCTGCTCGATCTGGCGCACGCGCTCGGCCGATACGCCGAAGCGTCCGGCGAGGTCCTGCAGGGTGGCCTTCCTGTCGGTCATCCAGCGGGCCTGGATGATGGCCTGGCTGCGCTCGTCGAGCTGTGCGAGGGCCTCATGAAGACGCCCGGCGGCGCGCTCCTGCCAGTCATCCTGCTCCAGGGCCTCGGCGGGATCGGCGCCCGGTGCAGGCAGGTAAGTGGCCGGTGACACGGCCTTGTCCTCGCCGTCCTCGGGCACCGGGTCGAAGACCAGGTCCTGCCCGGCGAGGCGCTGCTCCATCTCGGTGACCTCGCGTGCCGGCACGCCGAGATCGCGCGCAATGGCCTCGGTCTCGTCACGGGACAGCCAGCCCAGCCCGGTCTTGGCGCGGCGCAGGTTGAAGAAGAGCTTGCGCTGCGCCTTGGTGGTGGCGACGCGCACCAGGCGCCAGTTGCGCAGCACGTATTCATGGATCTCGGCACGGATCCAGTGCACCGCGAAGGACACCAGCCGGACGCCCACCTCGGGGTCGAAGCGCTTCACGGCCTTCATCAGCCCGACGTTGCCTTCCTGGACCAGGTCGCCCAGCGGCAGGCCATAGCCAACGTAGCCGCGGGCGATGTGCACCACGAAGCGCAGGTGCGCGAGCACGAGCTCGCGTGCCGCGTCCAGGTCGCCCTCGCTGCGCAGGCGGCGCGCCAGGCGCTGTTCCTCGGCGACAGGCAGCACCGGGATGGCGTTCACGGCGTGGATGTAGGCATCCAGGCTGCCAAGCGGACCGGCCAGGGCCAGCTGGCGTGATTGGCTGACGAGAGCGGCGTTCATGGATCGTGCAGACCTCCTGGGTCGAAGCTCATCCTAGCACTCGCGCCATTAGAGTGCTAATAGCCGCCGGGGTTCCCCGGGGGTCCGACTTTTATATCAGTTAAAACAGGCAGTTAAACCCTGGGCTCGATGGCCGAGAGATGCCGGCCGACGGCCAGCCAGGCGCCGGCGCAGCCGCAGACCAGTCCGGCGCCGAGCACGGCCAGCGCCGTGCCCGGCGTGACGCCGAAGCCGCTGAAATCAGTGCCGTAGAGCTGGAGCAGCCGCGCGAGCGGGCCGCGCAGGAGCAGCAGGCCCGCCACCACCAGGAGCAGGGCCAGTGCCCCGCCCAGGGCGCCATACCAGAAGCCGATGTAGAGGAATGGCCGGCGCACGAAGGCGTCCGTGGCGCCGAGCAGCTTGGACACCTCGATTTCCTGGCGCCGGTTCTGGATGTCGAGGCGGATGGTGTTGCCGACGATGAAGACGACCGCCGCGACCAGCAGCACGGCCGCGATCCAGATGCCGCGGCGCAGGACGTCGAGGATTGCCGCCAGCCGCGCCAGCCACTGGGTGTCGAGCTGGACCAGGTCGACCTCGGGCCGCGCGCCGAGTTCGGCCTTCAGCGCGTCGAGTTCCGCCGGTGCCGCCTCCGGGTCGGGGCGGACCACGAGCGTGTGCGGCAGCGGGTTCTGTCTGAGGGCCTTGAGTGCATCCCCGAAGGCCGGGTCGCGCCCGAACTCGGCCAGCGCCGCATCGGCTTCGATCACGCGCGTCTCCTGCACGCCCTTGTGTTCGGCCAGCGTGCGGGCCAGGTCGCGGGCCACGCCGAGGCTGGTGCCCGGCTTCAGGTAGACGGAGAAATCGCGGATGTCCGCCCAGCTGCCGGCCATCCGCTGGCCGCCCTGGACCAGCAGCTGCAGGCTGGCGGGCAGCGCCAACGCAATGGCGATGACCCCGACGGTGAGCAGCGTCGCCACCGGCTGGCGGCTCAGCTGGCCCAGCGCTGCCAGGGCGTTCTGCACGTGGCGGGTGAGCAGCGCGGCCATCGGCTACTGGCCCAACGCCCGTGGTGCAGGGCCCGGGGCGGCCACCGCCGCCTCGTCGCTGCGGATCTCGCCCTGGCCCAGCACGACGTGCCGGCCATTGATGCGCCCGGCGAGCGCCAGGTCGTGGGTGGCAATGACCATGGTGACGCCCACCTCGTTGAAGCGGCGAAAGAGCTGCATGATTTCCAGCGAGAGATCGCCATCCAGGTTGCCGGTCGGCTCATCGGCGATGAGCAGCCGGGGCCGTGCCACCACTGCCCGGGCGATGCCGACGCGCTGCTGCTCACCGGCCGAGAGCGTGTGCGGTGCGTGGCGCTCCTTGGCGAGCAGTCCCACCTGGTCCAGCGCCGCGTGCACGCGCTTGCCGATCTCGCGCCGCGTGAGCCCGGCGATCACCAGCGGCAGAGCCACGTTGTCGAAGGCCGAGCGGTCGTCGAGGAGCTTGTGGTCCTGGAACACCATGCCGACCTGGCGCCGGTAGGCGGGGATTTCCCGCGCCGGCATGCGCCCGACGTTGCGCCCGTCCACCAGGAGCTGGCCCCGGGTCGGGCGCTCGACCAGGGCGAGCAGCTTGAGGATGGTGCTCTTGCCGGCGCCGGAATGGCCGGTGAGGAAGATCATCTCGCCCGGGTTGATGTCGAGCGACACCTCCCGCAGCGCCTCGTGGCCGCCCTTGTAGAGCTTGGTGACCTTGTCGAGGCGGATCACGGCGCGGTGCCCGCGAGCGCGGCGGCGAACTGGGCGGCGTCGAACACGTCGAGGTCGGCGGCGTCCTCGCCGACCCCGACGTAACGGAACGGCACGTCGAGGCGGTCGGCCAGCGTCAGCAGCACGCCGCCCTTGCCGCCGCCGTCGAGCTTGGTCATGGTGATGCCCGTGAGGCCCACGGCCTGGTGGAACTGCAGCGCCTGGCTGACGGCATTCTGGCCGAGGCTCGCATCGAGGACGAGCATCTTCTCGTGGGGTGCAGCGGGGTCCACGCGGCCGGCGACGCGCACCACCTTGGCCAGCTCCTGCATCAGCCCGGCCTGGTTCTGCAGGCGCCCGGCGGTGTCCGCCAGCACTACGTCATGGCCGCGTGCGGTGGCCGCCTGCAGGGCGTCGAAGACCACCGCAGCCGAGTCGGCACCCTGCTGCTGCGCGACCACCGGCACGCCGTTGCGGTCGCCCCAGACCTGCAGTTGCTCGATGGCGGCGGCCCGGTAGGTGTCGCCGGCGGCCAGCATCACCTTGAGGCCCTCCTCGCGGTAGCGCCGGGCGAGCTTGCCGATGGTGGTGGTCTTGCCCGAGCCGTTGACGCCGATCATCAGCATCAGGAATGGCTTGCCGCTGCGCGGAATGGCGAGTGGCCGGGCCCGCGGCTGCAGGATTTCCACCAGCGTGGCGGCGAGCGCGGCGCGGGCGCCCGCGGCATCGGCCACGCCGTCGCGGCCGATGCGCCTGCGCAGGCCCTCGATGATGCGCTCGCTGGTCTCGATGCCGACATCGGCCTGCAGCAGCTGGTCCTCCAGTTCCGCCAGCACGGCCGGGTCGAGCTTGCGCCCGGCCAGCCAGTCGAGTGCCACGCCGAGGCCGAGGCCGTGGTTGAGCTTCTGCTTCAGGCGCTGGAAGAACCCGGGCCGTGTAGCCTCCCGGGCGGGGGTCGGTTCGGTCATGCGCGGCATGTTAGCGGAAGCGCCGGGCAATTCGGAGACACGCGGGCGGGGTCTTGCGCAGCGGCGCGTGGTTTCTGCTACAAGGGCGCATCACCCTGCATCACCAGCGGCGCGGCAACCCGGACAGTGAAAAGGCCACGAGCGGAGCAGCCACCCGGACAGCTGCGCATCATCGGCGGCAGCTGGCGTGGCCGGCGTGTGCCGGTGACCGTCGCACCCGGGCTGCGCCCGACCCCGGACCGGGTGCGCGAGACACTGTTCAACTGGCTGGCACCGGTGATCCCGGGGATGCGCTGCCTGGACCTCTTCGCCGGCACCGGTGCGCTGGGCCTGGAGGCGCTCTCGCGCGGCGCCGCCGAGGTGTGTTTCGTGGAGCGCCAGGCGACGGTGGCCCGCGCCCTGGAGCAGGCGCTGGCGCGGCTCGGCTGCGGGCCTGCGCAGGCCGCGGTGGTCAATGTCGATGCGGTGGCTTACCTGCGCGGGCGGGCACGTCCCTTCGACCTCGCCTTCGTCGACCCGCCCTTCGGCGAGGTGGCGCTGGGTGATTTGTGTACACTGCTCCACGGCGGCTGGCTGGCCGATGGCGCGCGCATCTATCTCGAGATGGGGCGCGACCAGCCCCTGCCGCCGCTGCCGCCGGGCTGGGAAGTCCTGCGGGAAAAGGAGGCCGGCCAGGTGCGCTACGCGCTGGCCCGCCGGACCGCCAGCACACAGGGAGCCTGAAGCGTGCCCGCAGCCGCCATGTATCCCGGGACGTTCGATCCCGTCACCAACGGGCACCACGAACTGGTGCGCCGCGCAGCGCGGATCTTCGACGAGGTGGTGGTGGCGGTGGCGGCCAGCCCGCACAAGACGCCGCTGTTCCCGCTCGAGGAGCGCATGCGCCTCGCCCGGGAGGTGCTGGCGGACCTGCCCAACGTCCGCGTGGATGGCTACCGCGGGCTGACCGTGGAGTACGCGGGCACCCATGGGCTGCAGGTCATCATCCGCGGGCTGCGCGCGGTGTCGGACTTCGAGTACGAGTTCCAGCTGGCGAGCATGAACCGCCACCTGCAGACGGCGGTGGAGACCATCTTCATGACCCCGGCGGAGCAATACACCTTCGTGTCCTCGTCGCTGGTGCGCGAGGTGGCGGCCCTCGGTGGCGATGTCACCGCCTTCGTGCATCCGCTGGTGGCGGAGGCGCTGCGCCGCCGGTTCGGCCAGCGCTGAGCGCCCCGCGCATGGACCGCCTGCAAGGCGTTGCCTGTCCGCGGCTTTCGCGCCGCCTCGTGGTCGTGGGACTGGCCTGCCTCGCGCTGCTGGCTGCTGCGCTGCCCGCGGTGGCATCTGCCGCCAGGCCCGGCAAGGCCGCCATCGCCGCGGCGCATCCGCTGGCGGTCGCGGCCGGCGAGGAGGTGCTGGCCGGCGGGGGCAACGCCTTCGATGCCGCCGTGGCGGTGAGCGCGGCGCTGGCGGTCGTCGAGCCCTATGCCTCCGGGCTCGGCGGCGGCGGCTTCTGGCTCCTGCACCTCGCCCGTGGCGACCGCGATGTCTTCATCGACGGCCGTGAAACCGCGCCCGGTGCGGCCAGCGCCACGATGTACCTTGATTCCGGGGGCCAGGTCATCAAGGGTGCGACGCTCGATGGTCCGCTGGCGGCCGGCATCCCCGGCGAGCCCGCTGCGCTGGTGCACATGGCGAAGCGCTACGGCCGCCTGCCGCTGGCGCGCAGCCTGGCACCCGCCATCCGCCTGGCCGCGGAGGGCATCCCGGTGCACGAGCGCCTGCAGATGGGGCTGCGCTTCCGGCGCAAGGCGATGGAGCGCTCGCCGGCGCTGATGGCGGTGTTCTACCCGGGCGGGGAAGCGCCTGCGGCCGGCTCCCTGCTGCGCCAGCCCGAGCTCGCCGCTACGCTGCGCCGGCTGGCGGCCGGCGGCTTCGATGGTTTCTACCGTGGACCGACGGCCGCCGCCCTGGTGGAGGGCGTGCGCGCCGGCGGCGGCATCTGGTCCCCCGAAGACCTGGCGGGCTACCGGGTGGTCGAGCGCGAGCCGGTGCGCGGCCGCTACCGCGGTGTGCGGATCACCTCCGCGCCGCTGCCTTCGGCCGGCGGCATCGGCCTCGTGGATATGCTCAACATCCTCTCGGGGTACGACCTGGGCCGGCTGGACCCGGCCACGCGCAAGCACCTCATCATCGAGGCCATGCGTCGCGCCTACCGGGATCGCAGCCTCTACCTCGGTGATCCGGCGTTCAGCCAGCCGCCGGTGGAGCAGTTGCTGAGCCCCTTCTACGCCGCCGGCCAGCGCACTTCCATCCGTCTGGACCGGGCCACGCCCAGCGAGGTGCTGGCCGCCGCCCCGGCTGATGGCAGCGCCGGCCAGGACACCACGCATTTCTCCATCCTCGATGCCGAGGGCAACCGGGTTGCCGGCACGCTTTCGATCAACACCTGGTATGGCTCGGCATTCATGCCGCCTGGCACCGGCGTGCTCCTCAACAACGAGATGGACGATTTCACGGTGAAGCCCGGCACCGCCAACGCCTACGATCTGCTCGGTGCAGCCGCCAATGACATCGCCCCCGGCAAGCGCATGCTCTCGAGCATGACGCCGACCTTCCTCGAGTCCGATCGCGGCGTGGCCATCCTCGGCACGCCGGGTGGCAGCCGCATCATCACCATGGTCCTGCTGGCTGCGCTGGACTGGGTCGACGGTGGTGATGCGCGCTCGATGGTGGCGCTCAGGCGCTTCCACCACCAGTTTTATCCGGATGTCGTCGAGTACGAGTCCGGGGCCTTCACCGATGCGGAAATCAAGGCGCTGGAGGCGCTCGGCCACCGGCTCGAGCTGGGCACGCGCGCCTACGGCAACATGAATGTCATCACCTGGGATTACGCGACCGGCCGGGTCGGGGCGGCGAGCGACCCGCGCAGCGCGGGCGAGGCGCAGGTGTACTGAAGCCAGCCAGGCGCTGGCACCCCGGGCAGAAGAACGTCGAGCGCTGGCCCTGGGTGAACTGCCGTATGGTGCTGCCACAGGACAGGCAGGGCTGGCCCGCGCGTCCGTAGACGCGCAGCCTGCGGCTGAAATGGCCCGGCTCGCCGGCGCCATTGTGGAAGTCCCGCAGCGTGGTTCCGCCGAGCCTCACCGCCTCCTCCAGCACCTCGCGCACGGCGCTGGCCAGCCGCTCCATGTCCACGCGGGAGATGCGGCCCGCGGCGCGGCGCGGGTGGATCCGCGCGCGCAACAGCGCCTCGCTGGCGTAGATGTTGCCAACGCCGACGACGACCGCTGCATCCATCAGGAAAGGCTTGATGGCCAGCCGCCGGCCGCGGGCGCGACGCCAGAGGTGTTCGCCGCCGAAGCCGGCTTCCAGTGGCTCGGGGCCCAGATGGGCGAGCAGCCGGTGGGCCAGCGGCTCGGTGCCCGCCCAGAGCAGGGCGCCGAACCGGCGTGGATCGCTGAAGCGGATGCAGCTGCCGTTGTCGAGGACGATGTCGAAGTGCTCGTGCCTCCCCGGTGGCTGCGCGGTGTCGAGCACCCGCAGGCTGCCCGACATGCCGAGGTGCATCAGCGCCGTGCCTGCCGAGGTCTCCAGCAGCAGGTACTTGCCGCGCCGGCCAATGCGATGCACCAGGGCGCCGGCAAGCCGTTGCCCGATCTGCCGGGGGATCGGCCAGCGCAGCCGGCGCTCGCGCACCACCAGCTGCGCGATGCGCCGGCCTTCCATCGCGGGGGCGATGCCGCGGCGGGTGGTCTCGACTTCGGGCAGTTCGGGCATGGTGTGGGCGCCGGTACCCATAAACGACAACGCCCCGTGAAGGGGCGTCGTCCTGCTGGATCGTACCGGCTGCGTCGGGGCAGCCGTGGCAGACAGCTGCCTACTTGATCTTGGCTTCCTTGTATTTCACGTGCTTGCGCACCACGGGGTCGAACTTGCTGACCTCCATCTTGTCCGGGTGGAGGCGCTTGTTCTTGGTGGTGGTGTAGTAGTGGCCGGTGTCGGCGGTGGACACGAGCTTGATCTTGTCACGCTTGCTTGGCATGGCTGCTGTCCTCAGACCTTCTCGCCGCGGGCGCGCAGTTCGGCGACGACCTTCTCGATGCCGACCTTGTCGATGGTGCGCAGGCCGCGCGTGGAGATGCGCAGGCGCACGAAGCGCTTCTCGCTTTCCAGCCAGAACCGGTGGTTGTGCAGATTCGGCTGCCAGCGACGCCGGCTCTTGTTGTTGGCGTGGGAAACGGTATTCCCGTAGGACGGCCGCTTGCCGGTGACCTGGCAGACGCGCGACATGACGAACCTCTGTCGAATCAGGTGGTTAACTCGCCCACTTGCGGGCGAAAGGCCGGCTATTAAACCAGCCCGGGGGATGGAAGGCAACCGAGTCCTGAGCCTGCCTCGCCGGCAGGGGCCAGCCGGACCTCCGCGGCTGGCGCACGCGGTGCCGGACTAGAGCATCCCGCGGCTCGCCAGCGAAGTGCAGATGCCATCCCCGACGACGAAGTGGTCGAGGAGGCGGACGTCGATCAGCTCGAGGGCGCTGCGGATGCGCCGGGTGATGAGCTGGTCGGCCTCGCTGGGTTCGGCCACCCCGGAGGGGTGGTTGTGGGCGAGGATCACCGCGGCTGCGTTTCGCCGCAGCGCCTGGCGCACGACTTCCCTCGGGTACACCGTCGTATTGTCGATCGTTCCCTGGAAAAGTTCGTCAAATGCGAGGATCCGGTGGCGATTGTCGAGAAACAGGCAGCAAAACACCTCGTGCGGGCGATCCCGCAGGCGCGCCAGCAGGAACTCGCGGCTGTCGGTCGGCGAGCGGATGCTCTGGCCGGGCGCCAGCTTTTCCTGGAGGTAGCGGCAGCAGCACTCGCGGACCGCGATGAGGGCGGCGGCCTTGCCCGGACCGACGCCGTGCAGCGCCTGCAGGTCATCGAGGCTCGCGTTGAGCACGCCGCGGATGCCGCCAAAGGTCGAGAGCAGGCTGCGCGCCAGTTCCACCGCCGAGGCACCGCGCACGCCACGGCCGAGCATCACCGCCAGCAATTCGGCATCCGAGAGTTGCGTCGGCCCGGCGCCGGTCAGCCGTTCGCGGGGCCGCTCGTTGCGGGGCCAGTGCTTGATGGAGCGCGGTTCCACGGCCGGTCATTTTCGGCCGGTCATGCACGCGACCCAAGTCACGAAACTGCCTGCATCGGGGATAAACCGGCCCCGCGGGAGGATGATTCTTGTACGCTATTTCCATGGGCCGGCTGACGGGCAAGCACATTCTCCTGGGCATCTCGGGCGGCATTGCCGCCTACAAGAGCCCGGACCTCGTGCGCCGCCTGCGCGACCAGGGTGCCGAGGTGCGCGTGGTGATGACCCAGGGCGCCGGGCGCATGGTGTCTCCGACGGTGTTCCAGGCGGTCTCCGGCCACCCGGTGCGCCGCGACCTCTGGGACGAGCAGGCCGAGGCGGCCATGGGCCATATCGAGCTCGCCCGCTGGGCGAACTGCGTCGTCATCGCCCCGGCCACCGCCCACGTGATGGCGCTGCTCGCGAGCGGGCTTGCCCCCGACCTGCTGACCACGCTCTGCCTGGCGACCACCGCACCGCTGGTGCTGGCGCCCGCCATGAACCACGCCATGTGGACCCATCCCGCCACCCGGGACAACCGCAGCGTGCTGGCAGCCCGTGGCGTGCGTTTCGTCGGCCCGGCCGAGGGCGCGCAGGCCTGCGGCGAGACCGGACCGGGCCGCATGAGCGAGCCTGCCGACATCGTTGCCGCCCTGGTCGGCCTGGCCGAGGCCGCCGACGGTGCCCTGGCCGGGCAGCGGGTGCTGGTCACGGCCGGCCCCACGCGCGAGCCCATCGATCCCGTGCGTTTCGTCAGCAACCGCAGTTCGGGCAAGATGGGTTTTGCAGTGGCGCAGGCGGCCAGCGAGGCGGGTGCCCGGGTGACGCTCATCGCCGGCCCCGTGCACATCGCTACTCCGCCGGGTGTGGAGCGCCTCGACGTGGAGTCCGCGGCCGAGATGTACGAGGCGACGCTCGCGCGTGCCGCCCGCGCGGATATCTACATCGGCGCCGCGGCGGTGTCGGACTACCGTCCCGGGCGGATCGCCGACCAGAAGATCAAGAAGAAGACGGAGACGCTCGACCTGCACATGGTGAAGTGCGCCGACGTGCTGGCTGCGGTCTCCGCCCTGCCACGGGAGCGCCCGTTCACCGTGGGCTTTGCCGCCGAGACCGAGAAGCTCGAGGAGCATGCGCTCGACAAGCTGCAGCGCAAGGGACTCGACATGATCGTCGCCAACCGGGTGGGCGCCAACCTCGGCTTCGACCGCGACGACAACAGCGCCGTGCTGCTCTGGCCCGGTGGCCGCGAGGAGGTGGCGCAGACCTCCAAGGTGGAGCTGGCGCGGCGCATCATCGCGGCGATTGCCGCACGCTACGTTGCTGCCGCCACGGGCGGCGCCAGCGCGACCGGCCGGTCGAACGCCTCATGAGCCAGGCGAAGGTCCGGCTGCGGGTGCTCGATCCGCGCATCGGCGGGGAATTCCCGCTGCCCGGGTACGCCACCCCTGGCTCGGCCGGTGTGGACCTGCGCGCCTGCGTGGCGGAGGACCTGCCGCTCGCGCCCGGCGCCACGGTGCTGGTGCCGACGGGCATCGCGGTGCACATGGCCGATCCCGGCCTCGCCGCGGTGATCCTGCCGCGCTCGGGCCTCGGCCACAGGAATGGCATCGTGCTCGGCAACCTGGTGGGGCTGATCGACTCGGATTACCAGGGCCAGGTCATGGTCTCGGTGTGGAACCGCGGCAGCGAGCCTTTCACCATCGAGCCCGGCGCGCGCCTTGCGCAGATGGTGTTCGTGCCGGTGGTGCAGGCTGATTTCGAGGTGGTCGCGGAATTCGCCGCCAGCGAGCGTGGCGCCGGCGGCTTTGGCCACACGGGCCGCCACTGAGGCCAGGCGACCGGCTGCCTCCCCGGCCAGTCCGGCCCTCAATCCTGCGGTGCGGCCGCCTTCAGCTCCCGGAACCGGGTGATGTCGGCGCCGAACTGCCCGAGCACATCGGCCTTGCGGTTCCTGGTGTCGACCAGGTTCTTCTCGTACAGCTTGATGGAGTCCATGGTGTTCGAGAGTTCCTTGGCGAGCCGCTCGTCGATCGCCGGTGCGCCGGGGTCCGGGCTGTAGGGCTTGAACCCGGCAGCCTCGGCCTGCACCTTCTGCAGGATGTCGCGCAGCCCCTGCAGGTAGTTCTCGGTGACCTTGATCTGGGTGTCGATCAGCTCGATGCGCCGGTCGCGCAGCGCCTCGATCTCCGCCACCGACAGGTAGGTGTCGAGCAGCACCTGGTCGCGGCGCGCGGAGAGGATGGCCTTCTGCTTCTCCTCGGCCGCCTTGCGGGCGGCCGTCTTGGCGGCCGCGGCCTGTTCGGCGGTCCGTGCGCCGTCCTCGCTGGCGATGGGTACGCCGTAGTCGTTGAGGATCTGCTTCTGGCTGGTGGCGTACTCGGGCGGCACGGTGTCGCCGAAGTGCACGACGCCGTCCTTGTCCACCCAGCGATAGGTCTTCGTGTCGCCGGCGGCCCTGGAGGCAGGGGGTTTCCTCTGCGGCGTGGCCGCCAGTGCCCCGGTGCCCGGGAAGCAGAGTGTGATGGCCATGGCGACGGCGGCGAGCCGGAATGCTGCAGGGTTCATGACTGTGCGCCCGACCGGGCGCCCCCGCCCGGAATCCCGCAGATTATCGCGTCGAGCGGCTGCCCGGAACAGTGATCCAGTGCCGGTAAAGCCGGATTCCGGCCGGTCCGTGACCGGCGACCGCAGGCGGCGTATCCCGGCGGCGGCTCAGGCCTGTACGCCGTAGCGCTCGCGGTAATCGGCCACCAGCGGCAGGTGCCGGCTGAATTCGTCGCTGCCCTGGAGGTGCTCCACGAGGTCGCCGAGGTTGATGATGCTGGTGACCTTCACGCCGTAGTTCTTCTCCACTTCCTGCACTGCGGAAGCCTCGCCGGTGCCGCGCTCCTGGCGGTCGAGGGCGATCAGCACCCCGGTCGGCTGGCCGCCCGCGGCACGGATCACGTCCACGGACTCGCGGATGGCCGTACCCGCGGTGATGACGTCATCGACGATCAGCACGCGCCCGCCCATGGCAGCACCGACGATGAGCCCGCCCTCGCCGTGATCCTTGATCTCCTTGCGGTTGAAGCAGAACGGCAGGTCGAGGCCGTGGTGTTCGGCGAGCGCCGCCGCGGTGAGCGTGACCAGCGGGATGCCCTTGTAGGCGGGACCGAAGAGCATGTCGCAGTCGATGCCCGACTCGCGCGCGGCGGCGGCGTAGTAGCGGCCGAGCTTGGCGACCGCATAGCCGGTGTTGAACACCCCGGAGTTGAAGAAGTACGGGCTGATGCGCCCGGACTTCAGCCTGAACTGGCCGAACTTCAACGCGCCGATCTCCAGCGCCAGCTCGATGAATTCCGTCTTGTAGGCGCGCATGCGGTGGTTCCCGGCGCCCCCGGCGCCTTCTGGTAGAGTATCGCATGGCGGGCGGCATCGCGGTCCTGGCATGCGCATCATCACCCTGAACGTCAATGGCATCCGCGCGGCGGCCCGCAAGGGGCTGTTCGAGTGGCTGCCGCGCCAGCGCGCCGATGTCATCTGCCTGCAGGAGATCAAGGCGGGGCCCGAGCACCTGGGGGAGCCGCCCTACACCTCGAAGTCCCTCTACTCCTATTACGAGCCTGCCGTGAAGAAGGGCTATGCCGGCGTGGCCGTGCTCACCCGTGAGCATCCCGACGGGCTGGTGCGCGGCTTCGGCACGCCGGAGTTCGACCACGAGGGCCGTTACATCGAGGTGCGCTTCGGCGACCTGAGCGTGGTGTCGCTCTACGTGCCCTCCGGCTCCGCCGGCCCGCACCGGCAGGAATCGAAGTTCCGCTTCATGGAAGCCTTCATGAAGCACCTGCGCAGGATCCGCCGGGATGGCCGCCGCTACATCATCTGCGGGGACTGGAACATCGCCCACCGGCAGATCGACCTCGAGAACTGGCGCGGCAACCAGAAGAACTCCGGCTTCCTGCCCGAGGAGCGCGCCTGGATGGACGAGGTGCTGGGCGACGTCGGCCTGGTGGATGCCTTCCGTGTCGTGGATGACCGCCCCCGGCAATACACCTGGTGGTCCAACCGCGGGCAGGCCTGGGCGAAGAACGTCGGCTGGCGCATCGACTACCAGATCATCTCTCCGGAACTGGCCGGGGCGGTGGGCGCGGCAACGATCTACAAGCGCAAGCGCTTCTCCGACCACGCCCCGCTCATCATGGATTACGCCATCGATGCCGGCTGAGCCCGCGGCCGGGGACGCTGCCCCGCGCAAGGGGCCCGGCATCTACCTGCACCGGCGCGTGCTGGCGATGCTCTTCCTCGGCTTCTCCGCCGGGCTGCCGTTCCCGCTGGTGTTCGCCACGCTCTCGGCCTGGCTGGCCACCGCGGGCATCAGCAAGTCGAGCATCGGCATGTTCGCCTGGGTCGGCATGACCTATTCGCTCAAGTTCCTGTGGGCGCCGCTGGTGGACCGCCTGCCGCTGCCGGGCCTCGGCGGTTGGCTCGGCCGGCGGCGCAGCTGGATGCTGGTGGCGCAGGCCGGCGTGGCGGCGGCGCTGGTGGCGCTGGCCGGGGCGGATCCCGGCGTGGACCTGGCCCGGGTCGCGCTGCTGTCGCTGGCGGTGGCCTTCTGCTCGGCAACGCAGGACATCGCCATCGATGCCTGGCGCATCGAGGCGGTCGGCCAGCGCCTGCAGGGCGCGATGGCGGCGGCCTACCAGTTCGGCTACCGCCTGGCCATGCTGGCGGCGGGGGCGGGTGCGCTCTTCGTCGCCGACCTGGCTTCCTGGTCGGCAGCCTACCGCAGCATGGCCGTGCTGATGCTGGTGGGCATGATCACCGTGTTCATCATCGAGGAACCGCTGCGCGGGGCCACTGCGCCGGCGGCACCGGTCGGGCCGCAGTCCGCGGGAGGGCGCCTGCGGTCCTGGTTCCTCTCCGCCGTGGTCGGACCCTTCGCCGATTTCTTCCACCGCAACGGCGCCTGGGGCCTGGTGCTGCTCGGCTTCATCACCTGCTACCGCATCAGCGACCTGATCCTCGGCGTGATGGCCAACCCCTTCTACATCGACATCGGCTTCTCGCTCTCGCAGATCGCCACCATCGCCAAGGTGTTCGGCTTTGGCATGACGCTGGCGGGCGCAGCGCTCGGCGGCGTGGTGGTGGCGCGCTGGGGTGCGGTGCGCCCGCTGGTGGCCGGGGCCATCCTGGTGGCCGGGACCAACCTGCTGTTCGCCGGCCTGGCCTGGCACCATGCGCCGGACCTGCGCTTCCTCATGGCCACCATCTCGGCGGACAACCTCGCCGCGGGCTTCGCCGGCACGGTGTTCATCGCCTACCTGTCCGGCCTCACCAGCGTGGCCTACACCGCCACCCAGTACGCGCTGTTCTCCGCGCTGATGACGGTGCTCGGCAATTTCATCGGTGGCTTCTCCGGCGTGGTGGTGGAGGCCAGCAGCTGGGTGAGCTTCTTCCTCTACGCCTCGGCGATGGGCCTGCCGGCCATCGTGCTCTCGCTGGTGGTGGTGCGCCGGGCGGTTGCCGGGCAGCCGCCGCCCTGACCACGGGCGGGCGGGGGCAGGTCAGTCCTGCCGGTCGAGGTACTCGAGCGGATCGTCGAAGTCTTGCTCGGGCTTGTCACGCAGGTCGGTGAGTTCGTCGTCGTCCACGTCGACCGATCCCGTCCAGTCATCGGGCGGCTCGGCCTCCTCGAGTTCCAGCTCCTGCCAGGAGTCGAAGTCGATCTCCTCGATGGTGCCGTCGAAGTACTGGATCTCCACGGTGGCGTCGGCCGCGTCGATGGCCACGACCTCGAAGAGGTCGCCGTTCTCGTGCTTGTACCAGTTGCCTACGGCCGGGGCGATTTCCGTCATCGTTCTTGTTCCCAAACAGACCCCGGTGGCGTGGATCACCGCCCGGGCTCGCCTCCTTTATAACTCAGCCGGCAGGCCGGGTCGAGCGCCGCCAGGCGCGCTCCCAGACATCGTGGCCGAGCCGCTCCCCGCGCCGCTCGAACCTGGTGCGCGGACGCAACGCCGGCGGCACCGGTGGCTGCATGAAGGCCGGTTCCCCGGCCACGACCGCCTCGATGTGCCCGGCGTAGGGTGCCCAGTCGGTGGCGACGTGGAAGATGCCGCCCGGGGCCAGCTTGCGTGCGACCAGCCGCAGGAAGTCCGGCTGCACGATGCGCCGCTTGTGGTGGCGCTTCTTCGGCCAGGGATCGGGGAAGAACAGGTTGAGGCCGGCGAGGCTGGCATCGGGCAACTGCTGGCCGAGCACCTCCACCGCGTCGTGGCGGATGAAGCGCAGGTTGCCGAGACCGAGCCTCTCGGCCAGCAGCAGGGCATGGCCGACGCCGGGTTCGTGGACTTCCACGCCGAGGAAATCGGTGGCGGGGTCGGCAGCCGCCATGGCGGTGAGCAGTTCGCCGTCCCCGAAGCCGATCTCCATCACGCAGGGCGCCGCGCGGCCAAAGACCTGGTACAGGTCGAGCGGCTGCGGCGTGAACGCCAGGCCGAAGCGCGGCCAGAGTTCATCGAGCGCGCGCCTTTGCGCCACGGTGATGCGTCCCGCACGCAGGGTGTAGCTGCGGATGGAGCGCTGGCCGGGGTGCGCGCCGGCCTCGTTTTCCGGGGATGTGCTCATGCCGGGGCGGGCCGCCACGCGGGGAACGGGCGCACAGGTTAGCTTCCCGCCGCGGTTTCGGACAGTGCCGCGGGCCGGTGTCCCGGCTTTCCGGCTTGCTGCTGCACTCCGTCGGCACTTAAACTGCACGCCAGCGCGGGTGTAGTTCAATGGTAGAACTGTAGCTTCCCAAGCTACTAACGTGGGTTCGATTCCCATCACCCGCTCCAGTATTCACGGGCCCCGGGTCAACGGGGTGCTTCGCCGCGGAACGGATACATCAGCGATGGATGACAAGCAACGCAACAAGGTCCTGCTCCTCCTCTTCGTCGGCGTGCTCGTCGCCGCACTCGACATCGCCATCGTCGGGCCCGCGCTGCCGGCCATCCAGGCCGAGTATGCCGCCGACACCCGCGCCATGGCCTGGGTCTTCAACATCTATATCCTCTTCCTGCTGGTCGGCACACCGCTGATGGGCAAGCTGTCCGACCGCTACGGCCGGCGCGCGATCTACATCCTCGACCTCGCGCTGTTTGCCGTGGGCTCGCTGGTGGTGTCGCTGTCCACCAGCCTGACGATGCTGCTCGTCGGTCGCACCATCCAGGCCATCGGCGCCGGTGGCATCTTCCCGGTGGCCGCCGCGGTCATCGGCGACACCTTCCCGCCGGAGAAGCGCGGTGGCGCGCTGGGCCTCATCGGCGCGGTGTTCGGCATCGCCTTCCTGATCGGCCCGCCGCTGGCCGGCGTCATCCTCAAGGTGGCGACATGGCACTGGCTGTTCCTCGTCAACATCCCGATTGCCATCCTGCTGGCCATCGCGGCGCTGCGGATGCTGCCGACCGCAAGGCATGCCGAGGCCAAGCCCTTTGATCTCGCCGGCACGACGCTGCTGTCGGTCCTGCTGGCCGCGCTGGTCTACGGCCTGACCAGCATCGACCAGACGCAGCCGATGCTGGGCCTCATGGAGCCCATGGTCAGCGGACCGATCATGTTTGCCCTGGTGCTGCTGCCGCTGTTCTGGGGCGTGGAGAAGAAGGCCGCCGACCCGGTGGTGGAGCCGGGCCTGTTCAAGTCACGGCAGATGGTCATCGCCAGCCTGCTCGCCGTCGCCACCGGCACCGCGGAGAGCAGCAGCGTGTTCCTGCCCTCGCTGGCGGTGATCGGCCTGGGCATGACGCTGCCGCAGGCGAGCTTCTTCATGTTGTGGACGGTGGCGGCGCTGATCGTCGGCTCGCCGCTGGCCGGGCGCCTGCTGGATCGCATCGGCTCGAAGATCATCGTGCAGGCCGGCCTCGCCCTGAACGCCATCGGTTTCTTCTGCTTTGCGCTGGCCGCGACCAGCAAGGCGATGTTCATCGCCGGGCAGCTGGTCTCGGGCCTCGGGATGGCGGCACTGCTCGGCGCACCCCTGCGCTACATCGTGCTGCAGGAGGCTGGCGCGACGAGCCGCGCGGCCGCGCAGGGCCTGCTGGTGGTGATGCTCTCCATCGGCCAGCTGGTGGGCGCGGCGCTGGTGGGCGCGGTGGCCACTTCACGCGGCACCGACACCCCGGCCGGCCTCGAGGCGGGCTTCATCGTCATCGCGGTGGTCATGCTGGCGGCGACACCGCTGGCCTCCGCCCTGAAGAACCGCGCGGCGGAGCGGGCCGGCCCGGCGATGGCCAAGGGTTGAGGCCCGCTGCGGCCGCCCGCCGATGTGGAGAGCGGTTGCAGCCATCTGCCTGGGCGCCAGCATCGGAGCGCTGCTGCGCTGGTTCCTGGGCAGCCAGTTCAACGCCAGCTTTCCGGCCATCCCGCCGGGCACCCTGCTCGCCAACCTGGCGGGCAGCTATGTCGTCGGGCTGGCCATCGCCTACTTTGCCTATTTTTCGGCACTGGCCCCGGAGTGGCGCTTGCTGGTGATCACCGGCTTCTGCGGGGGGCTGACCACCTTCTCGACCTTCTCCGCCGAAGTGGTGGGCCTGCTCCAGCAGGGACGGGTGCTGCTCGCCTTCGGTGCCGTGGGCGTACACGTGGCCGGTTCCGTGCTGATGACCTTCGCCGGGATCGGTACCGTCGCAGTGCTGAGAGGCTGACCGCCGCGGGAGGACAGGGCATGCAGGGCTCGTTTCTCATCTTCTACGTGCATGAGGCCGATCGCCACGCGGGGCGCCCGGTCTGGGAGTGGCTCCTCGACGAGGCCAACCGGATGGGTGTCCGCGGCGGCACGGCATTCCGCGCCATGGCGGGCTTCGGGCACCACCATGTGCTGCACGAGGCGCGGTTCCTCGAATTGGCGGGCCAGCTGGCAATCCAGGTGGAATTTGCCGTCAGCGATGCGCAGGCCCAGGCGCTCCTCGATCTCGTGCATGCCGCGCAGCTGCGGCTCTCCTACGCCTGCGTTCCGGCAAGCTACGGCATCATCGATCCGGACCAGGACCCGCCGGCCCTCGGCCGGGCGCGCTGAGGGCGGCGTCGCCGGCGACGGCCCGGCGCACCAGCAGGGCACCGGCGACGAACAGCACGGCGCAATAGGCGAAGGCGGCTGGCCGGCCGACGGCCGTCCACAGCAGGCCGACCACCAGGCTCGAGACGAAATCACCCACGCCGTTGACGGTGGCAAGCACGCCGAAGGCCATGCCGTGATGGTCGGCGCCGACGAGTTCCGCGCAGAAGGAGTCCTCGAGCGTTTCCTCGACGGCGACGTACATGCCGCCGACGGCAAATACCAGCGCCAGCAGCGGCACGTCCAGCGGCAGCGCGATGATCATCGCCGCCATCAGCGCGGCGAGGCCGTAGCCGGCGGCGAGGACCATGCCCTTGTCGAAGCGGTCCGCCAGCCAGCCGGCGAGGAGTGCGCAGCCGGCGTACACGATGTTGTGCAGCACGTACAGGCCGGCGGCGATGCTGGCCGCCACGGCGGCCCCGCGGGCCGGCGTCAGGACCTCCATGGCCAGGAGGATCAGCAGCGAGTGGGCGAAGTCGCCCAGGCCGAACAGGCCGACGCCGAGGAGGAAGCGGCGAAACGGCCGCGGCAGGGCCCGCAGCCGTTCCCCGAAGCCCACGTGGGGCACCGGCCTGCGCTCGCGCTCGCGCACCAGCACGGCGATGGCCAGGGCGGCGGCCAGTCCCGGCACCAGGGTCACGGCGAAGATCGCCGGGTAGTGGTGGTGGAAGGCCCCGAGCAGTGCGACGGCGCTCAGCGGGCCGACGATGGCGCCGAGCGTGTCCATGAAGCGCTCGAAGCCGAAGGCACGGCCGTAGGTGTCCGGCGTCACGGCACCGGCGAGCAGCGCCTTGCGCACCGGCGTGCGCACGCCGCGGCCGAGCCATGCGGCTGCGCGGCCGGCCAGGATGTGCCAGGTGCTGGTGGCCAGGCCGAAGGAGGCGGTGCCGAGCGCGGTGATGACATAGCCCAGCACCGCGATGGGCTTGCGCCGGCGCAGGCGGTCCGTGTAATAGCCCGAGGCCATCTTGGCGAAGCTCGACAGCCCGTCGGAAATGCCCTCGATGGCGCCGAGCCAGGCCGCCGCACCGCCGATGCTGGCGATGAACGCGGGCAGGAGCGTGGTGGCGATCTCGTGGGACCAGTCGCTGAAGAGCGACGCCACGCCGATGCCCAATACGGTGCTGTTCAGCCAGTGCGACCTGCCGCCATTCCCGACCTGGGCCACCGCGTGCCTCCTGCGCAGCGGGCGGCCTGCACTGCACGCCGCCCAGGACGCCATTATGCGCCGGCCGGCGCGGCGGTCAGCTGCCGGTGGCGCGCGCCGGCCGGGGAGGAGCGCAGGCGGGCGCCCGCACGGTGTCATCCTGCGCCTCGCGCAGCAGCGGCTCGACCTGTGTGGCGCTCATGGGCATGCCGAAGAGGTAGCCCTGGGCGATGAAGCAGCCGCGCTCCATCAGGAAGTCGAGCTGGGCGTTGGTCTCCACGCCCTCGGCCACGGTCTCCAGGCGCAGGCTGCGTGCCAGCGAGATGATGGCGTCGATGATGATCCGGCTGTCCTCGCTCTCGCCGACCTCGTGCACGAACGAGCGGTCGATCTTGAGGACGTCGATGGGGAAGCGGCGCAGGTAGCTCAGGCAGGAGTGGCCGGTGCCGAAGTCGTCGATCGAGATGCGCACGCCGAGTGTCCTGAGCTCGTGCAGGGTGCGATGTGCGGCATCGGTATCCTGCATGAGGAGGCCTTCGGTCATCTCCAGCTCGACCAGCTGTGGCGCCACCTGGAACTGCTCCAGCACGCCGGCAACGCGCCTGCTGAAGTCCGCCTGCTGGAACTGGCGGGTGGAAACGTTCACCGACACGGGCACCAGCGGCAGCGCCGCCTGCTCCCAGCGCTTGAGGATTTCGCAGACGCTGGTGAGCACCCAGTAGCCGAGCGGCACGATGTGGCCGCTGGCCTCGGCCACCGGGATGAACTTCGCGGGACTCACCGCGCCGCGCTTCGGGCAGTCCCAGCGCAGCAGCGCCTCGAGTCCCTGCAGCCGGCGCGTCGTCAGGTTCACCTTGGGCTGGAACACCAGGTGGAAGCCCTGCTTGCGCAGAGCCTCGGCGATGTCGTGCTGCAGCTCGTGGTATTCCACCAGCTCGGTGTGCATGCGCTCGGTGAAGAACTTGAAGTTGTTGCGGCCGGAGTCCTTGGCCTGGTACATGGCGATGTCGGCGTTCTTCAGCAGCCGCACCGTGTCGTTGTTGTCCGCCGGGTAGAAGGTGATGCCGATGCTGGTGGTGACCTGGACCTGGTGGCCATCGATGCCGAACGGCGCCTCGATCACGTCGAGCAGCTGCTGGGCGATGTTGCCGGCATCCACCGCGCTGCTGACGCCCTCCATGAGGATGGCGAACTCATCGCCACCGAGCCGCGCCATGATGTCGCCGGCGCGCACCTGGGTGGCGAGCCGCTGCGCCACCTCCTGCAGCAGCTGGTCGCCGGCCTGGTGGCCCAGCGTGTCGTTGACCATCTTGAACTGGTCGATGTCGAGGAAGAACAGCGCCACGCGGCTGCCCTCGCGCCGGGCGCGGGCGGTGGCGCGCTGGAGCTGGTCCTGGAAGTACTGGCGGTTGCCGAGCTCGGTGAGCGGGTCAAACTGCGCGAGCTGGCTGAGTTGCAGCGCCGAGCGCTTGCGTTCCACGGCATAGCGGACGGAGCGCAGGAGCGTGCGGCCCTGGTCCTCCCACTTGACGAGATAGTCCTGCACCCCCTTGTTGAGGATGTCCACGGCCAGCGCCTCGTCAGGCTGGCCGGCGAGCGCCACCACGGCGACGCGACCGTCCGCGGCCTGGATGGTGTCCACGCACTCCATGCCGCGGGCATCGGGCAGCTGCAGGCTGAGCAGCACGGCATCGAAGCCGCCCGCGGCCAGCGCCCCGCATGCATCGTGCAGGGACCGTGCATGCACCAGTTCCACATCGTCGGACCGGTGCAGCAGGGCGCCGAGGAAGCGGGCGTCCTCCGCATTGTCTTCGACCAACAGCAGTTTCATGGGTCCATCCGGCCTGGCCATCGCCGCGCGGGTGCCAGCCGGGTTCCTTCCGTGCGCAGATCCGTGGATTGGTTTGGTCGCACAGGCTAATGGCGCCCGGGCGTGGGCCGACACGAACGGTTTCACATATTTCGGCAGCGGCAGCAGCGCGGCCGGCCGCCGATTCGTGCAAGAACCCCGGATTGGCGAGTGGCGGTTCCCGCCGCCGGCTGCTGTGATGGTGCTCATGCACCTGCCCGTTGCGCTCGATCGCTGGCTGTCCGGTTGGGTCGAACTGACCCGCCACGACGCCGTGCCTGGATATGCCGGCCGCAGCCGGCGGGCGCGTCTCGCGCTCGACCTGGCTGCCCTCGCTGTGGCGCTCGGCAGCGGCGGCACCTGGTTTGCGGGGTTGCTCGCGCTTGCCGCCGGCCTGGCGGCACTGCTCCTGGCCTGGGATCTCGACCTCACTGGCTGGCAGCGGGATGCCGTGCTCTGCCTGCCCGCTGTCCTGGTGGCGCCCTGGGTGGCGGGCGGCCGGCGGCGGCATATCGGGGAACTGCTCGCCAGGCATGGGACCGCCCCTGCGACGACGGTCACGGACGCTGCGGGCGCACTGCGCCACAGTCCGGGCTGCAGCACCACGACGCAGGAAGGACAGTGGCAGCAGACGGCCAAGGCCAGCACACCGGCCAGCACACCGGGCAGCGCACCGGCCAGCACACCGGGCAGCCGCCACCGCGGCGGTGGTGGCGGCTGCCTGCCTTGCCCTGCTGGCGGCGCTTGCGGTTCCCGGCCAGCGCGAGGCCGGATCGCTGAACCGGCGCACCGAGGTCCATGCGCTCGCGACGGGCCTCGGCAGCGCGGCGCGCCTCGGCCATGCGCTCTGGCAGGCGGGCCTGGCCAATGCCGGCGCTGCGGGAGGCGCCGGCACCACCTCCGTGGACCGGGCCGGCGCCCAGGCCAGATTCGAGAATGGCTATCCCGCTGCCGCGGATGTCACCCGGTTCATGGATGCGGCCGAGACCGCGGCCTTCGTCCGCTCCGGGGGGACCTTCCGGCATCGTGACGTGGCGCCGGATGCGCGCTGCGCGGTGCGCTATGCACCGCCCGCCGTTGCCGGTGGCGAGCCCCTGCTGAACGTCGCGACCGACGGCTGCTGAGCAGCGCAGTGCCCGCCTTGGCCGCGCGCGGCGAGGGTGGTGTAATGGCGCGGTGAAGCCTGCGCTGAAGATCCTCCTCGGCCTGGCCGGCGTCCTGCTGGTGCTGGCGGTCGGCCTCGCCATTGCGGTGGCCGTCCTGTTCGACCCGAAGGAGTTCCAGCCGCTGCTGGCGCAGTCGGTGGAGAAGGCGACGGGGCGCAGGCTCACCATCGAGGGTGAACTCGGCCTGGGCTTCCTCCCCTGCTGCAGCATCCGCCTGGGGCACGCCGCACTCGGCAACCCGCCGGGTTTCCCGGCCGGCGACTTCGCCAGCGTGGACAAGGCCGACCTCAGCATCCGCATCTGGCCGCTGCTCACCGCGCGGCGCGTGGAGATCGGCCTCGTGCGGCTCGATGGCCTCGCTGCCAACCTCATCGTGCGCAAGGATGGCCTCGCCAACTGGAAGTTCTCCGGCGATGAGGCCGGGGCGACTGCGGCTGGCAACCCGGCCAGGGGCGCCTCCACGACCTCCTTCAGGATCGGCGGCCTGCACATCCGCGACGGCCGCGTGGCCTACCGTGACGAGCAGGCAGGCTCGGCCTATCGCGCCGAGGGGCTGCAGCTGGAGACTGGCGCGCTCAGTCCCGGCCAGCCCTTCGATGTGCAGTTCTCCACCCGCTTTGCCGACACATCCGGCGGCCTGGCCGGGGAGCTGGCCCTCCGGGCCGGCGCGTTGCTGGAGGCCGATGCCTCACGGCTCACGCTGGTGAAGCCGGTGTTCGACTTCGACCTCTCCGGCACCCCGGTGCCGGCCAAATCGCTCAAGGGCAGGCTCGGCGCGTCCGGGATGACGCTCGATGCGCAGCCGGCGACGCGCCTGCGCTTCACCGCGATCGAAGGCGGGTTCACGGCGCCGGGGCTGAAGTCCCCGGCCGGTGATCTCAGCGCGAACTTCACCGCAGCCGAGGCGAGCCTCGGCATGGGCGCCGGCAGCGGGCTGGAGGTGCCGGCGCTCAAGGCCGCGCTGGAGGTGAAGGGCAGGGACATCCCCGGCGGCAGCCTGGCCGCCAGCGTCTCGCTCACCGGGCTCACGCTGGACACCGGGCAGATGGCCGGCAGCATCCGCTCCTTCGACGTCGATGCCAGCGGGCTCGGGGCGTGCCTGGCGCTCAGGGGGGGCGGGCGCCTGGGCGCGAAGGGCAGCAGCCTGGCCGGCACGCTGGCGCTCGAGCCGGTCTCCCCGCGCAGCCTGCTCGCGGCGCTCGGCGAACCCGCACCGCACACCGCCGACCCGCAGGCACTGACGCGGCTGGGCGGCAGTGCCGCCTGGGCGCTCGGCAGCGACAGCCTGGACCTGCAGAAGCTCGACTTGCGGCTCGATGACACCCGCCTCAGCGGCAGCCTCGGCATCCACGGCTTCGACAAGCCGGCCACCCGCTTCGACCTGCGCGCGGACCAGCTCGACCTCGACCGCTACCTCGCGCCATCGGCTGGCAAGGCAGCCGGTTCCGGCGGGGCCGGCTCCGCGGCGGGGACGAAGACTGTGGCGGACGACATCCCCGTCGCCACGCTGCGCAGCCTGCGCCTCGATGGCCGCATCGCGATCGGCAAGCTCGTGTTTGCCGGCACCCATCTCGACGAGGTCAGCGCCACGCTGCAGGCCGATGGCGGGCGCCTGCGCATCGACCCGCTGTCGGCCCGGCTCTACGGCGGCAGCTACCGCGGCAGCATCGGCATCGACGCCACCGGGCCGAAGGCCCGCGTCACCCTCGACCAGCAGATCAGCGGCCTGCAGGTGGGTGACGTGCTCAAGGACCGCTACCAGAGCGACAAGCTCGCCGGCGCCCTGAGCGGGCACATCACCGCGAGCGGCACGGGCAACAGCAGCGATGCCATCCTCGCCACGCTGGGCGGCAACGTCGCGCTCTCGCTGGCCGATGGCGCCTACCGGGGCACGGACCTCTGGCACGAGATCAGCAGCGCGCGGGCGCGCATCAAGGGCGAGCCCCAGCCGCCCGCACCCGCAAAGCCACAGACGCCGCTCAATGCGCTCGAACTCGCCGGCACGCTCGAGGACGGCGTGCTCAGGACCAGCCGGCTGCTCGCCGAGATCCCGTTCATCCGCCTGTCGGGCACTGGCGGCCTGAACCTCGTGGCCCGCAGCATGGACTATGCGCTGCAGGCGCAGGTGTTCGAGACCCCGGTGCTGGCCGATGGCCGCGCGCTCAAGGACCTCAAGGGCCTGAGCATCCCGCTCACCGTCAAGGGCCCGCTCGACCAGCCGAAGGTGGGCGTGGACCTGAAGAACATGGTGGCCGGGATCGCGACCGGGAAGCTCAGGGAGCAGTTGCTCAGGAAGCTCGGTGGCGATGAGCAGCCGCCTGCGGGCAGCACCGCCGGCCCGCCCGCGGACCAGGCCGCCGCGGCCGGCAGTGCGCAGCCGGATGCACAACCGCCGCAGCAGCCCCAGAAGGCGGAAAAGCCGCGCGACATCCTCAAGCGCGGGCTGCGCGACCTGCTCAAGCCACCACCCGAACCCGCCGCGCCGGCCCAGCCGTGAGCATCGCCCCGGCGCTGCTCGCCTGGTGGGACGCCCACGGCCGCAAGGACCTGCCCTGGCAGGAGGACCCCACGCCCTACCGCGTGTGGGTCTCCGAGGTGATGCTCCAGCAGACGCAGGTGGCGACCGTCGAGCGCTACTACGGGCGCTTCATGGCGGCCTTCCCCACGGTGCGCGCGCTGGCGGCAGCGCCCGCGGATGCGGTGCTGCACGCCTGGTCCGGGCTCGGCTACTACAGCCGCGCGCGCAACCTGCATCGCGCCGCACAGCGGGTCTGCGAGGCACACGGCGGCGAGATTCCCGCCGACATCGATGCGCTGCTCGCGTTGCCCGGCATCGGCCGCTCGACTGCGGGGGCCATCCTCGCGCTCGCCGCCGGCCAGCGCCAGCCGATCCTCGACGGCAACGTGAAGCGGGTGCTGGTGCGCCTGCACCGCATCGAGGAGCCGCCGGTGACACCCGCGGTGCTGGCGCGCCTCTGGGCGCTGGCGGACAGCCACACCCCGGCCGGGCGGCCCGGCGCCTACACGCAGGCGATCATGGACCTCGGCGCCACGGTCTGCACCCGGCGCCGGCCCGCCTGCGGATACTGCCCACTCGGCGCGCTGTGCGTGGCCCACCGCGATGGCATCGCCGAACGGCTTCCCGCGCCCAGGCCGCGACGCCTGCGGCCACGGCGCGCCAGCGTGGTGATGCTCGTGCGCCTCGGTGCCGGTCGCGTGCTGCTCGAGAAGCGCCCGAACGAGGGGCTGTGGGGCGGCCTCTGGGGCCTGCCCGAGGTGGCGGGTGTCGATGAGGTGGCCGGCTGGTGCGAGCGCGAGATCGGCCGCGCGCCCGCGCGGCTCAGCGTGCACCCGGTGCTCCGCCACGGCTTCACCCACTTCGACCTCGACATGACCCCGGTGGAGGTGGAGGTCCCCGAGCCTTCGCGCGCCTTGGATGGCGGGCGCTGGCTCTGGTATAAGCTGCGCGAGCCCGCCCGCGTGGGCCTTGCCGCGCCGGTGGCGCGGCTCCTCGATTCCCTCACCCAGGAGCGGCGGTAGCCGCGGTGCGCCATGTCCAGGAAAGTCCAGTGCGTCCTCCTCGGCACCGAAGCCGACGGCCTCGACCGCCCGCCCTACCCGGGCGAACTCGGCAAGCGCATCTTCGACCACGTCTCGAAGCAGGCCTGGCAGCAGTGGATGCGCCACCAGACCATGCTGATCAACGAGTATCGCCTCACCCCGTTCGAGCCGAAGGCGCGCAGCTTCCTCGAGCAGGAAATGGAGAAATTCCTCTTCGGGGGCGGGTCGGAAAAGCCGCCGGATTTCCGGGAGTAGCCCCCTTGCCTTGACGCGGGTTGGCCCGCACGGCTTAAAATGCCGCTCCCCGGCCGGCTTCGCCGCCGGGTGCCCTTCGTGGCCGCGGCCCCTGCGCGATGCTTCCCCGGATGGCCAGGTAGCTCAGTTGGTAGAGCAGCGGACTGAAAATCCGCGTGTCGCTGGTTCGATTCCGGCCCTGGCCACCACTTCAAACAATAGCTTGCCGACGCTGCGGGACATTGTTCCCCGTGTTGCGGGAGTTTTGCGGGACCCGGCTAGCTCACGTTCAGACGCCGCAGCACGACCAGCTCGGGCCGTCTGTCCGGGTCACGCCCTCACACCTTGTTTGCCGAGTCGATCAGCTTCGACAATTCGGCGCCCGAGTAGGGTGTCGTGATCCGTCCGGAACGGTGCCCCAGCAGGTCCTGGCGATCTTCGAAGCTCACGCCAGCGGCCCGCAACCGGCGTCCGAACGTGTGTTTGAGGTCGTGTACGCGAACCTGCAGGAGCCCCGCCCGCGCCCGGGCCTTCAGCCATGCCCAGTTCAGCATCCTCCGTATGGGATATTGGCACCCGAAATTGGGAGCCAGTCATTGAAGGCGTTCTCTGGGGTACTTACTAAGGTTGTTGGACTAGGCACGCTGACGGCAATAGCTTCGCCAAAGCGCCGCGACTCCTGACAGTAGCACCCACCCCGCGTCAGGAAGTGGGACTGGGCTGGTAATAAGCGTAACTCCTATGACGTCGGTGTTGCTGTGGACGAGGTGATTGAAGTCGAAAGCGACGGACGCGTCCGTCAACGAGACGCGATCTTGAGTAAACGTTGGTAGATAAGAACCGGAAAGCTTCAATCCCACGAGCGGCTGGGACAAATCAAATCCGGGTTCGAATGGCTACCATGCAGACGGAAGTAGTTGACCTAACCCGCGAGGAATTCCGCGCGGCTCTCCAACGGTCCTATGACCTGGGCAAGTCCCGGATGCGCGCTGAGATGCGGCAGAAGCTGATCCCGTGGCGGCTCGCAGGCGTGGCGATGGTGTGCGCCGCGCCGTTCGCCGTGCTGGTCGCCTGGGTGCTGTCATGAGCCCGTGGCCAACGCTGAGGCGTGGTCATCCGGCTACTGCGGCCTGGGCGGGCGCTGAGGTGCGGCACGGCGTGGTGCGCCTGGTGGTCGGCGTCGGCGTCGCGTTAGTGGCTGTCGTGGCGCCGATCACCGCGGCGGCGGTGCTGATCACAGGGGTGATCAAGTGACGGACGCGGCAGGAGGCTACGGGTTGCGGCGCGCCTCGGGCTTTTGCCGCCGCAACCAGGAGCGCAGGGCGCTGTTGACGCGCGTCTGCCAGCCACGCCCGGTGGCGCGCAGTCCAGTGAGCACGTCAGCATCCAGGCGGACCGTGGTGGATACTTTCGTAGGCGCCTGCGAGCGAGGGCGGCCCATGCGCTTCATGCGCCGGAATTCCGCCGCGCTCACTTCGTGGGTGTCCCTGTCGGCAGCGATGCCGGCAGTGATGGCGGCATCTTCCTTTGGCGTCGGCAGCCGGAACTTACGGGGCTTCGATTTTGCGGGCATAGCGTCGCACCTCTCTACGGTTGGCCTTGCGCAGGCTGATGATTCGGCGCTGGCGGTGCTCTGGGCGGTCGGTGAAAACCACACAGTAGACCCGGTCTTTGATCGGTGCGAATCCGATTATGCGCGGCTCGCCGTAGTCGCGGCGCGTGTCCTCGATGGCCAGCAGCAGGTCCCATTCGAGCCGCGCAGCCAACACCAGCGAAACACCGTGCTTGGCGCGGTTACGTAGGTCTTTGGCAGGATCAAAGACGATTTCCACGTGACTTACTGTAGTAACACTAAGTCGGAAGGTCAAGAGTTCGTAGGATGAAGCTAGAAGCCCTGGATCATCCAAAGACGTTCGACCTGGCCGCGCGGATGGGCATCGAGCTTCCGACGGCGATCGGACACCTGGCATTACTGTGGGCATTTGTGGGGAAGAAGGCCCCGCAAGGAGACGTCGGGAAATGGCCGGATGGTGCCATCGCCCGAGCCTGTCATTGGATGGCCCGCCCCTTCATGCAGGCGCTGCGCGACGCCAGCTTTTTGGATGCCGGCCCCGCGCACCGGTTAACCGTCCATGGCTGGCATGAGCATTGCCCGCGCTGGGTCCTGGCCAAACTTGGCCGTTCAAACCTCCGGATTATCGACCCCGGAGGTGGAGGAAGCGACTGCAGTGGCGACTCAGTAAGGGAAGGTAAGTTAAGGAACCTCTGATTTACTTCCCACGCTGAGGCATGATTGCTCAACCGTGGGGAGGTCGTGCTGAAACAGCAAACGCTGTCGAGTTTCGAGAAATTCGGCAAGACGACGCGCCGAGCGCAGTTTCTGCTGGACATGGACCGGATCATTCCCTGGCCGAAGCTGGCGGCAGCGGTGCACACGGTTTACCCCAAGGTCAGCCAGGCCGGCGGACGCCCGCCGATCCCGGTGGAGCGGATGCTGCGGATCTACTTCCTGCAGCTGTGGTTCAACCTCTCCGACCCGGCGGTAGAAGAAGCGCTGTACGACTCGGTGGCGATGCGCGGCTTTGCCGGCATCGACCTCGGGGTGGAGAGCGTTCCGGACGAGACCACGGTGTGCAAGTTCCGCCATCTTCTGGAGCGCCACAAGCTCGGCAAGACGCTGCTGACGGCGGTCAACGACCACCTGCACCGCAGCGGCATCAAGATCGCCAGAGGCACCATCGTCGATGCCACGATCATCGGGGCGCCGAGCTCGACCAAAAACAAGACCGGAGAGCGGGATCCGGAGATGCATCAGACGGCGAAGGGCCAACAGTGGTACTTCGGCAGCCAGGCTTCCGCAATTCACGCTGACTGCCAACACAGGCAGTGTGGCCACGGCCATGGCGGATCTCTTCAGGGCGGGCAGCGGCTTCTGGAGCATTGCCGCCGCAGCCACCCAGCCGATCTTTGCCGGCGGTGCGCTCGCGCATCGTCAGGCGGCGGCTGAAGCTGCCTATCTTCAGGCCATGGCCCAATACCGGAGCACGGTGCTTGCCGCGTACCAGGGTGTCGCCGACGCCTTGCATGCGCTGGCGCAGGACGAGGACGGGCTGCGTGCAGCTCTTGCGGCCGAGCGGGCTGCTGCGAGGAGCCTGGTGCTGGCCCGCAGGCAGCTGGCGCTCGGTGATATCAGCCATCTCTCGCTGCTTGGTGCCGAGCAGGCGTGGTGGCAGGCGACGGTAGTCAGCGTACAGGCCCAGGCTGCCCGTCATGCCGATACGGCAGCGTTGTTGCAGGCTCTCGGGGGCGGATGGCCGGCAGCGAAAGCGTCAGGTCCGGCGGACGAATCACGCTGAGCCCTCCTCGCACCGCAGGCCACCGGACGGGGGCGCTCGGGACTTCGCAACGACTGCCATAGGCTCCCCGGGGCTTGCTCCAGCTGGGATACCGCGCTATCTTCTTCGGCAGTCACTGCCCAGGCAGCCATTTGTGCCCTCCTTCTATCAACCCGATGCGCTGACCCCCGCCAATGCCCTGGGGTACCTGCTGCGCCGCGCGCACAAGCTGAGCATGGCGGGCGCCGAGGCGGCCTTCGCGGGCAGCGAAATCACCTTCACCCAGTGGATCGTGCTGGCGCTGGTCCACAGCGGCACGGCGGCGAGCTGTGCCGAACTGTCACGCAACATCGGGCACAGCAGCGGGGCGATGACCCGGCTGGTGGACCAGCTCGAGCAGCGCGGTCTCCTGGCCCGCCAGCGTGATGGCGGCGACCGGCGCGTGACCCGCCTGGTGATCACCGCGGCGGGTCGCCGGACGGTCACGGACCTGGCCGCGCGCGTCACCGGCCTCTGGAACGAGGTTCTCGAGGGTTTCGATCACGGCGATGTCCACCGGCTGATCACGACGCTCAACCGGCTGGTCACCCGGCTCGAAGCGGTCACCGGCGACGCAGGATGAACCCGTGAGCCGCAGCCGCTTCATTGTTCTGGCATCGCTCGGCACGCTGGTGCTGGTGGCCTGCACGGCGCCCCGTGCACCGGTGACCGTGACGCGGCTGTCGGTGCCTGCGCTGGGACTGGATGCCGGGGCGGCACCCGCCATCCAGGCGGACTGGTGGCGGGCGCTCGGTGATCCGCAGCTCGATCGTCTGGTCGCGGCCGCCCTCGCGGACAACCCGACACTCGAGGCCGCGCTCGCCCGCGTGCGCGGAGCACAGAGCCTGCTCGCCACGGCCGACGCGGCGCGCCGGCCGCAGCTGACGGTGGACGGCAGCGTGCAGCGCCAGCGCCTGAGCGATGCCTACATCATCCCGCCGCCCTATGGCGGCAGCACGCGGGGCATCGGCGACATTCAGGCCAATCTCGGCTGGGATCTCGACTTCTGGGGACGCCAGGCCGCGGCGGTCGGGCAGGCGCGTGCCGAGGCGGGTGCGGTGGCGCTCGACTATGCGGCCGCGCGCCTGGCGCTGGCGGGTTCGGTGGTGCAGACCTACATCGACCTGGCCCGCAGCGAGCGCCAGCTCGCCACCGCGCAGGCGGTGCTCGATGAACGCAGTGCCGCCCTCGGGCTGGTGCAGCTGCGGGTGCGCAGCCAGCTCGACAGCGGGCAGGCGGTCCGCACGGCGCAGACCCTGCTGGCCGAGGCGCGGCAGGATCTCGTGCAGGCGCAGGCCCGGCGCGAGGCGCTGGTCCACGCCTGCGCGCTGCTCGCGGGCCGGGGTGCGGACTATTACGCGACGCTCGAGCCCCCCGTGCTGGTTCTCGATGCGGCGCTGCCGCTGCCGGACACGCTGCCGGCCGATCTGCTGGCGCGCCGGCCGGACATCCTCGCCGCCCAGGCGCGCATCACGGCTGCCATGGCCGGGCGCGAGGTGGCGCGCAGCGATTTCTACCCCAACATCAACCTCGTGGGCCTGGCGGGCGTGCAGGCCATCGGCCTCGGCAAGCTCTTCACCAGCGATGCGGCCACCTACGGCGCCGGCGCCGCCGTGCACCTGCCGATCTTCGACGGCGGCCGGCTGCGCGCCGCCTATGCCGGGGCCAACGCGCGCGCGGACGGGGCGGTCGCCGACTACAACGGGGCGGTGCTCGATGCGGTGCGCGAGGCCGCCGATGCGCTGACCCGCGTGCAGAGCCTCGCCAGGGCGCTCGAGGCGCAGCGCGAGGCCAGCGCCGGGATCACCGCGCTCCAGCGCCTCGAGGAGGCGCGTTTCGGCGCCGGCCTCGGCTCGCGACTCCAGCTGATCGAGGCGGGCCTGCGCGCGCTCGCCGCCGGGCAGGCGGTCACCGATCTCGAGGCCGACCAGGTCACGGCGCGGGTCCGCCTGCTGGTGGCGCTCGGCGGCGGCTTCGATCCCGAACACCTTGCCACTGTCACCGACACCAGGTCTTCACCATGAGCGAGAACCACGAGAAGCCCGCCGGCGCAGCAGGCCCGGCCGGGACGCCCCGGCAACAGGCGCGCCGCCAGTGGCTCATGGTGCTGGCGGTTGTCGTCGTCGGCGGCGCCCTCGCCTACGGCGCCTGGCACCAGTTCTTCGCGGGCTCCCGCGAATCGACCGACGATGCCTACGTGGGCGGCGACCAGGTGATGATCACCGCGCGTGATCCGGGCACCGTGATCGCGCTCCATGCGGATGACACCGAGCGCGTGCGCGCCGGCCAGCCGCTGGTGGACCTCGATCCCGCCACGGCGGATGTCGAGCTGGCGGCAGCGGCGGCCCAGCTGGGCCAGGCGGTGCGCGCGGTGCGGGGCGACTTCTCGCGCGTGACGGCTGCGCAGGCGGAGGTGGCCGAGGCACGCTCGGCGCTCGCCCGCGCCCGCGCGGACCTCGCCCGGCGCGAACCGGTGGCGGCGCAGGGTGCGGTGTCGGGCGAGGAACTCGCTCATGCAGAGGAGGCCGTGAGCAGCGCCAGCGCCACGCTCGGCCAGGCCGAAGGCCGGCTCGCGCAGGCGCAGGCCCAGGTGCAGGGTGCCGAGGTGCGCAGCAACCCGGCGGTGCTGGCGGCCATCGCCAGCTACCGGCGTGCCGCCATCCGGCGCAGCCACATGCACATCGTGGCGCCGGTCGATGGCACGGTGGGCAGGCGCAGCGTGCAGATGGGCCAGCAGATCGCCGCCGGCACGCCGCTGATGGTGGTCGTGCCGCTGGAGCGGCTGTGGGTGGATGCCAACTTCCGCGAAACCCAGCTGGCCGACCTGCGCCCGGGGCAGCCGGCGAAGATCACCACCGACATCTACGGCAGCCGCGTCGTCTTCAACGGCCATGTGCTCGGCCTCAGCGCGGGCAGCGGCAATGCCTTCGCGCTGCTGCCGCCGCAGAATGCCACCGGCAACTGGATCAAGGTCGTGCAGCGCGTGCCGGTGCGCATCGGCCTTAACGCGCGCGAGATCGCGGAGCACCCGCTGCGCATCGGCCTGTCGGTCACGGTGGAGGTGGACACCGCGGACCGCTCCGGCTCGCCGCTCGGCCGCGAGGCGCAGAGCCCCTATCCCGCGCAACCGGGCCTCAGCCCGGAGGTCGAGGCCGCGATCGAGCGCATCATCGCGGCCAACGCCGGCGGGCAGCGGTGAACAGCCCCGGCGCGCAGGCGCCGCTGCAGGGTGGCGCGCTGGCGCTGACCGCCTTCGGGCTGGCGCTCGGCACCTTCATGCAGGTGCTCGACTCCACCATCGCCAACGTCTCGCTGCCCACCATCGCGGGCAACCTCAGTGTCGGCGCCAGCCAGGGCACGTGGATCGTCACCTCCTTCGCGGTGGCCAACGGGGTGGCGGTGCCGCTGACCGGCTGGCTGATGGGCCGCTTCGGCGTGGTGCGGGTATTCGTGACCTCGGTGGTGCTGTTCACGCTGACCTCGATGCTGTGCGGCCTGGCCTGGAGCATCGAGTCGCTGATCTTCTTCCGCATCCTGCAGGGTGCGGTCTCCGGCCCGATGATCCCCGGCAGCCAGACGCTGCTGATCGCGATCTTCCCGCCGGCCCGCCGCTCGACGGCGCTCGGCGTGTGGTCGATGACCACGCTCATCGGCCCGGTGGCCGGACCGATCCTCGGCGGCTACATCTGCGACAACTACCACTGGAGCTGGATCTTCCTGATCAACGGGCCGGTGGGCGTGTTCTGCGCGCTGGTGTGCTGGCGCGGCCTGCGCCACCGCGAGACGCCCACGCGCCGGCTGCCGATCGACACGGTCGGCGTGGCGCTGCTGGTCCTGTGGGTGGGCGCGCTGCAGGTGGTGCTCGACAAGGGCAAGGATGCCGACTGGTTCCACTCGACGTTCATCACCGTGCTGGCGATCGTCGCCCTCGTGCTGTTCCTCGTCTGGCTGGTCTGGGAGCTGACCGACGAGCACCCGGCGGTGGACCTCAGCCTGTACCGCAACCGCAACTTCCTCTTCGGCACGGTGGCCTTCTGCTTCGGCTACGCGGTGTTCTTCGCCAACCTGCTGCTGATGCCGCTGTGGATGCAGACCCAGCTCGACTACACCGCTACCTGGGCCGGGCTGGTGGCGGCACCCGCCGGGGTGATCGCCTTCCTGCTCACCCCGCTGGTGGCGCGCGCCGGCAACCGGGTGGACACCCGGCTGATGGCGACGATCGCCTTCGTCGCCTTTGCCGTCTCCTATTTCATGCGCGCGGATTTCACCACGCACGACGACCTGCTGACCTACGTCCTGCCGCTGCCGGTGCAGGGCATCGCGATGAGCTGCTTCTTCGTGTCGCTGCTGACCATCCAGCTCGACGGCCTGACGCCCGAGCAGATCCCCATGGCCACCGGCATCTCCAATTTCGCGCGCATCACCAGCGGCAGCTTCGCCGCCTCGCTGATCACCACCCTGTGGGACCGGCGCGAGGCGCTGCACCAGAGCCGGCTGGCCGATCACCTCACCGTGCTCTCGCCCGACTACCGCGCCACCGTCGAGGCCATGCAGGCGCTGGGCGTCGGCGCCGGGCAGGCCGCCGGCATGATCACGCGCGAGATGGTGCGCCAGGCCTACCAGCTCGCGGCGAACGAGATCTTCTGGCTGTCGGGCTGGGTGGCGCTCGCGATGACCGCGCTGGTGTGGCTCACGCGCCGGCCGCACACCGGCCACGCCTGAGGCGCTGGCGCAGCGGGCCCGGGCGCCGGCGGCGCCTCAGTGCTGCCCGTAGAAGTGCCCGATGAACGCCTTGCGGAAGCCCTGGTGGCAGCCGAGGCAGCCTTCCTGCACCCTGGCGAACGCGGCGATGACGGCGGTGCCATCGCCCCGTGCCGCGGCCGCGCCCATGGCGGTTGCCGCCTCATGGGCCTCGGCATCGAAGCCGCGGAACCGGCCGGCATCCGCGCCCAGCCAGGCGATGATGCGCGCCTTCTCCTCAGGTGGCGGCTCGGCGTGGTGGGCAATGCCCGGCGCCAGTTCGGCCACCTTCGCCCAGTCCTCGACGGCGATCGCGCCGGTGACCGCCTGCATGTCCTGCCCGAGCTTCTGCATGGCACCGCGCAGGGCCATCGGCGGGGCTTCCTCCCCGGTGTGGGCCTGCAGCGCACTGGCGCCGAGGAGTGCGAGGAGCAGGAGGGCTGCGGCAGGCAGCCTGCGTGCGGGAGTGTCGTTCACCGGGGGAATCCTCTGGTTCAGTGGCTGCGCCTGGCGGAGCGGGCGGCGAGCCGCGCGGCCTGATGCGCGGGCAGCATGCGCAGCAGGCTGTTGTCGTGCAGGAAGTGGTGGTGGTAGAGCGCGGCCAGCGCGTGCAGGCCGATGAGGTAGTAACCGATGTTGCCGATGGTCTCGTGGATCTCCTCGAAGTCCCCGGCGAGCGCCTTGTCGGGGCCGGCGAGTGCCGGCAGCTCCAGGCTGAAGAACGGGACGGGCTTGCCCTTGAGGCTCAGCGTGATCCAGCCGAGCAGGGGCATGACCACGAGGAAGACATAGAGCGTGATGTGCCCCAGCGTCGCCAGCGCCTGGTGCCAGGCGGGCGGCAGCGGTTCGATGGCGGCGAGGTGGACGCGGTGGCGCAGGCCCAGGCGCGCGATGGTCAGCACCAGCACCACCAGCCCCACCATGAAATGCCAGGTCTTCATGAGTTCCCGCGGATCGCTGCCCTTCGGGTAGAACTCGCGCAGCTCGATCAGCGCATAGGAGCCGGCGAGCAGCAGCAGCGTCAGCCAGTGGATGCCGATGGAGAGCGGGGGATAGCGGTTGCTGGCCTGCAATGTATTCACCTGCGGTCCGTCCGGGGCTGGTGTCAGGTGCCGACCCGGGCGGTTCGGGCCGGGTGTCCGGGGCCAAAGATACCGCGTGTCCGGCCGCTTGGCGACACGCCGGTGGCGCGCGTGGCGTGCGCAGGGCTGCTTTGCTAGGCTGTGCGCCGATCCGGCCAGGCCTGCACCCACACGTGAACACCCCCTCCACCCGCGCCGGCAGCCTGCCTGCCGAGGGCACGGCCTATGGCGTTCTCGCCGCCATCAGCGTCTGCCACCTGCTCAACGACATGATGCAGTCGCTGCTGCCGGCGATCTACCCGGTGCTCAAGGCCAACTACGGCCTCACGTTCGGGCAGATCGGGCTGTTCACCTTCACCTCGCAGGTCACCGCCTCGGTGCTGCAGCCGCTGGTGGGGCACTACATCGACCGCCGGCCCAAGCCCTATTCGCTGGCGATGGGCATGGGCAGCACGCTCTGTGGCCTGCTGCTGCTCGCCTATGCCCACAACTTCAACGTGCTGCTGGTGGCCGCCGCCCTGGTCGGTGTGGGCTCCTCGGTGTTCCATCCCGAATCCTCGCGGGTGGCGCGCATGGCCGCGGGCCACCGCCACGGGCTGGCGCAGTCGCTGTTCCAGGTCGGCGGCAATGCGGGTTCGGCCACCGGGCCGCTGCTGGCGGCATTCGTCGTGCTCACCCACGGCCAGGCGAGCGTCGCGTGGTTCTCGCTGGCCGCGCTGCTCGGCATCTTCCTGCTGGTGCGGGTGGGGCACTGGTACAAGTCGCAGGGGCTCGCGCGGATGGAGGCGGGGGCCGCCAGCCGCGCCGGGGAGCCGCCGCTGCCACGCCGGCAGGTGGCGCTCGCCATCACGGTGCTGGTTGCGCTGATCTTCTCGAAGTTCTTCTACATGGCGAGCATGACCAGCTACTACACTTTTTATCTGATCAGCGAGTTCGGGGTCTCGGTGCAGGGCTCGCAGCTGCACCTGTTCGTGTTCCTCGCCGCGGCCGCCGCGGGCACCATTGCGGGGGGCTGGATCGGCGACCGCATCGGGCGCAAGAAGGTGATCTGGCTCTCCATCGTCGGCGTGCTGCCCTTCACGCTGGCGCTGCCCCATGCCAACCTGTTCTGGACCGGCGTGCTCAGCGTGCCGATCGGCTTCATCCTCGCCTCGGCCTTCCCCGCCATCGTCGTCTACGCGCAGGAGCTCATGCCCTCGCGCGTCGGCACCGTCGCCGGGCTCTTCTTCGGGCTTGCCTTCGGCCTCGGCGGCATCGGCGCCGCGGTGCTCGGCGAACTGGCGGATGCCACCAGCATCGGCTTCGTCTACCAGCTCTGCGCGTTCCTGCCCGTCATCGGCCTGCTGGCGGGATTCCTGCCGGCGGTGGAGGGCCGGGCCTGATCACCGTCGCTGTGGCTGAATCGATGCGGGCAGGAAAACCCTTTGCTGCGTCATTGGGTCGAGGTCCAGTGCTTGAGGAAGCCGAACCAGAACGCCTACGTCGAGTCGTTCAACGGCCGGCTGCGGGACGAGTGCCTGAACGAGCACTGGTTCATGAGCCTGCCTCATGCTCGCGCTGTCATCGAAGCCTGGCGCCGGGAATACAACGAAGAACGACCAAAGAAGTCACCCGGCGGGCTCACCTCCGCCGCCTATGCCCAGCAGTTGGCCGCAAGGCCGTTACAATTGCCGGACGGCTCTATTGCCAAGCACTACTGAAAGCGGGGGGACGTCGGCTGGGCTGCTGCTTGCGACTCTCCAAGCTCACCTGACGGCCTGATAGTGGCTGGCCGGAGGCACGCAATCGGTGACGGGTCGCGGTTTCGAAGTTGTTGGTCGTGGCGGTGGGTCAGCGGCCGCCAATTTCGGACATTTTTAGCCCTGTTTGTCCCATAATTCATCCGCGGCATCACGCCACACCGGCCGCCCTTCCGTTGCCTCCCTGCGCGGACTAACCTAGCCAGATCCTCGGTTTCCAGACAGGCACTTCCGCATGGCCACGACCACATTCCAGAAGTATTACCAGGCGCCCCTCCCGGCGATCATCGCGCTGCTCGTCGTCTTCGGCTGGCAGGGCGTGGGCCACTACGTCATGTACATGATGGAACACGTCTGGCTGAAGGAACACGTGTTCATGGCCTCGTTCTTCCTCGGCCTCATCGGCGCGGTGATGGTGTGGGTCGGCGGCAAGCGTCCGGAGCTTTCGGCGACCCTGCTGGGGTTTGCCGGTGGCAGCCTGATCTGGCTCGCCTGGATCGAGTTCAGCTTCGTCTATGTGGCTGATGACCTGGGCGTGAAGCCGGTGGTCTGGGGGGCCAAGGAGACGCTGCCCGAGTATCGCGTGATGCTGTCCTCGATCGGCGTGCTGTTTGCCTCGCTGCTGTATTTCTTCTCGAGACGGGACACGCGCTGCAACATGTTCATGTGGATGCACCGCAACTTCCACCTGACGCCGCCGGGCGAGCGCACCGCGGTGGCCGATCGCAATATTTCGTTGCTGGTTGCCATGGAGACGATCTACGTCACCTGGTTCTGCTACATCGTCCTGCTGATCCTGTACAACCCGGCCTTCTTCGGCACTGATTCCCCGGCGACCTTCATCGCCTGCGGCCTCTTCGCCATCTGGGCGGCGTACCTCGGCCAGCGGCTGTGGTGGTACCAGCGCGTCGCCCCGGCCATGCGCTATGCGATCCCCACGGCGATCATCGCCTACAACGTGGTGGAGATCCTCGAGAAGTGGGGCAAGATCGCCGAGATCTGGGTGCAGCCGGGCAAATACGCCGTGCAGATCGGCCTGGCCATCGCGGCGCTGGTCATCGTGATCGCGCTGGCCATCATCAGCCCGGCGCGGCGCATCGTGCAGCGGCCGCAGGATGGCGACCACGGTGACGCATCCCCGAAGGGGGCCTGAGTTCCGCCGGCCGGGATTCCCCGGCCGATGTCTGCAAGGTGGCCCGGCTCAGTGAGCCGGGCCACTGCGTTTGGGGTGGTGGCCAGTCCCGGCCCGGGACACGGTGCGCGAGGCTCAGCTGCCGCCGGGCACTCCGCTGGCGGCCTCTGTGGCCGAGAAGTCGCCATCCATCCGGTGGCTGTCGGCCTCGCGCTCGGCGAGGCGCAGTTCGTTCTCCGCCGAACGCAGGATTTCCTCGCCTTTCCGGATGGAACCGAGGCGCGTGCGTTCACGTCCGCGCATGAGGACCGGCGCCCAGGCGGCGGTGAACACGGCGCCAACCAGCGCGCCAGGCCAGCCGAAGGCCCAGAAGGCGCCGCCGACCAGGATCCAGAGGATGGTGAGGATGTCGTACCACACGCCGCGCCGCCAGGATGAGCGCAGTGATTGCTCGCGCAGGTCATCGAGCTTCCGGCGGGTCTCGGCGGCCACCGTGTCCCAGTACGCCACCGTGGCGGCGCCCTGCTCGCGGCGCTTCTCGTGGAGGTCCCGCTCGAGATTGATGAGCCTGCGACGCAGCGCACTGTCGCCAATGGCGAAATAGCGCTCACGGCGCGCAGCGCCCTCGGCGATCTCGCCGCCCAGCGCCTGCTGCTCCAGCGCACGGCGCTCGGCTTCCAGTGCATGGATGCGGGCGTCGATGGCATCGAGCGTCTTGGCGGCCTTGAAGCGGCTCATGGCTGTCCGGATGAGCTCCCCTTGCTCCAGGCCACCACTTTACCGCAGCGGCGGGCATTTGGCCGTGCTTGCGCCACAGTGTCCGGCAAGCGGGCGGTCTGGCAGCCGGCCGGTGTGCCCGCTAATCTGGGCGAGCCGGCTGCGGCTGGCCTCAACCGGATGGATGAATCGATGCTGCCAGGACCTCCTCTCCAGCCCCCCCGCCTGCGGGGCGTCAACCTCGGTGGCTGGCTGGTGCTGGAAAAGTGGATGACGCCGAGCCTCTTCGCGGGGCTGGCGGCCACCGACGAGACCACCTGGTGCGCGGAGCTCGGCGCGGCGGCGGGGCCGCGGCTGCGCCGGCACTGGGATACTTTCATCACCCGCGAGGACTTCGCCTGGCTGGCCGCGGTGGGCATCAACGCGGTGCGCATACCGCTCGGCCACTGGGTATTCGGGCCGCCGTATCCCTGGCACCCGAAGTACGGCGCGAGCCGCCATCCCTTCGTCACCGGCGGCATCGAGGTGCTGGACCGGGCCATGGGCTGGGCCGGGGAGATGGGCCTGCAGGTGCTGCTCGACCTGCACGCCGCGCCCGGCTGCCAGAACGGCTTCGACAACGGCGGCATCAAGGATGTCTGCGAGTGGCACACGAAGGAGGAGTACATCGCGCACTCGGTGGATGTCCTCGGGCGCCTGGCCGCCCGCTATCGTGGGCATCCGGCGCTGTTCGGTATCGAGTTCCTCAACGAGCCGCGCTGGGACGTGCCCACGGGGATCCTCAAGGACTACTACCGCCGCGCTCTGGCGCGACGAGGCCGGGTTGGTCCAGCATGAACTCGGCGTGCCGGGGATCGCCGGGGAGTGGAGCCTGGGCCTGGACCTCAAGGTCGTCTCGCTCTGGGCCGAAGGGCCGTACAACCACGCACTGGAGGACCTCGACGGCTTCCAGGTGGATACCGCGAACCGCGCCTACGGTGCCGCGCAGATCACCGCCTTCGAGCACTACCGCGGCTGGTTCTTCTGGAGCTACCGCACCGAGACCACGCCGTCCTGGTGCTTCCGCGAGTGCGTCGGGCGCGGCTGGCTCCCGGCCTCGTTCAGCTGAGGCGCACGGTGCCGGTGTTCACTTATTGACTGATTGGCTGCAGGTCCAGAGTCTGGCTCGGCGGCTGATCAGTCAATAAGTGAACACCGGCACCGTGCGCGGGTAGTGCGCGGTTGAGGACGATCTTGCGGTCGTGCAGGGGTTCGAGGCCGGTGTGGAAGCTGATGGTGAGCAGGGTACTGTTCGGCAGCTCGTGGCGGAGCATTTCCAGGATCAGCCGCTCGCCCTTGGGATCGAAGGCATCGGTGGCTTCCTCCATGAAGATCCAGGCCGGCTGCTGCATCACCGCCCGGGCGAAGCCGAGCCGCTGCTGGCTGCGCAACGGCAGCACCTGCGCCCAGTTGTCGCGCGCATCCAGCCGCGGCGCGAGCCAGGCCATTCCCGCACACTCCAGCGCGTGGCGGATGCACCCGTCGCCGTAGGCATCCGGTGGCTTCGGATAACAGAGAGCCTCGCGCAGCGTGCCCTCCGGGAGGAACGGCCGGTGTGGCATGAACAGCATCGGGCCGCCGTCGGGCAGCAGGACGCGGCCGTGACCCCAGTGCCACAGCCCGCCGATGACCTTGAACAGGCTGCTGGTGACCGCCGGGTCGCCGGTGATGAGCACGCGCTCGCCACGGCGGATGTCGCAGCTGAAGTGATCGAGGAGAACCTGGCCCGAGGGCTCGGCGATGGTCAGCTCCTCGACCTTCAGGCGTGAGGGGGTGCAGCAGCCGAGCGTGATGCGGTCCGGAGCGGGCACACGCGCTTCCTCGTCAAGCCGCTGCATGTCGAGGTAGAGCGCGAGCACGCGGTCGGCCGAGGCGCGGCAGCGGGCGATCTCGCCCACGTTGTCCACCGGCCAGGAGAGCGCGGAGGTGACCTTCTGGAAGGCCTGGGCCGCCTGCATCAGCACGCCGAGCGACATCGTGCCCATGATGTACTGCGGGGCCGCCACCAGGATCGGGAACACGGGCAGCAGCGCGCCGTAGCCCGTGGAGAAGGAGACGATGCCCATGTAGGCGAGCGACTGGCGGTCCCAGTCACGCACGATGTCGCGAAAGCGCACCGCCGAACCAGCCCGTTCCATGGCCTCGCCGTGCATCAGCGCAATGGCTTCCGAATGCTCGCGCGCCCGGGCGAGCCCGTAGCGGAAGCTGGCTTCGGCGGTCTGCAGGGCGTTGGTGCTGCGCACCAGGGGGCGGCCGAACAGCCAGCCGACGAGGGTGCCGGCGCCGGCGTAGAGCACGGCCAGCGGCACCATGTAGCCCGGCACCTGCAGCGAGGTGCCGGGCACCGTGACGGTGCCGGAGATGTTCCAGAGGATGTCGACGAAGGTGCCGAGGATCATCACCGAGTAGACCAGCGTGTGGGCCAGCGCGATGGCGCTTTCGGTGGCGATGCGGATGTCCTCGGCGATGCGCCCATCGGGGTTGTCGTGCTCGCCGGCGCTGAACAGCAGGCGGTAGTGCCGGCCATCGGCCATCCAGCGGCCGATCAGCCGGTCGGTGAGCCAGGCGCGCCAGTCGAGCTGCAGCCGCCGCTTGACCAGCAGGTGCGCCGCGGTGACGGCGATGGAACTGGCGAAGATGAGCCCGAACACCCCCACCTGCACCAGCACTCCGGGCACCGAGCGGGCCTCCAGGGCGTCGAACAGTGCGCGGTTCCAGTAGTTGCCCCAGATCGTCAGGGCCACCTGCGCGACGGTCAGCAGGAAGAGCAGCAGTGTGGTGCCGCGAACCTGCCACTTGCGCTCGCAGCTCCAGTAGGGCGCCGCCAGGCGCAGCATCCGGGCGAGCAGGCGGGTGCGGGTGGCCGGGGGCGCGGGCTCGGGCATCGGGGCGCAGTGTAGGCGCCGCGGCAGGCCCGGCCAAGGGACGCGAGCCCAAAAAAAAACGCCGGCCTCGCGGCCGGCGTCGGGTTCCTCGTGGGCCGCCCTTGGAGGTAGCCCCCGGCGACCTCAGAGGATGTCGCGGAACTGGTAGCGCAGGTCGAGGGTCATGGAGCCCCCGCCGTAGTAGACGGAACCGCTGTCGTTGTACGTGACGCCAGCCGAGAATTCCGGCGTAACCAAGTAGCGGCCGCCAACTTCCCAGGAGACGTTGGTGCTCTTGCCGTTGGAAACGTGGTCGATGTCAGCACGATCCCAGTTGATCATGCCGTTGAGTTCCACCTTGTCCGTCAGCATGTGGCGCAGGCCGGCACCGACACCCCAGGCATCGACATCGTTGCTGGTGTCATCGAGGTTGTAGCTGGTGTAGCGGAGGTTGAACACGGCATCCGTGTTGGCGCCGATGTGCGGATGAACGCCACCGACCAGCCGCCAGCCGTCGTAGTCCTGGTCCGGACCGCCGGTGATGCCGATGGTGCCATTCAGGTAGCTCGCCTGGACGTGGAACAGGTCGGCGATGCCGATGCTGCCGGTCAGGCCGAGTTCATCGCTGGAATCGTCACCCGAGGACATGGAAGTGAATTGGCCCTGGCCCCAGGTCCAGGCCGGATTGTCCCCTGCGAAAGCCGAGCCGGCGGCCAGGACGGCGGCCGCGCACACGGCGGTGCTCAGATATTTCATGTAGTGCTCCTTCGTACGCAAAAAACAACAACATTGCTGTTGGTGAAAGGCAACGACCC